>CAZGFR010000049.1:4653-23089 GCA_964524485.1 uncultured Anaerolineaceae bacterium | reverse complement strand
GCCGTGATGGAGATATCCGCACAGACGCGGAAGCGATAGCCCTCGGAGTAAGTCAGGTACTCGGGCCACTGCACGGGACCCGAACCCGCATCCAGCAAAAAGTCGCCCGTCGGCGCGATGTGGCGGTTGACGCGCAAATGGCAGTTGTGGATGTAGTCGCGCGAAACGGGCCGCAGGTCCTCGTAACGGGCGTTCTGATACAGCCCGTCCCCGACCTGCGACCAGCCGATCTGGTCATAGAATTCGCGCACTTGTTGTTTTGAATTTTCCATAGTGATTCCTGTAGGGGCGACCCGTCGGGTCGTCCCTACCAAAATTTATTTCCACGTGAACGGTTCGCCAACCAGAAAGCCGAACGTATCCGCAAATTGGGTCATGCCTTCGTCGCCCAGCACGCGTTCGATGGGCCACACGTCGAGGTCGTCCCAGAAGTTCATCAGGCGCCAGGGGAATGGGCGCGGATATTCAAAGAAGAAGCGGTAGCCGTAATTCCAGGCCATGGCGGTCTGCTCTTCGGTCAGGCGGTGACCTTCGAAGTCGGCCAGCACGGCCTCGACCGCGGTAAAGTATTCGTCCCAAGAATTGGGATCGATGGTGAAGCCGCGCTTGCGATAATGCGTATTGCCGCAGGCGATGACGGGACGGCCGTTCATGGCCGTCTCCACGCCGACGGTGGTAGTGTAGACCAACCCCAGGTCGGCGATCTCGATCAGGTCGTAGGTGTTGATCTTGTCGGTGGCGCCGATGATGTGGATGTGGTCGGGCTGACCCGTCAGCGCGTCGCGGGCCACCTGCCCCATCGAGCGCGCCTTCGGGACGAGCGTTTCACCAGGGTGGACGCGGATCACCAATTGGACCTCGGGCCGCTTCTCGAAGAACTGGACCGTACGCGTCATCCATTCGGACATCGACTCGGCAAAGACGTTGCGGCCGAGCGTCAGGCTGTCGCCGAGGACATTGGCGGCGATCATCACCACGGGGCGGCTGTCGAGGCCGAGCATCTGACGGGTGTTATCCGCGCCCTGTGACGAGACATACTGCCACAGTCGTTTCGACTTACCCCACACGCGCGCGCCACGCCGTGCGTTCTCGAGGTCGGCCAGACGTTGGTACATCTCATCGGTCATCGGTTGGGAGCAGCGCGCCTTGACCAGATAATCGGTCTCCTGCCGCATGATGGACGAATCCTGCGCCAGCCAGATCTGTTCGCGCTGATCGTTGAACTCGTAGGTCATGACTTGGATGTCGAGATAACGCGCCACACGGAAGACAATGCCCATCTCGAGGATCAGTCCGTTCGGGACGAGCACGGCGTCGGGTTTGTGGGTCTGCATCCAGTCGAGGGCGGCGCGGGCGGCGAAGGTATTGCGCTGAACACGCAGGTTGTAGAGCGCGCGGTCACCCGCATCGTTCATGTCCACTTCTTCGCGCATCAGGGTGTATTGCGCGTCCCAGAGGGAGATCTCTTCGACGTCAGCCTGGAGTTGGCTCGGTAAAACGGAGACAGGCTTGAAGTCGAGCATGGAGACGTGATTCACAAGCGGAGATAGCGCAGACAGCGCATCCCGCGTGTGAAGCGCACGCTGACGCTGGGTCAGCTTGTCCATCTGCTTGTGCCATTCGGAGTACGGCAAAGTCATCAACGTGACCTTGTGTCCCTGCCCCGCCAGCACGAGCGAAATATACGCCGACTGCTCGACCCAATAATGCAGCGTGGCGAAGAACAAAATGCTCTTGCCAGGCTTGGCATTATTCGCAAAGGGAATCGTCTTCTCGACCGCGGCGGGCAGAGACTTCTGCAGGCGATCGAGGTTGTAGTGATCCTTGCGGGCGCGGTTCTTCTGTCGCAGCGACCAGTCGAGTTCGGCAGCCAGCGGAAGTTCACCGAGGAAATTGCGGAGGGTCTTATTCATGGTAATTGGTAATTGGAGATTGGTAATTACCAATCTCCAATTACTATTCCTTAATCTTTTCAATCTTCCATTCGAGTCTCGGGCGGATGGGGCCGACGCGCATCTCGGGCCATTGCGTGCCAGGCGCGCCGCTGATGTCGACGTTGAAGGCAATGGCGTTTTCGTCCATGAAGTAACGGCGCACGCCGAACGAGCTGGCATTGACGCCGACGCTGTAACGGCCTTCGTTGAAGATATCCGCGGGGATTTGCGCGCGGCTGACGTAGCGGCCCGCCTTGCGCGAGTCGAACTGCTCGAACAGGTGCGGCGTGTCCGTGTCGAAGGAGGTCAACACATACTCGCCGCGCATGGTGCTGAGATAAAAGCCGACGCGCAGTCCCGTGATGGGCGACGTCAACTCGTATTCGAATTCGAGGGTGACAGGCTCGGTCGAGCGGACGGTGTCCACCACCTTGCCGCGCGCATCCTTGACCTTGAGGCTGATCGGCTTGAAGGGCGCGCTCGCGGCCGGGATCTCGTCCGCTTCCCAAACGCGCTCGCCCGCCTGCGACTGTCCCGAGGAAAGGTAAAAGTCCACGGCTTCCTGCGTGGGGCCGCGCATGATCATCTGTCCCTTGTTGAGGACAATGGCTTCCTGCGTCAGGCGCAGAATGGCCGACATGTTGTGACTGACGAACAGCACGGTACGTCCCTGCTGAGCCACGTCGCCCATCTTGCCGAGGCACTTCTTCTGGAACTCGGCATCGCCCACCGCCAGCACTTCGTCCACCACCAGGATCTCAGGCTCAAGGTGCGCCGCGACGGCGAAAGCCAGGCGCAGGTACATGCCCGAGGAATAACGCTTGACGGGCGTATCGATGAATTGAGTGACCTCAGAAAATTCCACAATCTCGTCGAACTTGCTGTCGATCTCAGCGCGCTTCATGCCGAGGATGGCGCCGTTCATATAGATGTTCTCGCGGCCCGTCAGCTCGGGATGGAATCCCGTGCCCACTTCGAGCAGCGACCCGACGCGTCCGCGCACGCTGACGGCGCCCGTGGTGGGTTCCGTAACGCGCGAGAGGATCTTCAGCAGGGTGGATTTCCCCGCGCCGTTGCGACCGACGATGCCCAGCACCTTGCCCTCTTCCAGGTCGAAGGAGACATCCTTCAGGGCCCAGACATAGTTCTGATTCATGCGGCGGTCGGATTTGCCAATCATGGCTTTTGCCAGGCGCACGGGCGCGGCCACGGTGTCCACGATCACGTCGCGCAGCATGTTATAGCGGAACTTGGTCTCCGCTGCGCCGATGCGGTATTGTTTTCCGAGATTTTTTACACTGATTGCTGTTGTCATGTTAGATCGTATCCGCGAAGGTTTTTTCCATGCTGCGGAAATAGAACAGGCCCGAGATGAGGATCACCACCGAGATGAGAGCCGACACCCAGAACGACAGGTCTGGTCCATTGCCCGAGCCGAGCAACGCCCAGCGGAAACCGTTGACCACCCCCGCCATCGGATTCAGTGAATAGACAAGCTGCCACTTGGCCGAGATGACCGAGGCCGAATAGGCCACAGGCGTGGCAAATAGCCAGAACTGCGTCAGGAACGGCAGGGCCTGGTTCACATCGCGGTACTTGACGTTGACAGCCGAGAGCCACAGGGCCACGCCCAGGGCGGTCACCACCGTCATGACCAGCAGCAAAGGCAGGGTCCACAGCAAATGCCAGGCGGGCGTGACCTGATAGTAGAGCATCAGGCCGATCAGGATCACGAACGCGATGGCAAAATCCACCACGCCCGAAAGGACTGAAGCCAGCGGCAGGATCAATCGCGGGAAGTAGATCTTGGTCACCATGTTGTTGTGCGCCACCAACGAGCGGCTGCCCTGATTGAGCGCCGTGGTGAACAGGCCCCACGGCAGCAGCGCAGTGAACGAAAAAACGGGGTATGGGATGCCGTCCGTAGGGAGCTTGGCCACCTTCCCGAACAGAAAGGTGAAGACCAGCATGGTCATCACAGGCTGGATCACCGCCCAGGCCATACCCAGCAGGGTCTGTTTGTATTTCACCTTCACATCGCGCCAGACCATGAAATAGACCAACTCGCGATACACCCACAGGTCCCGCAGGTTCAACGCCGCCAGTCCCTTGGATGGCTTGATGTAGATGGTGGTTGGTTCGTGTTTTACGATTTCTGTCATTCTTGAGTTTCCAGGTTTGCAGGTTTGAATGTTGAAATGTTCGACCTTCAAACTTTCAAACCTTGTAACGTTCTAACGGATTTTCTCGCGATTCTCTTTGAACCACTCGATCGTGCGGCGCATGCCTTCCTCGAACGGGACCTGTGCGCTCCAGCCGAAAAGTTCCTTCGCGCGGTTGACGTCCAGTCCGCGGCGGGGCTGGCCGTTGGGTTTGTCGGTCTGCCAGACGATCTTGCCCTCGAAGCCCGTGAGGCGTGCGATCATCTCGGTCAGGTCCTTGATGGAGATCTCGTAGCCCGAGCCCAGGTTGACGGGTAGGTCGCCGTTGTACTTCTCCGCGGCGGTGACGATGCCGTCGGCGGCGTCTTCCACGTACAGGAATTCGCGCGTCGGCGAGCCGTCGCCCCAGGCGGGCAGTTCCGCGTCGCCGTTTTCCTTGGCGGCAATGGCCTTGCGGATCAGCGCGGGGATGACATGCGAGGTCGCCAGGTTGAAGTTATCGCGCGGACCATACAAGTTGACGGGCAACAGGAAGATGGCGTTGAATCCATACTGCTGACGGTAGGCCTGCGCCTGCACCAGCATCATCTTCTTGGCCAGGCCGTAGGGCGCGTTGGTCTCCTCGGGGTAGCCGATCCACAGGTCATCTTCCTTGAACGGGACGGGCGTGAACTTGGGGTACGCGCAGACCGTGCCAATGGCCACGAACTTGCCCACGCCATTCTTCCAGGCCTGATGCATCAGTTCCACACCCATCATCAGGTTGTCGTAGAAGAACTCGGCGGGATGCTCGCGGTTGGCGCCGATGCCGCCCACGTTGGCCGCCAGATGGATGATGACCACGTTCTTCGGGTCGATGCCTTGGAGCGAGTCCGCGTACATGCGGCGGATGTCGTTGGGGTCCACGAGGTTATAGTCCTCGATGCGCGGGATGAAGATATCCGTCGCGCCGCGTTCCTTGAGTTTGGCAATCACAAACGACCCCAGGAATCCCGCCCCGCCTGTGACGATGACCCGTTTGTTTTGCCAGAAATTCTCTGCCATGATTTATCTCCGTTTAAACAGACTTCGGAAGTCTATTAGGGTTATTGCACAATGAATTGCGCGTTTCGATACTTCTCATCCATCGGGTTGCGGATCAGGCCCGTCTTCAAAGCACTCAGCACTTCGCGGATCCCATGATCCACATCCAGGGTGGTCTTGAAGCCGAGTTCGCGCTTGATCTTGCCGAACGAGACGGTAATGTCGCGCATGTCGCCGCCGAAGGTCAGGTTCTTGTATTCGACGGTCGTCTCAGGCATACGCTTCAACACCAGGGCCACGATCTGGTCCTTGGTGTAGTTGCCTGCGTCGGTGCCGAGATTGTAGACCTGCCCACGAACCTTGGCCTCGTCGGCGGTCAGGCCCAGCACGATACCGCGCACCACGTCGTAGACGTGCACGAACGAACGCGAGTATCCGCGCTGGTAGATGATCAGCTCGCGTTTGGTGAAAGCTTCCAATACGAACTGGTTGACGATCAGGTCGAAGCGCGTGCGCGGCGAGATGCCGTACAGCGTCGCAAAGCGGAACAGCAGCGGCGCACAGGGCGCATCCTTCTGCGAGAGCAGGTATTCCTCCGAGGCGATCTTCGTCTCGGCATACAACGATTGCGGGTTCAACGGCGACTCTTCGGTCACCGAATGTCCCTCGGGCGAGAGACCGTAATTGCTGTAGGTGGACGAAAAAACGAAACGCCCGACGCCCAGGCTGGATGCCTGCTCGAAGAGCAGTTTCGTGGCGTCGACGTTGTAGCGCCAGGCCACCTGCCTGCCCACTGCCTGACAGGCGGGGAATCCCACGATGCCCGCCAGGTGGACGACCGCCTCGGGCTTGGGCCAATCCCCTTTGACGGCTTCGCGCAGGGCGCGCGGCTCGGTCACGTCGGCTTTGACGAAGTGGAAGTTGGGGTGATGCAGGAAGGGCGTCAGCGACTCGCCGCCGAAAAGCAGGCTATCCGCCACGGTGACGCGGAAGTTTTGGCGCAGCAGTTCCGAGGTCAGAAGCGAGCCGATGTAGCCCGCCCCGCCCGTGACCAGCACGTGTCGGTCGGTCATGGCGCGCCCTCCAGCAACTGGATCCTGAACCCGTCCACCTTCAGGCACGGGGCGGATTCATCCGCCACCACGCTGATGCCCTCCTCGAGGCAGGTCAGGCGGCAGATGTCGGCCACGTCGCCCTCGCCCACGATGCGGACACGGTCATGGCCGTCGCGGCGCAGATCCGCCAGGCGCTCTTTCACACGCTGACGAGTCTTGCGGTACAGCGAAAAGGAAGTTTCCACGTAGTTGACCGCCAAACGGGCGCGCAGGGCGATGCCTTCAGGCGTGATAATGTAGCGCAATTTCTTGCGTTCGGCGCGCGAAACCTTGACCGCTCCCTTGGCGATCAGGCGCTTTAAGTGCCAATTGACCGTGCCGACCGCCACGCCCAGTTGATGGGCCAGCGTGGATTGGTTGACATCGGGGTCCGACTCGATTTGCTCGAGCAGGGTTAATTCACGAAATTCGTCGTTTGCATGTTCCATAATTCAAAATTCAGCCACTGAATTATAACCCCAAACGGAAGCGGGTCAAGCCTCGCAACCATTCTAAACACAAAGGGCACAAAGTAGGGATGAGAGAAGGCATGGATTGTCCGCCTCAGACTATCACGAATGATGGTCTGAAAGAAGCCATCACATTGCGCCGCTTTAAACCTTTGTGACCTTTGTGTCCTTCGTGGTAAAAAAATCCCCGCAAATCTGATACCTTTGCAAACATCCCCCACCCGCGTACAATCAGCCCGCATGACTCCCCAACTCACTTTCGACGCAGCTGGCTGCGCCTATCAGCAAACCCGCATCGCTCACTGGGACGCGCTCGCCAAACGACGCGACACCTGGCGTGGAGGCGGCGGCTGGTATCACCGCCGTCTGCTGGAAATCTTCCGCTTCCTGGTCGGCCCCAATCAGCGCATCCTCGAGATCGGCTGCGGCGAAGGCGGGCTGCTCGCCGCACTGCGCCCGTCCCGTGGCGTGGGCGTGGATTTCTCCGCCGAGATGATCCAGCGCGGAAAGGCCAAACATCCCGAGTTGGAATTTGTCCTCGCCGACGCCCACGATCTCTCTGCGCTGACGGGCCCCTTCGACGCCATCATCCTCTCCGACACGGTCAATGACCTGTGGGATGTCCAGCGCGTCTTCGAGCAACTGCGCCCGCTGTGTACGTCGCGCACACGCCTGATCCTCAATTTCTACAGTCATCTGTGGGAACTTCCCCTGGCGATCCTCCAGCGCCTTGGGCTGGCCTCCCCCAACCTCGACCAGAACTGGCTGACGCGCGAAGACCTGAGCGGGATGCTGCATCTGGCCGGCTTCGAGCCGATCCGCTTTACGAAGGAAGTCCTCTGGCCGCTGCCTCTGGGCGGATTTGCGAATCGCTTCCTCGTGCGCTTCTGGCCGTTCAGCGAACTGGCCCTGGCCAACTTCGTCATCGCCCGCCCCGCCCCCCAACCTGTTTCGCCTCCGAAGGTCTCGGTCATCGTCCCCGCGCGGAACGAGTCGGGCAACGTCAAAGCCATCTTCGAGCGCACGCCAAAGATGGGGCGTGAAACCGAACTGGTCTTCGTCGAAGGCCACTCGAAGGACGACACCTACGCCGCCATCGAACGCGAGATGGCCGCTCATCCCGACATCCCCGCGCAGTTGCACCGTCAGACGGGCATCGGCAAAGCGGACGCTGTCCGCCTGGGCTACGACAAAGCCACGGGCGACGTGCTGATGATCCTCGACGCCGACCTGACCGTCCCGCCCGAAGACCTGCCGCGCTTCTACGAGGCTTTGGTCTCGGGCAAGGGCGAGTTCATCAACGGCGTGCGGCTGGTCTACCCGATGGAAAAGGAAGCCATGCGCGGACTGAACTTCCTCGGCAATAAGTTCTTCAGCCTGGCCTTCTCGTGGATGCTCGGCCAGCCCGTCAAGGACACGCTGTGCGGCACGAAGGTTCTGTGGCGCGCCGACTACGACCAGATCGCCGCCAACCGCGGCTACTTCGGCGACTTCGACCCCTTCGGCGATTTCGATCTGATCTTCGGCGCGGCCAAGCTCAACCTCAAAATCGTCGATCTACCCATTCGCTATCGCGAACGCACCTACGGCTCCACCAACATCTCGCGCTGGAAACACGGCCTGCTGCTCTTCCGCATGGTGGCCTTCGCGGCGAGAAGAATGAAGTTTGTGTAACAAGCAAAAGACCCAACAGGTTTTTACAATCTGTCAGGTCTGCCTACCAAAGGAAACCCATGGCAACAAAATTAAAGTTACTTCCCTACAAAGAATACAAAGGGGTCCAGAAGATCTATTCGGTCATCTTCTATTATCTGCCCATCATCGGCAGCATGTACCGCCGTCGCGTGGAATTGTGTCTGGCTGAATGCAAAGGCGGAGAAGACATCCTCGAAGTGGGCTTCGGCAGCGGGCTGACCTTCCTCAACCTCAACGACATGTACAAGCAGATTCATGGCCTCGACTTGACCTGTGACGTAAATGTGGTCAAGGAGGTCTTCGCCGCACGCGGCGTCCACCCGGACCTGCGTAACGGCGACGTGCTGCGCATGCCCTACGCCGATAACCAGTTCGACACCGTGCTTTTGATCAGCATCCTCGAACACCTTAAGCCACATGAACTGGCGCAGGCTTTTACCGAGATCAAGCGTGTACTCAAACCAGGCGGTCAGGTTGTCTACGGTGTGCCTGTCGAGCGGCCGTTCATGGTCTTCGTCTTCCGCCTGCTCGGATACAACATCCGCGAACATCACTTCTCGACCGAGATCGAAGTGGCGCAAGCCGCTGAGAAGGTCTTCCAGAAGAATTCCGTCAAGGCCATGAAGGCCTTCCCGTCCTTCATCGGCAACGTGTATGAGATCGGCAATTTCACCAAAGCCTGAGATGAGCATCGATCTCCACAGGGACTTGATTGACAAGAATTACGCACTGTGGCAGCGCAAGCCGTTGCTGCGTACGGTCTATATCGATCTGTATCAAACGATGGCGCGCCACCTAAGCCGGGTGAACGGTCCGAGCGTGGAACTTGGCTCGGGCATGGGCAGCATCCACGAGGTCCTGCCCGATTGCATCCGCACCGATTTGTTTCCCTATCCCTGGCTGGATCAGGTCGAGAATGCCTACAAGCTGACCTTCGCGGATGCGTCACTCTCGAACCTGCTGATGGTGGACGTGTTCCATCACCTGCGTTACCCTGGCATGGCCCTCAAAGAATTCCAGCGCGTACTCCAACCTGGCGGGCGCGTCATCCTGATGGAACCCGGCTTGAGCCTGCTCGGGCATCTGGTCTACGGGCCAATGCATGTCGAACCGATCGGCAGGGCAGCGGACCTGCAATGGTCCGCGCCCGAGGGCTGGTCCCCCGACGATATGGATTATTACGCCGCCCAAGGCAATGCCACACGCATCTTCGTGCAAAAACATTTTACAGAACGTCTTGAGGATTGGAACATCCTTGAAGTAAAGCGCATTGCCGCCCTTGCTTACGTCGCTTCAGGTGGATATTCGGGTCCGCAGCTTTACCCCACCTTGGCCTATCCGTTGATGAAGGCCATCGAAAAAATCTTTCAACCCTTTCCCGCCTTATTCGCCACCCGCTTGCTGGTGGTACTGGAGAAGAAATAAAACTGAGCCCACATTCTTGCGGGCTCAGTCGTTTTTGTCTTATTTACAGGCCGTGATATCCAACAGCCTGCGGAAGTCTTTGCGATAATCCTCGGGCGAGCGAATGCCCTGCACCTCATCCACAAGGCTGACGCAGGCATCCTGCAGTTTGGCCTGCGCTTCGGGGGAGAGAAATTCCAGATAGTCGACACCGAAATACACGTAATCGAATCCGGCGGCTTGCAGCGCGTACGGATCGGGGTTTTCCATTAGCGCAGTCCATTCGGGCTTGGGATTCCACGAGGTCATCGCATCTGTGCCGCGGCCGAAGACCGTCACCACACGGCGAGGATCGGGATCAAAGACCATCGCGTCGCGCGGGAGTTGGTTCCAGTGGCGACTTTCCATGCGTACGTCCATCTCGTTGATGAAGAGCGGCAGGACAGGTTTCTGGACTGCCAACAATTGAATCCCCAAAAAGACCAATCCGCCAAAGGAAGCTGCCAGCCCGATCGACAACGCAGAGAGCTTCCAGGCTTCGCCGCGGCGCTGGAGCCAGGTCCAAACCAGGGGCACGGCATACAGCGTGGGCGGCAGGACCAGGGTGGCCAGCAGGCGTGTGTTGGCGCTGGCGCCCGCTGTGCCTGTGTACTTCACAAAGAGCGAGAAGATGCTCAACGCGGCGCTGACAGCTACACCGGCTTCCCACCACTGGCGGGCGCGGAACATCTTCCAGCCCCAGATGAATAGCAGCGGCAGGACCAACAGCGCGGGTCCCGTCTCGACCAGGGCGGCGATCAGTTGGTAAGGGTTCAGCAGGTTCATGAAGCCCAGATGGCCTGAAACCATCGAGGGCGCCGAGAACGCAAAATTGAAGGTGTGGAAGGATTCCGTTTCCGCGGAGGGGAACAACTTTCCGCGCACGATCTCGGTCAGAACTCCACCCTGGAGCAGGGCAAAGACCAATGAGGCGGAACCCACCCCCAGCGTCGGCAGGAAGGAACGAGGGAAAACGATGCGGCGGGCGCGAATCCACTCGAAGAACAGGACCAGCCCGATGCTCGGGTAAACGATCAGGAAGGTGTATTCGCCCGTCAGCGCATAGGCGGCCAGCACCGCTGTGAGGACAATCCCGCTGGGCAGGTCGCGCAGGCGGCGGAAGAGCAGGATGAGCAACAGCAGGATCAAGGTGCCGATCACGCCGACGCCGCCCAAGGACATCGAGGCAGGCGGGTTGATTCCGTTGGCGTAGGCAAAGGGAAAGGCCATCGGGCCGCCGCCTTCGATCACCCATGGGGAGGTCAATGCTTTGGCGAGATCGGGTGCAGTGGGGATGCCCGAGCCCATCAGCGTGATGCTCTCGGAGATCTTTTGAGTCAGCGCGGTGGGCAGGAGCAGCAGCAGCCAGCGCGCGCCGCCTGCAAAGGTCACGATGAAAGCGCCAAAGTAGCCCGCCATACGGCTGCGCGTCATGCGGCGCGTGAAGACGTAAGCCAGCAGAATCAGCAAGGCCATGACGAAGGCGCGCACCATGTCCATCGAGGTCCAGGGGAAGAGGTCGCCCAGGCGCATCAACTGCGCGGAAAAGAGCAGGAGCAAGTAGTGATAGCCGAAGCGCAGCGCGGGATCGAAGGGAAAATGCGGCGGGATGTCGCCCGCTGCCATAATGGAGGTGGTGGGGATGTTCTGGAAGTCGTCGAAGATGTTCAGCCCGCGCCCGATGGAGAAGAACACATAAAAGAAGAAGAGCAGAACGAGGACCTGGGGAATCGAGAACGTGAAGAGGCTGCGCCAGTCGCGCAGGGACTTCCATGCCACGGCCAGGCCGAAGGCCAACACGATCAGAGCGCCCGCCCAAAACGAATACGGCACAGGCAGGAGGTAGGCCATCAGATTGGACGCCCAGAGTTGCAAGATCAGCCCCAGCGAGAGGCCCACGATCAGACGGTCGCGCCGCAGGCGGAAGACCTGATGCGCAATGAGGTACCCGCCCAGCATCCAGGCGAAGACCCACAGCGCAAAGGGAATCAGGGCAAACAGTTTCGTCATGGTTTGGGTTGGGACGCGACCACACGGATGAGTGTGACCGTGTCGTCGGCGAGGTTGCCGCTGATGAACTCGGGACGGATCCGTGCACGTATCTTCTGGAAGGCGGCTTCGTCACGTCCACGCACGAGGATATCCACACCCGCGAAAGAAGCCTCGAAGGCGCGGCGATAATCCCAGAGGCGGTAGCGATTGTGGTTGCTAGATGGGTTGAGCCAGCCGTACCAGACCGATTTCGAATAGCACAACATCTCGAACGGATATTTGAAGAAGTGGTCGCGCAGGTCCACGAAGTGGATATGCAGTCCGCTTGGGCTGGTCAGCGCGGACAGGGCGCGGGTGATGCCCTCCACGTCGTCGAGGTGCTCGTAGACCGAGTTGCTGATGACCAGGTCCACGGGCGGGATGTCGCCAGGCTTCACGTCGCGGATGTCGGCTTCGAGCAGGGTCATGCGCTCGTCCCGCGGGCGGACGCGCTCCCCGTCCAGGCGCAGATGCGCTTCGTAGCGTGGAAGCAGGCTGCGGTTGTGGACGTCATCAGGCGGAGCGTATTTCTCGCACAGCACCACCGAATCCGCGCCCGCTTCGAGCAATCCCACGCCGATGTCGAAACGTCCGCCGTAACCGAAGACCATCACGCGCTTGCCCTGGAGCGAGTCGCCGCGTTCGGCCAGCACGTCAATATAACGCTTAACGGCGGCCTGCGGGTCGCGCGTTTCGAGCCCAGGCTCGATGACCAGCGAACGCAGCAACAGGAAACGCACGATCTTTTCAGGCAGGAAATGGCGTGCAAGGCGGGGAAGGAGATAAGGAAGATTCAAAGGAGCACCTATCGTAAGTATTTTTCGCAGCCCGTGGGATTCTCACGCGGGACGAGCAGTTGCACGCCCACAGACTTTTCAGTATAGATCGGTTCGTAAAAACAGAGCGTGGGTTGAGAGACCCAGACCACCCACAGGTCATTCTCGTCGGCAAAGACACCGTTCTGTGATTTCAAATTGACCTTGAGCACCTCGGTGACGATCAACGAAAAACGCTGGTCTGCGAGGTCGCGATAATACGGCAGGAAGTAAGCCTTGTTCGATGCCAGAGCCTGATCCATCATGTATTTCTTTTCATACTCGGGGATAAATGGAACCGCATTCACATAACCAAAGGTCAATAACTGGCGCTGGTCCATGAAGAGCACTTCGCCATGCTGTGAAGCAGAATCGACCTGCGTGCGGATCTCCCTCAAAGCGTCGTCCATTTCGGACCTGGTTGGCAGGTCAAGCCACTGGTTGTACGCGGCCGACGGGTGAAACGGCGTGAAAGGATGCAGCGGCAGAAACGCCATCAGGCACAGCAGCGCCAGCGCCCAGGCAGGCCACAAGCCGATCTTCGGCGGGCTGACGAACCATCCCAGCGCAGCTACGAAGATCAGTGTACCGATGTACATGTCGAGGTTGTGCAGGTCGCCGCCGCCGCCGATCTTGGTGCTGATCACCAGACCCGCGCCCAGGAAAGCAACCAACCCACCCCACACGGCCAGCAACTGCCAGACATTCAACTTCCACGAACGCGTGTCCATCTGATAGATCAACAGAGCCAGCAGCGGACCCGTATACATAAGCACTAACAACAGGATGCCAGGTCCGAGCGTGTCGTTGGGCAGCAGGCGATACCACAACAACGGTTGATTGGCCGTGTCCATGGTGCCTGTGGAATAGCCGACGAAATTGTTGATGTTCAACAAAAAGCCAGGCACAACTCCCAAGGCGGCCATCAGGACGGCGGGCAGCAAACGCTTGAACCAGTTACCTTCCCGCTTTGGGTAATACAACAACAGGTCGATCAGCGCCGCCCACGCGCCAGGTGCAAAGACCCACGTCCAGCGGCTGAGGCCCATGTACAGGCTGGCAGCCACAATCGCGGCGCCGCGCACATACGCCGATGGATGAAATGCAAAAAGCGCCACGATGGCCGCGGCGATCATGAACGGCGGCTGCAATGGAGCAAGAATAATGAAGAAGGCTGCGATCCACAAAAAGGCTGCATCGCGCAGGAAACCCTTCGGCATCTTGCGCGTCAACGCCCAGCCCAGCACGATGGACGGCGCGGTGAGGATGACCACGTTCCACAGACGATGGACCCAGATGGGAAGTCCCTGCAATAGGAACAGCACGCCCCACAGGATATAACGTCCAGGCGTGTTGTACAGGTCGGGGATCTTGCCTGCATAATTGTACAAGCTCTGTCCAAAGACCAGCGAATAATCGTACAGGCGATTACCTTCCGACCACGAAAGCGAGAAAGGCTGATCGACCACCAGCAGCAGTGAACGTGTGACGGCGGAGACCAGCACCAGCCAGCCGAGGGACACGCCCACCGATTCCAATCGGACCATTCGGCCTGATTCCGTACAAAGCAGCGTGGACGCCGCCCAGAGCGCCGCCAGCCAGACCGCAAAGCGGATGTTCGGGTACAGAATATAACCGCCCGCGCCGATGGCGTATCGATACACGAAGGGCGTCAGCAACACCAGCACCGCCAGCCATGGGCTCCACTTCCCCAGGCGGGCGCGGAGACCCAGAACGGCCAGGCGCAGACGTTCCCACCATGGCTCATAGATCGAGAGCAAAGCCAGGGTTGCCAGCCAGGTCAGCGCCATCCCGGCCTTTGCCAGCAGCGAGTTATGGACAACGATGCGAATCTCCTGACCCATGCGCGGCGCCAGGAAAAGAGCAAACGCAATGACCAACTCATTCCAGCCAAAGGGCCCGGTCCGCCGAGGGGCGAAGAGCCAGGCCAGAAGTCGGGCGAGACCTGCCGCCACGAGGAATTGTGTCCACGGGCCAAAGGTCAACTGCCAGGGCGAGTAGAGCAGGATCCAGACCAGCAGTCCAGCCAGCCCAAGGGCCGCCACCCAGCGCAAACGAGACCAACTCTCGGCGACGGCTCGAATCCTTTCAGGCACCCACAAACTGAGGAGCAAGGTCCCCAGGCTGATGATCGCCAGAAGAATCAAAACACCTACGGCCAGCCAGCCAGACGGGGTGAGCAGTTTGTCCCAGCCTTGTTCAGTAGACCAGAACACTCGCATCTCAGAATAGGAAAACCCTATTCCGACAAAGATCAGCAGCGTAAAGAGATGTTTTATGTTTCGGGAAGAGTTTTCACGCATGGAGACCAAACCAAACGAACGTTTCAATTACATGTGTCTGTCACGGCCAAAGAATACCGTATGCAAAGGCAAGTATAACAGCACCGCCAGATTCGTCAGGTAGAACAGCAGGCGCGTGGCGATCAGCACGGCGGCCAGTTCGGTTTGCGGGA
Organism: uncultured Anaerolineaceae bacterium; assembly: GCA_964524485.1. Classification (GTDB taxonomy): domain Bacteria; phylum Chloroflexota; class Anaerolineae; order Anaerolineales; family Villigracilaceae; genus JACPVF01. The sequence continues at coordinate 7,946 of CAZGFR010000049.1, read as the reverse complement.
GGTTGAAGATACCGTACAGGTACAGCGAGGTGGTTTCGTTGACGCCCAGGCCGCCGAAAACCTGGATCGGCAGATACGAGATCAACTGCATGAAGATGTTGACGAATACCACGGGTAGAAAACCAATCGCGAAGGAAAAGGTCCGCAGGCTGGCATACAGCCAGAGCATCGTAACCAGCATGTAGATCAGGGAAAAGGCCACGCCGATACCCACCATGCGGAAGACAAAGCCGTGCTCCTGCTCGGCCAGGCTGGAAAGCAGATCCATGCCCTTGCTGACAAATCCCAGCCGCGAGAGTTTCAGCTTATCCACAAACCAGCGCATCAGGTCCACAAATTTCTGGCGCAGGAAGACCGCCAGGAAGAATACAAGGATGGCCGCGCCGATGATCGTCAGCGACAGGATGACCGCACTGTGAAACTCGCTCACCTGCGGCCAGACCAGAAAACTGGACACAAACATGAACAGCCAGATCGAGATCAGGTCGCCGACCTTGGTCAACACAAAGGCCAGCGCTGCGCGACTGACCTTTACTCCCTGTTCGACGCGGAACAGCGCCAGATAGGAGGCGATACCCGCACCCGTGGCGATGAAATTCGAGATGGCGTTCTGCACCACCACGATGTTCAGCACCTGCGGATAATCCACACGGCGGCCGATCAGAAAATAATATTGCAGAGCCTTGAGCAGGGTTAGCAAAAAATACAACAGCACCACTGCTGCCAGCCACGGCCACGAGATCTGTTCACGCAGCGCAAACAACTGCGTAAGGTCTGTCTTCGAGAGCACGAACCAGACCAGCAGCGCGGCCAGCAAAATTTTGGCAATATTCCAGGGCGAAAAAAAAGATCGTCGTGGTGCTTCGTTCATGTCAGCGGACGTTGGCCCATACAGCCAACATGGATAGCGCGTACAAGCGCTTGCCATGATCTACGCGGGCGGATTTGTGCTCGTCGATGATGCGGGCCAGCACGGCCGAGTCGAACCATTGATGCAGCGGACTACCCTGCCCGAGCAGCATCTGCTTGGACCAGTCGTACAGCGGCCCGCGGAACCAGGCCGAGACGGGGATGCCGAATCCCTGCTTGCCGCGGCCCTGAATGGACTCGGGCAACTCTTTGGCGAACGCCTTCTTGAGCAGGTACTTGCCGCTGCGTCCCCTGACCTTGAGCTGGTCGGGCACCCGGGCCGCCCACTCCACGATCTCGTGGTCGAGGAAGGGCGAGCGGCCTTCGAGCGAGGCGGCCATCGTCATGCGGTCGGCTTTGACAAGCAGGTCACCGGGCAAATAAGTATGCAGGTCGGTGTAGAGGGTTTTGTCGAGGTAGGAACCTTCGGCGTGGTCGAATTGTGTGGCGAGTAAATTCTGGGCGTTATTGGGGTCGAAGCGGAATTCAGGTTTCCATAACACGGCGCGCTGGCGCGGCGAGAAGTACGAGCCCCAGCGCAGGATGCTGGCGCGGCGGTCGATCTCGGGCAGTTGTTCAAGGCGTTTGAGTCCGTTGATGAGACTCTGCCCCACGGGACGGTCGGCGTTATCGGGGAAGAGTCCCGCAATGGACGGGACCAGGCCACGGGTCAGAAAGCGCGGCGCGCGCGCGTAGGCGTTGGCGAAGCCGTCCAGCCAGTAGCGCTGATAGCCCGCGAAATCCTCGTCGCCTCCGTCGCCATTGAGGGCTACGGTCACGTGCTCACGTGTCATCACGGATAGGTGATAAAGCGGAATTGCAGACGCATCCGCAAATGGCTCGCCGAAGTGATACGCGATCTTTTCGAGCGTGGCGGGGATGTCGCCGTAGGTCAGCGTGAACTCGTGATGGTCGGTGGCATATTTCTGCGCCACGGCGCGCGCGTACGGGAGTTCGGTGAAGTTCTGTTCCTGAAAGCCCGCCGAGTAGGTCTTGACGGGACCACTGGCGAACTCGGACATGAGCGCCACGACAATGCTCGAGTCGATGCCGCCGCTCAGGTGTGCGCCCAGCGGACGTTCGCTGAGCAGGCGCATCTTGACGGCCTCGCGCAGGCGTGAGCGTAGTTCCTCGATCAGTTCGCCTTCGCTGGCGGTCCATTTGGGCTGATAGGAATAATCCCAATAGCGCTGAATGCGCGCCGCGCCACTTTCCCAGACCAGCGTGTGCGAGGCGGGTAGTTTGAAGACGCCCTGATAGATGGTCAGCGGCTCAGGGACATATTGCAGGCTGAGGTACAGGTCGAGCGCCTCGAGATCGACCTCGGGCTTGTGTGGGAGCGCGGTGAGGATGGCGCTTAGTTCCGAGCCGAAGTAGAGCACCCCATTTTGGATGGTGTAGTAGATCGGTTTCTTGCCGAGACGGTCGCGGGCCAGCAGCAGGCGTTTCTTCTTTTCGTCCCACAAGGCAAAGGCGAACATGCCGCGCAGACGCTTGACGCAGTCGTCGCCTTCATCTTCATAGAAATGGACGACGCATTCGGTGTCGGTCTTGGTGCTGAGGCGGTGTCCGCGGCGTTCGAGTTCGACGCGCATTTCGGGGTAGTTGTAGCACTCGCCGTTGAAGATGATCCAGATGGAGCCATCCTCGTTGGAGATGGGCTGGTCACCGCCGCTGACGTCGATGATGGCCAGGCGGCGCATGGCGAGGCCCACGCCAGCTTCGGTGTAAAAGCCGTCGCTGTCGGGGCCGCGGTGCGCGATGGCCGCGTTCATCTTTTCGAGCAGGGCGCGCTCGGGAATTTGATTCGTGGAATGGGAAAGGCCGCAAATACCGCACATAAGGTTTCATCCATGATCTGGAGTCCAAAGTCTCTCGACTTTGCATAAAACGACCGGAGCCGCTGGACTCCGCTATATGATTTTTTCGAGATACTCGGAATACTGGCGGGCCACACTCTCCCACGAGTACTCGCGCTCCACGCGCAGGCGGGAGGCGTGGCCCATCCGTTCGCGCATCTGCGCGTCCGTGAGCAGCCGTCGCAATCCGTCACGCAGGGCGTTCACGTCTTCCGGGGTCACCAACACGCCCGTCTCCCCGTCCAACACAAGTTCTTCGCTGCCCGCGATACGCGTGGCCACCACGGGCAGTCCGCTGGCCATGGCTTCGAGCACGGCATTCGGCATGCCCTCGTGCCGCGAGGGGAAGAGGAACACATTGGCGCGGTGATAGCCCTGGGCCAGGTCCGCTTGCGGCTGCCAGCCGAGGAAGTTCACCCGCTCGCTGATGTCAAGCTCCCGCGCCAGGGATTGGAGCGGCTCCATTTGCGGACCGTCGCCGGCGATGGTCCAATGCCAGTCCAGGTCCTTCAACTGGGACAGGGC
>CAZGFR010000049.1:2946-4553 GCA_964524485.1 uncultured Anaerolineaceae bacterium | reverse complement strand
CCAGGCCCAGGGAATACAGGGTGCCAGACGCAATGAAAGCCAGTTGTTCGAGCGCACCCGAACGGTCCTGTTTGCGGCGCAGGGCCGGGATGCGGTGGACGGTCACGCCGTCCTTCGTCTCCTGGCGCGGCAGGTCGCCGAAGTGGGCGGTCAACACAGCGACCTCGTGGCCAAAGGCGACAAACCAGCGCGCGATGTTCGCACTGGCGTTGCCTGCCCCGCCGCCGATGGGCGGATACTCGCTGTTGATGACCAGAATACGCATGGATTATTTCTTGAGGTTGATCGTCTCGCGGACGGTGTAGGTGGGTTTGGACTGCGACTCGTGGTAGGTGCGCGCCAGCAGTTCGGCGATCAGGCCCATCAGGATGGACTGGAATCCCATGATGGCGAACATCACTCCCAGTTGAAAGAGCGGCGACCCCAGCACGGCCACCCCGTCGGTGAAGCGGCGGACGAAGAGGTACAGCATCAGCAGGGCGCTGCCGAAGATCAACCCCATGCCCGCGCCGCCGAAGAGGTAGATCGGCTTGTTGGAATAACTGAGCAGGAACTTGACCGTGAACAGGTCGAGCACCACCTTGACGGTGCGCTCCAGCCCGTAGTTGGCCTTGCCAAACTTGCGCGGATGGTGCTGGACGGGCAATTCGGCAATGCGCGCCCCGACAGAGTGAGCGAAGACGGGGATGAAGCGGTGCATCTCGCCGTACAGGCGGAATCCCGCCAGCGCGTCGCGGCGGTAGGCCTTGAGCGTGCAGCCGTAATCGTGCAGGTGCACCCCCGTCACCTGGGAGATCAGCCAGTTGGCCGCGTGGGACGGCAGGTTGCGCGTGATGGCATTGTCCTTGCGGTCCTTGCGCCAACCGCTGACCAGGTCGTAGCCTTCGTCCAGTTTGGCGAGCAGCATGGGGATGTCAGCGGGATCGTTCTGCAGGTCGGCATCCAGCAGGACGATGGTCTCGCCCGAGGCGTAGTCGATGCCGGCCGCGATGGCGGCCGTCTGCCCGAAGTTGCGGCGGAAGACCACCACGCGCACGTGCTCGGGGTCCTTCACGGCATACTCACGCAGCACGTCCAGGCTGCGGTCGCGGCTGCCGTCGTTGACGAGGATCACCTCCCAGGTCTTGTTCATCGGCGGCAGGGTGGTGTAGATGGCCTCGAACAGGTGCGGCAGGTTCTTCTCTTCGTTATAAACAGGGATGACCAGGGAAAGATCCATTCATTTCCTTTGAAAGATGCGCAGGTCGCTGCCCTCGATGCACGAGGTCTGGACCCGAAAACGGGGCAATTCGACGAAAGTGGATTCGGGCAGGTCGGGTTTCATCTTGGGATACCGCCAGGCCTCGACGATCACGTAATCGGCTTCCTGCTTCCACTGCGCGGCCAGGATGTCGTTCCAGAGTCCATATTTTAGCAACTCTTGGGAATCCCCGCCAACCCGATATGCGTAGCCGTCGTTGATCTGCGGCAGGTAGATGCGGACCTGCGGCGCATACAGCAACGGCGCAACGGACAGCCCGCCGTTCCAATACACCTGGCTGCCCGGCGGGATGACCTCCGCCAAGTGGCGTCCGACCTGCTCGTTGGCGGCGATCACATCCATGTCC
>CAZGFR010000049.1:0-2846 GCA_964524485.1 uncultured Anaerolineaceae bacterium | reverse complement strand
CCATCGCCGATATCCTCGAAAGCCGAGAAGCCGATGCCCGTGAAGACGGCCAGCGCGAGCAACGCGATCAAGGCTTGCCGCCAATGATGCGCGTCCCGTTCGAGCGCACCCCACACAACCGCCACGAACAGGATGGCGACGTTGCTGAAGAAAGCCACATAGGGCGTGAAGCAGAACACACAGTAATCGTTGCTGATCGAAGCCCACGAGTGCATCAACAGCAAGCCTGCGAACAAGGCCGCCAGAAAGACCGCCGCGCGGAAATTTGCATCCGCGGCCCAGGCGCGGCGTTTGGGCCAGAGCAGCAGTCCCAGCCCCAGGCCGACCATCGCTACAAAGTGGAAGCGCACACCCTGAAAGAAGGACAACATCCGTCCGATGACGTCGATCTGCGGATTCCACATGACCTTGCCATCGGTCGGCAGGGAATATTTCGCAAACAGCGAGGCGATGCCGCCAGGCATCCACGGCGTCCACAACTGCATGATGTAAGGCCAGTACAGAATATGGAACACGACCAGCACAGCTGCGCCCGCCAACCCCGCCCATAACGCAGACTTCCAACCATGCTGCCACCAGAGATACAACACCAGCAGCGGCAGCACGATGACCATATTCTGGCGCACCATGATGACCGCGCCCGCCAACAATCCCGCCAGGACCAATTGCCAAAGCGGACGCTTCTCCCCCAGCGAGAGCGCCAGGATGACCGCCATCAAGAAGGCGATGCTGCTCTGCGTGACGCCCGAACTGTAGATCTTGATGATGGCGGGACTCAGCGCCAACGCCCACACCGACAGCGCCGCGGGCCAGATTCCGCCCAGGCGGCGGGCCGCCCCCCAAACGGCGACCAGGCTCAGGGTCCCGAACAGGATGGCCAGGCCGCGCCCCGTCAGCAAGCCGGGACCGAAGATCGCTTGCACCATCCCAGGGATGAGGAAGGCCAGCGGGGCCTTGTTGGTCTGCACGCCAAAGGTCTCGAAGGGACGGTGTCCCTGGGTGGCGAAGAGCAGGCCTTTGTACAGGTAGGCGCCCTCGTCCAGGTCGGGGATGGAGGTGCGCGCAAAGGCAGCCGACTGCCAGACGTACCAGGCCAGTCCCACAACAGCCAAGAGGCCCGCCAACCAGGCGGGCCACTTATCGGGGAGGGAGGGACGTGCGGGGGTTGTGGTCATTCCATCAGGACAGGTTCTGCCTGCGCACACGTTCCATATCCGAGTCGACCATCATCTCGACCAACTCCTTGAAACTGACGGCGGGTTCCCACTGCAGGATGGAGCGCGCCTTCGAGGGGTCGGCCACCAGCAGGTCCACTTCGGCGGGACGGTAGTAGCGCTCGTCCTGGACGACGAAGTCCTTGTAGTCGAGGCCCACGCGCCCGAAGGCGATCTCACAGAACTCGCGCACGGAATGCGTCTCGCCCGTGCCGACCACGTAGTTATCGGGCTGGGGCTGCTGCAACATGCGGTACATGGCCTCGACGTAATCGCCCGCAAAGCCCCAGTCGCGGCGGGCCTCCAGGTTGCCGAGGCGCAGTTCCTTCGCCTGGCCGTGCTTGATGCGCGCCACGCCGTCGGTGATCTTGCGGGTGACGAACTCGATGCCGCGGCGCGGACTCTCGTGATTGAACAGGATGCCCGAAGCGGTGAAGAGGTCGAACGACTCGCGGTAGTTGATGGTGATCCAGTGCGCATACACCTTGGCCACGCCGTATGGGCTGCGCGGATAGAAAGGCGTCGACTCGCGCTGCGGCACTTCCATCACCTTGCCGAACATCTCGCTCGACGAGGCCTGATAGAACTTGATCTTCGGGTTGACGAAGCGGATGGCCTCCAGCAGGCGGGTGACGCCCAGGGCGGTCACTTCGCCCGTCAACACGGCCTGGCTCCACGAGACCGCCACGAAGGACTGCGCCGCCAGGTTATACACCTCGGTCGGTTCGTGTTCCTCCAGCAGCGAGAGCAGGGAGCCCTGGTCGTGCAGGTCGCCCTGCACCACGGTGATGTCATCCAGCAAATGGGAAATGCGCTCGAAATTCTGCGTGCTCGAGCGGCGCACCAGCCCCACCACGCGGTAGCCTTTTTTCAGCAGAAACTCAGCCAGGTACGAGCCGTCCTGACCGTTGATGCCCGTGATCAAAGCGGTAGGCATGAATTCTCCTTAATCCAAAATTCAACGACTGAATTATAACTCACATTCGGGCGTGTTGGTTCCCCTGCGGTCCCACCACCAGCCACCCGCCCCGATCAAGATCCAAAGGCCCAGGATCAGGCCCACCATGCCGCCAAAGCCCATCTGCCCGCCCCAGTGGAAATAACGGCTGGCGTACCATTGCGAAAACACCGTCAAAAAGGCCAGTTCGCCCAGCAAAACGCGCGTGAACCAGGGATTGCGCGTCTCGCGCCACCAGACCCAGGCCTGCCCCGCCAGCAGGGCCTGCCACAGGAACAGGATGGTCCGATAACGCGGATTATCCCACTGGTCACCGCCGCCGCGCAAGGCGGTGAACAGGACCCAGGTCCAGGCGACCGCCCACAGCCAGAGCCAGACCTTGCGCTCCCCCGCGGACCCCGAGCCTGCTCCCGCCAAACCAGCAAAGAGTAGCGCTGGCAGCAGGGCGTACCACCCCACCGCGCGGAAGATGCCGAGGATGCGCCAGGTCAGCGTGGTCGGCTCGACCAACGCCGCAGGCAGCACAGGCTGGAAGACGCCGTAAACCATCACGAACGGCAGGCGCATCCAGGTGGGCATCTCGTCGAAGAGTTTCTGCACCCAGCCCGAGCCGCTCTCGATCTGGTGCATGCCCCACTTGTTGACCTCGCGCAGGAAGGAGCCCAGCACGCCGA
>CAZGFR010000048.1:21745-23157 GCA_964524485.1 uncultured Anaerolineaceae bacterium | reverse complement strand
TTCCACGCAGTATCCAACACGTCTTTCAACAAGCCGCCGACGATGTGCTGCCGATAGTCGGCGCTGGCGCGGCGGGCGCTGGTGCGGAATTTGGCCTGGTCGAGCAGACAATCGAGCGTACGGGCGAAGGTCTCGTCGTTGAAGGGTTGTCCGCACAGGAAGGATTCCGCTTCGGTGGCGCGGAAGGGAGTCGAGCCGCCCGGGCCGACGGCAATGTGAATGTCCTTGACAAGGTCACCGCCACGTTCGAGCCAGACCGCACAGTTGAGGATGGGCAGCGCTACACCCTGCGGACGCATGATGCGCTTGAAACACGAGGCCTGATGGGGCCCAGCAGTCGGCAGGTAGAAGCCGACGATGATCTCCCTGGTCTTGTCGATGGCCGATTTGCCCGGGCCGAGGAAAAGGGACGTGAACGGCATGCGGCGTCTGCCCGCTGCGCCAGCCACTTCGGCCACGGCATCCAGCGCGGTCAGGGCGATGGTCCCGTCAGCGGCGGGCAGGGCGTGGGCCACGTTCCCGCCCAGGGTGGCAGTGTTTCGCACCTGCGGACCCGCGATCAGATTCGCAGCTTCGGTCAGCGCCTGGGCATGGGTGCCCACCAACGGGTCCAGAGCAACCTGGTTGACGGGCACGGCCGCGCCGACATAGAGTTCGTCCCCGCGCAATTCGAGTGCGGACATCTCGGGGATGAAGGTGAGATCGATGAGGGTGTGGACGGGGGGATGGTTGCCCTGACGCAGGTCGAGCATCAGGTCGGTGCCGCCCGCGATGGGCAAGGCGGGACCCGCGGCCGAAGCCAGGTCCTGCACAGCCTCCGCGACGGAGGTGGGACGTTTGTATTCCTGCCAAAGGTTCATAGGTGGTGTCCTTTCTGTGGACGGCGGTACTTTTCGGTGGGTGCTACGCGACCCAACGCCGCTGGTTTCTGCCAGCGACCACCGAACCGATGGATTTATTTATTTTACAACAGGCGCACTCTCTTCGGGACGAACGCCTGCCATCAACAAGCCAAGCCGTTCGGGGGTGGCATCCTCGCGCGGGACGATATCCATGACCTGGCCTTCGTAGAGGACGGCGATGCGGTCGGAAAGGGCCAGGATCTCGTCGAGGTCTTCGGAGATGAGCATAACGGCCACGCCCTTGCGGCGTTGTTCGAGCAACTGCTCGCGGACATATTCGGTCGCGCCGATGTCGAGTCCGCGCGTGGGCTGGGCGGCGATGATGACGCGCGGGGTGCGGAAGATCTCGCGGGCCAGCACCACCTTCTGGATGTTGCCGCCCGAGAGATTCTTGGCCAGCGTGTCGCGCGAGGGTGTCTTGACATGGAACTGCGCAATGAGCGCGTCCGTGTGGCGGGAGATCTCACGCAGGTTGAGCATGCCCGAGCGCGAATACGGCATCTTGGTATG
>CAZGFR010000048.1:0-21645 GCA_964524485.1 uncultured Anaerolineaceae bacterium | reverse complement strand
GGGAGATCTCACGCAGGTTGAGCATGCCCGAGCGCGAATACGGCATCTTGGTATGTTCGCGCAGGATCATATTCTCGGCCACGGAGAAATCCTTGATCATGCCATCGCGCATGCGTTCCTCGGGGATGTAGGACAACATGCGGTCGGTGATCTCGGCGGGGGTCAGGCCCGTGATGTCCCTGCCCTCCAGGTGGATCTTTCCGCTCGTGACCTTGCGCAGACCCGTGATGGTCTCAGCCAATTCGCGCTGACCGTTGCCTGAGACGCCCGCGATGCCCAGAATTTCACCCGAGCAGAGTTCCAGGCTGATGCCGCGCAAACCAGGCGTACCGCGGTCGCTGCCGCAGACCACGTTCTCGAGTTGCAGACGGGCCTCGGCGCACTTGACGTCGCCGCGGTCGGGGGCGAAGGTCACCTCGCGGCCGACCATCCAGTTGGCCAGGTCCTGTTTGGTGATCTCGGACGTGGGACGGGTCCCGATCTTGCGCCCGTCGCGCAGCACGGTGATGCGGTTACTGATCTCGACCACCTCGTGCAACTTGTGGGAGATGAAGACCAACCCATGCCCGTCACGGGTCATCTGGCGCATGATGACGAATAACTCGTCCACTTCCTGCGGGGTGAGAACGGCGGTCGGCTCGTCGAGGATGAGCAAGGCCGCGCCGCGATACAGGGCCTTGATGATCTCCACGCGCTGCTGCTGTCCCACGGACAACTGCCAGACGTAGGCGGAGGGGTCGATCTTGAGGCTGTAGATCTCAGCCAGTTCGAGGATGCGCTTCGAGACGCGGTCCAGGTCGGTGAGCGCGCCGCGCGAGGAGGGCAGACCGAGCGCCACGTTCTCGGCCACGGTCAGGGTCGGCACCAGCATGAAGTGCTGATGGATCATGCCGATGCCCAGTTTGATCGAGTCGGTGGGCGAAGCAATCGTGACGGGTTGGCCGTTGAGTAGAATCTGACCTTCGTCCGGGTGATACAGGCCGTACAGGATCTTCATCAGCGTGCTCTTGCCTGCGCCGTTCTCGCCCAACAGGGCATGCACCTCGCCTGCCTGCACGTCGAAGTCCACGTGGTCGCTGGCGAGCACGCCGGGGAAGCGCTTGGTGATGCCGCGCATTTCGAGACGGTCGATCCTCGTTCGGCCTGAAAGAAGGGTGTTTGCTTCGGTCATGGTGCCATCCTCGCTCGGGGCCGTGGGGACTGGGTCCCCACGGCCATCGTTGATCGAAAGACGAACTTACGGCAGGGTGATGGTGATGCTGCCGTCCTTGATGCCCTGGATGGTCTTGTCGGCCAGGGCCTTGGCGTCAGCGGACAGTTTGTAATCGGGGTTGAACTCGATCACCTCGCCGCCGTTGGCCAGGTTGGCCTTGAAGGACTTGCCGCCCAGGGTGCCGGCCTTGATGAGGGAGATGATCTCACGCAGGGCCACTTCCCAGTGATAGACCTGGCTGGCGACCACGATCTTGGGGGCCAGGGAGGTTTGGTTGGACTGGGTGCCGAACCACAGCACGTTGCTTTCCTGGGCCTTGCCGATCGCGCCGACCACCATCTGGGCCGTGCCGGTCATCACGTCTGCGCCGGCGGCGATGTGGGTGTTGGCGGCCTCAGCGGCCAGGGCGGTATCCGAGAAGGAGCCGATGTAGTTCACGTTGACCGTGGCATTGGGCTTGGTGGCCAGCACGCCAGCCTTGAAGCCGTCCACGTACAGTTTGGCATCGCCGGTCTCGATCGGGCCGACCACGCCGATGACGTCACTGGTGGACAGGGTGGCCGCCAGCACGCCGTTGACGTAGCCGCCTTCCTGGGAGGCCGCTTCATAGGCGAAGATATTGGGCTGGCCGAAGGTGTCGGCGGTGGTGCCCCAGGCGAAGCTGGTCTTCGGGAAGTCGGGGGCGATCTCCTGCAGGGAGGAACCGTACTGCGAGCCGTGGGCGATCACCAGATCGTAGCCCTGGGTGGCATAGTCGCGGATGGCCGCAGCCGCATCATCGACCACAAACATATTCTCGGAATAGACGAACTCGAACTTGTCGGGGCCGCCCATCTCCTGCTGGATGCGGACGAGGGCATCGTACATGCTCTGGCTGAAGGCCAGGTCGTTGATGGCGCTCGGCATGACAACCGCCACGCGGAACTTCTTGGCCGGGGCTTGGGCGGCCTGGCTGCCGCACGCGCTGAGGACCATCGAAAGGACGACGATCAGGCTGATGAGCCAATAGATCTTCTTCATCTTCTTCTCCTGTTCATGAAATGAAAATTTGACTTCCGGTACGGACCTTGCAAACATGGTTGAAACTCCTTGCGCGGGAACCTCCTTGCTGGGAATATCAATCTTCACGCTCGAACGGTTTCGACAGGGCCGAGGGAGCCCGCACCCGCGAGACCGTCGCAACCAGGACCAGGATGGTCAGGACATAAGGCATCATCACTGCAATGTCGGAGGGGATCGGGATGCCCAGGACCTGGATCCACAACTGCAGCGAGTTGACCAGGCTGAACAGCAGCGCGCCGCCCAACACTCCCACGGGGCGCCATGCACCAAAGTACACCAGCGCCACGGCGATGAAGCCCTGTCCGCTGGTCATGCCCTGCTGGAAGACATTCAACAGGGCGATGGAAAGCGAGGCGCCCGCGATGCCTGAGAGCGTCCCACCCAGGATGATCGTGAAATAGCGGACGCGCGCCACGCTCACGCCGAGCGAATCGGCCGCGTCGGGATTCTCACCCACCGCACGGATCTTCAGCCCGAGCGTGGTCTTGTTCAACACGAACCAGGCCAGCGGCACGAGCAGGTACGCGCCATACACGAGGAGATTCTGGCTGAAGAAAATCTCGCCGATGCCGGGGATGTCGCTCAGGAAGGGGATGTGAACCCTGGGAAAGCCCTGGATGGTTTCCACCGAGCCCATCAACCGCTGGAAGAGCAGCTCGCTCATGCCCAGGCCGAACAGGTAGAAGCCAATGCCACTGATGCCCTGCTGGGCATGCAGGTTGACGGTGACGTAAGCCATGGCCAGCCCCATCAGCGCACCCACCAGCATGGCGGTCAGCAGGCCCAGCCACAGGTTACCGGTCTTGAAGGTCACGTAGAAGGCGGCAAAGGAACCCAACAGCATCTGCCCTTCCACGCCCAGGTTGAGCACGCCGCTCTTCTGGCCGAAGGTCTCGCCGATGGCTGCATACAGATAGGGGGTCGCCAGGCGGATGCCCGAGGCGAGGATGCCGATCAAAACGGTGACAGACAAAAGGTCCGAGATCATGCGCCTGCCTCCGCTGATTGGGGTTTCTTATCGACGGGCGGCGGTGGAGCCTCGTCATGGCCTGCGATGGCCATCCTCCTGCGCTGACGCCTGCGCCGCCAAATCTCGCTGCTAACCACAAAGACCACCACCAGGCCGTTCAGCACAGTTACCAGCGCCGAGGGGACCTGGGTCATGCGCTGCATCTTGTTCGCGCCGACCAACAGCGCACCAAACAAGATGGAGGCGGGGATGGACCAGATGGGATGTAGCTGCCCAAACAAGGCCGCCACGATCCCGTTGAAGCCTGCGCCGCCGGTGAAGCCCGAAGCCGAGCCATCGGTGATCATGCGGTAGTTCACGCCAAAGACCTGCACTGCGCCCGCCAACCCCGCGAAGGCTCCGCTGAGCAGCAGGGCCAGCACCACGTAACGCGGCACCCGGATGCCTGCATACCGCGAAGCATGTGGGTTCTGTCCCACCGCGCGGATGCGGTAGCCCCAGGTGGTGCGCCATAACAGGATGTACACCAAAACGGCCAGCACGACCGCGATCAGGGCCCCCGCATGCAGACGAGTGGGGACCAGCCGAGCCAGATGGAATTCCTCGATCAGGCGGGCGGTCTGGGGGATCTTCGAGGCGCGTTGTGCCTGCGAAGGATCGATCATCGGCCCGCGCAGCAGGAAGTTCATCAACTGCACGGCGATGGCGTTCATCATGACCGTGCTGAGGATCTCGTTGACGTTGAAATAGGCTTTCAACAGCCCGGGGATTCCGCCCCAGATGGCCCCGCCGACAAATCCCGCCACCATGCACAGGGTGATGACCAGCCAGCCCGGCCAGTCCGTGAGGGTCAGGCCGATCCAGGTCGCCAGGACGGCGCCGACGATCATCTGCCCCTCGCCGCCGATATTGATCACGTCCCCGCGGAAGGAGATGCAGATTCCCAGCGCCACCAGCAACAGCGGCGTGGCCTTGACCAGCGTCTCGGCAAACGCGTTTCCGCTCCCGAAGGCGCCCTCCCACATCGAGGCGTACGCCTCGATGGGATTGACGCCCATGATCAGGAGCATCACGGCCCCCACCGCCAGCGCCGCCAGCGTGGCCAGAACAGGCAGCAGCGCATCGAACAGGGTGTTCAATCTTGCTCGCATGGAAACATCATCCTCCGCGCCAAGTCATAAATTCATCCTAAAAATACAGGCGGGTCAATTCCACGCCTGTACCAAACTCAACCGCAAAACCGTGTCGTCGAAATAATTGATACCCAACGCCAGCGGCAGATTGTCCCGCCCATAGAAAGAAACCTGCAACTGAAGGACGGCCCGCCCGTTCTCACCGCCCAGATATTGATGCGCCTCGGCCCCGATCAACGTCGAGCGGATGTCGGTGATGGCAAACCCGATCTTCTGGTGGCAGTAGCGGTCGAAGATCTCGCGGATGTGCAGGTCGCCGTCGATGCTTTCCATCGGCTCGCGCAGCAGGGTGAAGGGCATCACGTTGTTCGCCAGGATGACGGGCTGACCATCAGCCAGGAACAGGCGCTTCATGCATAGCAAATCCTCGCCTGTTTCCATCGCCAGGGCCTGGGCCTCTTTTTCCGTGGCGGGACGTTTCACTACGGCCAGCGATTTGATGGTCGGGCTGAACCCGTTGTTCTCAATCAATTGCACCAGGTCCCACAAGTTCCACGCCTGCGCGCTGACGTCATGCACTCGCGCGTTGACGTAGGTGCCGTCCCCCTGCTTGCGGATGATCAGGCCGTTGGCCGCCAGTTTTGCCAGCGCCGTCCGTACCGTGGCGCGGCTGACCCCCAATTCCTCCGAGAGTTCGCTCTCAGACGGCATGCGGCTGCCAGGCAGGTAAACACCACTCCGAATTCGTTCCAGGAGAATCTCATCGACCTGCTTGGCAACCGTTTTCGACTGGATGAGCTTCATAGAGCCTATTGGTTGGAGGATAGTCGTCTGACCTTTAATTTGTACAATAGTTCACGAGGCGGGTGTTAGTGACAAAACACATATCTTTCCCCTGACAGTCTTGGGAGAAACGCCCCACCCCGCCAAGCCAGCGGGAGAAACCACAAGTCCCGCAAGGATGCGGGACTTGCACAGATGTTAATCCGATTCGAACGGCACACCCAGCGCCGCGGGCGGAGAGGCTCGCATGGCGCGCAACAACTTGGAGAAGAACCGCCGTGAGCCCTCGGGCATGGCTGCCAAGGTCCGCTCAACCCATTCGGCGTCGCCAATGTTGACCAGCAACAGGGTCAGGATCATGAGCGGGAACGGAGCCACCTGCAACACCTGCGAGGGTACGCCCGGCATGCTCGGCTGGAGTACCAACCCCAGCCATTGCAGCAGCGCAAACAGGTACGCGCCAAACGCAGCGCGGGCGGGATTCCAGCCGCCGAAGATCGTGATCGAGAGCGCGATCCAGCCGATGCCGTCCAGGCCCGAGATGGTGCCCTTCCAGCCCGCCTTGACCGAGAGCGAATACAGCGGACCCGCCAGGCCGATCACCGCGCCGCCCAGCACTGTGTACAGATAGCGCAGCAGATTGACGTTCGCACCGCGCACGAAGGCCGCCGCAGGCCGTTCGCCGATGCCTTGCAGCATCAGGCCCGGGCGCGTGCGGAAGACCCACAACCAAGCCAGGAAGATCAGCAGGTAGCTCAGGTAGGTCATGATGTCGTGCTGAAAGAACAGCGGGCCAAGCACAGGGAGGTCAGCCAGCAGGGGGATATTCCACGCAGGCAGGCGCGGACCTTCCAAGCCCATGAAGGGATTGCCGAGGAAATACGACAGGTCGCGTGTGACGAGCGCCAGCACAAAGCCGACCGCCACCTGCGACTGTTTCAACGTGATGGACGAGAACGCCACGATCAGCGCCACCGCCGCCCCGATGCCCGCCCCCATCAAAAAGCCGAGCAGGATGCTGTCCGTTTTAACCGCCACCGCAAACCCGCCCATCGCGGACAGGAGGATGGTCCCGTTCATGGACAGGTTGGTCACGCCCGCGCGTTCAGAGATGGTCTCGCCGATGACCGCGAAAAGCAGCGGCGCAGCCGCCACCAACACCCCCGCCAGACCGATGATAAGCATATTGGAATCCATGGTCACCTCACGAACGGCGCATCAGTCGCTGGCGCACACCTTCGCCCATCAGCACGAAGAGCACCAGCATGCCCTGCAACACGCCCGACAGGGATGAATCGAGTTTGAGGACAATCGGCAGTTGGATGCTGCCGATATTCAGGGCCGCAAAGAACAACGCAATAGGCGCAGCCCAGGCAGCCTGGTAGTTGATCAGCATCGCCACCATCAGGCCGAGGTAGCCGTACCCGCTGGAGATCGAGGGGATCAGGCGATGATAAACTGCCGTCACCTGCACGGCCCCCGCCGCCCCCGCCAGCGCCCCGCACAGAAGGAAGGAGATCATCATGTACTGCCAGGTGGGGATGCCCAGCATGTACGCCGCGCGGAAATTCTTCCCCACTGCCTTCAGGCGCAGGCCAAAGTAAGTGCCCTGCAACATGAAGTATACGATCACAATGGCCACCACGGCGATGGCCAGCGCCCACGGGCTGAGGCGCAGCTCAGGGAACATGGGCAGCCACAAGGTTTCGGGGAAAGGCACGGTGCCGCTCATCGAGCCGACGCCCGGGCGCTTCCACGGGCCAAAGATCAGCCACAGGGTCAGGGCGGTGACCACAAAGTTCAGGCCCAGGCCGCCGAAGATCTCGTTCACGCCGCCAAAGGTCTTGAGCGCGCCCGCCAGGGCGGCCCAAAATGCGCCCGCCACCATCCCAGCCAGGATCGCCAGCACGAGAATCAGCGCCGACGGCAGGCCGCTGTCCTGCATCAGGCGCAGGGCCCAGGTGGTGCCGATGGCGCCGAACATGATCTGCCCTTCCATGCCAATATTCCACAGGCCTGCCGAGAAGGTAATGAGCAGGCCCGCGCTGGCCAGCAACAACGGGACCCAGGTCACCAGCACATCCGAGAACTTCTTGAACGAACTGACCGACCCGAGGATGATGTTCTTGTAGGCCTCCAGCGGGGGCGCGCCTGCCGCCAGCAGGATCAGCGTGGTGATGAACAGAGCCATCACCAGCGCCGCAAGTTGAAATCCCAGATTAATCCAACGGCTATTCTTTGTCATGGTTGCCTCACGCAGCCTTCTTCTCGGGCCAGCCCTTACCGCCGATCAATTGACCGAGTTGTTCCACGGTCGTCTGCCCAGCGTCCAACGGCTCGGATACCTTGCCGCTGAAAAAGACCAGCACGCGGTCGCTGTATTGCAGGATCTCTTCCAGATCAGAGGAGATAAAGATGATCGCAGCGCCCTGCTTGCAGCGTTCCTTCAACTTGCTCCAAATGTAGATGACCGACTCGATGTCCAACCCGCGGGTGGGATGTTCGATCAGCACCAGCGAGAGCGGATCGTTCAGCAAAGAGAGCAGCGCCCGCTGCTGGTTGCCGCCCGATAGCGACTCGACCGTGCTGACGGGAGTGCCTTTGATGTTGAAGGACTTGATGCGTTCGGCGGCCAGCTTGTTGCCGTACTCGCGGTCGATAAACACACCTTTGGGCTCTTCGGCCAGCACAAAGTGCTCGGTCAGGGTCAGGCCGGGGACGAGGCCTTCCTCCAGGCGCGAAGCGGGTAGGAATTCCACGCCCTGATGCTTATACGCATGGTAGGCTTTGCCTGTCATATCGTGACCCTTGAGCCTCACCTGACCCGCCACCGGGCGCATCAACCCCGCGCAGGCCCGCAAGAACGGCCCCTGGCCGCTGCCTTCCATGCCAGACAGGCCGATGACCTCACCCGCATGGACCTCCAGTGAGACATCCTTGATCTTCAGGCGCACATCCTCCAACGAGACGCGCTGGAACGAGAGCACCACTTCCCCTGGCTTGGCGGCCTGCCGCGCGCCGAGGGAGACTTCCTTGTCAAACATCATGCCGACCAGTTTCTTCGGGTCGAAGGGTTTCTTCATCTCGCCGATGAGTTTGCCCTGGCGGAGGACGACCGCCTGGTTACAGAGCGCCTCCACGTCTTCGAGCTTGTGCGAGACGAAGATCATGGTCTTGCCTTGCTCGGCCAGTTTGCGCAGGGTGTCGAAAAGTTTCTGCTTCTGACTGGCGCTGATGCCCGTAGTGGGCTCGTCAAGGATGAGGACGCGCGCGCCCAGCCAGAGCAGGCGCAGGATCTCGAGCTGCTGACGCTCGCCCACGGTCAGCGCGTCGACGTAGGATTCGGGATCGATGGAGAAGTCGTATTCCTGGGCCAGCGCCTTGAAGTCGCGGATGATGGCCGAACGGTTGGGGAAAAGTCCGCCCGGGGCGCCGAGGATGAAGTTGTCGATGATGCGCATCGGGGGAAAGTCGAGCGGGTCTTGATGCAGCATGCCCACGCCGTACTTGATGGCGTCGGCAGGCGTGTGAATGATGACAGGTTTGCCGTCCAGCAGAATCTCGCCGCTGTCGGCCTGGATAAATCCTGAGAGGACTTTCATGAGCGTACTTTTGCCCGCTCCGTTTTCCCCAAGAATACCTTGAATGGTGCCCGCGGGAATATCGAGGGTGATGTTGTCGTTGGCGTGCACCTTGCCGAAGTGTTTATGGATGTTGTGGAGTTCGACCTTCATGGGCTTCTCCTCGACCTTCGTCCCGCCCCCCTTGGGGAGGCGCGGGCGGGGTACAAAGCGGGGGAAGGCAATGTGCCTTCCCCCGCCTGAAATGGATGGGTTACGGTTGGACGCTCTGGCCTTCCATGCCTTGGAGCAGCTGCGGCAGGTACCAGATCTGCTGATCGGTGGCGACTTCGCCGTCCTTGAGGTAGGCGCTGCCATCCTGCAGGTTGATCGGGCCCGTCCACAGGTTCAGGCCGCCCGCCAGGGCGGCGATGAATTTGTCGAGGCTGGCGGAGGCTTCCGCGCTCAGGGCGTTGCCCTTCACGAAGCCAACGGCCGAGGTGTCGGGATTGTTGATGTCAGCCCAGTCGGGGCCGTTCCACTGGAAGTTGGAGGTGAACTTGCCATCCATGGCCGACTTGATGGTGGTCAGGTAGGCGGGACCCCAGTTGAAGTACGGGACGCCCAGGCAGACTTCCTTGCCCTCTTCGCAGGAGCCGATGAAGTCGTACGGGACGGCGAAGACGGTCTTGCCTTCGGCCGAGAACTTCTTGGCTTCGGTCAGGCCTTCGGTGGTGTCGATGCCCGAGATGATGACATCGTAGCCGCTGTTGATGAACTCATCGGCAACCTGGGTGGGGTCGGAGGTGACGCCCGGGATGTTGAACCAGAAGCCGATCCAGGTGACCTTGAACTTGAGTTCGGCGGCATCCTTGCCGAGGTATTCGGTCCAGCAATACTTCGCGCCGAGGTAGGCCGAGGAGGCCAGGCGGCGGGTCTCATCATTGATCAGCGGGCCGAGGTAGCCGATCTGACCGGTCTTGGTGGAGAGGGCGGCGGCACAGCCAGCCATCATTTTGCCGTATTCCATGCGGCCCATGATGTTGACCATGTTGGGGATGTTTTCCTTGATCTTGCCTTCCTTCCAAACCTGGTCGCCGGAGGCCATGATCACGCTGACGTCAGGGTGGGCCTTGGCAAATTCGGTGGCGCTGTCCTTCATGTCGTCTGAGTTGAAGATGACCAGCTTGGCGCCCTGGGCCACCAGTTCCTCGCCGAGCTGGGCGGGGGTGGTGCCGGGGCGGTCGGCCGGGTTGGCCTTGTCGATGTAGATCATCTTGGCGCCGGCCATTTTCTCGACATACAGGCCGCCTTCGTAGTGGGCCTGGCTGTAGCCGTGGTCGTTGTACGGACCGACCAGCAACATGCCGAAAACGAACGGTTCAGCCGCAGGCGGCTGGGTGGCCTCGGGGGCAGTGGTAGCCGCGGGCGGTTGGGTGGCTTCGGGGGCCTTGGTGGGAGCAGCGGTAGGGGTGCTGCCGCAGGCCGCGAGGATCATGGTGAAGATCACGAGCAGGCCCATGACCTTCAAAAGATTGTGGCGATTCATCAGGTACTCCTCCAGAAACAGTTTGGATGTGATACGAACCGGACAAGAAACAATGGATCTTTTTTGAAGCGGTATTACTCCTTTCTGCCTTACTTGTCTAAACAAGTCGATATTCTATCATAGGCAAAAACCAATTCCATTGTAGATGCAGATATTTTAAGTGGCAAGTTGCGTTTTCATGGCAGACAACTGAATTTCGTCTTGATTTCCTGCAACGCGGCATCCTTCTCCGCGCTGGCAGGGGTCTCGCGCTCGATCCGCTGCCACAACTTGCACAACATCGGGCCGACGTATTTCGGAGAAACCTTGTACGACTGCACGGAATAATTCACGGCTTTGGCCCAGTCACCGGCATGGGCATAGCCTTCGACAAAGACAAAGCGCTCGGATGGGTCGTTAGGATAATCGTCCAGGGCAAAGGCTTCATCGCCCAAACGGGTGATCGTTTCCCAATCCCCCACCTGACGAGCCAGATCAGCCTTCTCGAAGTAGTAACACCAGCCGTGGGTCGGCTCGGGGCCGTAGACCGTGGGCGGGGTCGCCGTTCCCGTGGGCAGAATCCACTCGGACGAGGACAATGCCGCGCCCTCACGCATCAAGTATTGGTCGGGGATGAAGTGATTGTCGACGTCGATCTCGGGGTCGAGCACACGCAGACAGGCAGGCGGCAGGAAGTAGAACGAGACCACCTGCGAAGTGCTGCCCTCGAACCTGCCCGCCAGGTAATCGTATTTGACGTCCAGTCCGGGCGTGAGGGCGGGGAGCGCTCCGTCCAGGCGGTTGGTGGGATAGAACAGCAAATAGGGAATCTGACCTGTCGCCTTGAGGTCGGGCGCATAGACCCAGTTCAACGCGGCGCTGAGCGAGTTGTCGGCGTAGAAATCCAGCGCGCCCTCGTTGAGGAGCACCATCGTGTTCGGCTGGAGGCCGGGCGCGCGCCAGGTCATCTGCCAGAAGAGGTTCTTTTGCGCCTGCCAGTCGCGGCTGAAATCCAACCCCCACAACAGTTGACGTCCCGCCGCCAAGGCCACGAGCACGGCCAGCACTGCATAGCGCACACGCGGCCAACGGATCAACTCGATCAACCCCGCGAGGATGAAACTGACGCTCAGCATCGAAGGCAGGGTGGCGCGATTGGCAGGGAAGGCCAGGGCCACGGGCAGGCCTGTCAGCCAGAAGGGAGCGTTGGCGAAGGGCAGCATGACCAATCCCAGCCCGATGAACCAGCCCGCGTCGCGGCGTTTCGCCACGGTATCAGCCTGCCGCCAGAGGAAGGCCGCCGCCAGCGCAAGGACAGCGAGCACCACCCCTCCGAACAGGAGGATGGTCCGCGGGCCATAGATGGCGGGGTTGGGTAACTGGAAGACCTGCGCCCATGCCCTAAAGGTAACAGTCCACAAACTGAACAGGCCATCCTTTACTAGATAGCCCAGCGTGGCAGATGGATTCTCGCGCAGGCGCTCCATCAATCCAAAGCCATACACCTGATTATTGAAGATGAAAAAACGGGAAAAGACCGCAGCGGCGAAAACGGCCAGATAGGGCGCCCACAGGCTGAGGGTCCGCTGGATGCGTTTTTGAGAGTCGAGGAATTCGTCGCGCAGAGCCACCCAGATCAAGGCCACACGAGTCAATTCCAGCAGGAAGAAATATTCCATCATCCACAGGTTGAGGGCCGAGGCCAGCATACCCGCCGCAATCCACTTCCAGGAGGGCTGATGGATGGTCTTGAGCGTGCAATACCAAGAGAACAGGAACAGGGAAAGAACAATGAAAAAATGACTGTAGAGGTAGGCCGTCCATTGGGCGTTGAAGCCAGGGTAGAGCAGGAAGAACAGACTCATGGCCAGGGAAAAGCTCTTGCGCTGCGGCCACAGTTTGCTGACAATCATCCACACCAGAACCGCACCCACCCAGCGCCAGAAGAGCGCGAAGGCCTGCCAGTAGATGGGCACCTGCGGGAAGACTCGCGTGGTGAGTTGGTACAACCAGCCCCAGACGGGACGGTTGGTGGAGAAATACTGCGCCATCGCCTCGGGACCCAACTGATAGCGGATCCACGACATGGGCAGGTCGTCCCAATAAAAACCCGTCTGCGCGAGGACCAGCCCATACGCCAGCACGGCCACCACTCCCAACAAGGCAAGGGGAGCGTAGCGGTGTTGAATCAGGCTGGATAGTCGCGAACGAAGCATGAACGAATCCTTTTCTGGATCGTTGGGCGGCCTCCGCACGATGGGCGGCCGCCCAACGTGAATAACCGATTACGGCACGATCAGCGTGCCCGTCTCGCCCTTGAGGGCGCGCCCGATGTTCTCGGGGTTGGTGATGAGCGCCTGCTTGCCGCCGTTCTCCAGGAACCAGACGATGGCCTGGATCTTGGGGGCCATCGAGCCTTTGGCGAAGTGCGTGCCTTCGGCCAGGTATTGCTTGGCCTCGGCCAGGGTCATCTTGTCGAGCCACTTCTGTTCGGGTTTGCCAAAGTTGATGGCGACCTTCTCGACGGCGGTGGCGATCAGGAACAGGTCTGCGCCGAGTTCCTGGGCTAGAAGCGAGGAGGCGAAGTCCTTGTCGATGACGGCCGCGGTGCCTTCGTACTCGCCGTTGCCCTTGTCGATGACGGGGATGCCGCCGCCGCCCACGGTGATGACGGTCACGCCCGCCTTGAGCAGCAGCTTGACCGACTCGAGTTCGAGGATGCGCTTGGGCAGCGGGGACGGCACCACGCGCCGCCAGCCGCGTCCCGCATCTTCGACCACCGACCAACCCATGTCCTTCTCACGGCGTTTGGCCTCGGCTTCGTCCATAAAGGAGCCGATAGGCTTGCTGGGCTTCTGGAAGGCGGCGTCCTTTTGGTCCACCAGCGTCTGGGTGATGACGGTGGCCGCGCCTTTTTGGATGCCGCGTTTGTGATACTCGTTCTGGAGCGCCTGCTGGAATTCGTAGCCGATGGCGCCTTGCGAATCCGCGCCGCATACATCCAGCGGGACCTCGTGCATGCCCTCGACCTTGGCAGCGATCTCGGAGCGGCGCAGGATGAACCCGACCTGCGGCCCGTTGCCGTGACCGATGGCCAGGTCCCAGCCCGCCTCGATCATGTCGGCGATATGGTGGGCGGTTTCACGCAGGGCTTCCTGCTGGTCTTCTACGGTGACGTTCTTATCGTCCTTGATGAGCGAGTTACCGCCCACCGCAATGACAGCCAGTTTTCCCATGGGTGCTCCTAGCTCATGGTGAGGGCCATGACGGCCTTCTGGGCGTGCAGGCGGTTCTCGGCCTCATCGAACACGACCGAATGCGGGCCATCAAGCACGGCGCTGGTGACTTCGATGTCACGGTCGGCGGGCAACGGATGCATGTAGATGGCGTCCTGCTTGGCGACCTTGAACTTCGAGTCGTCCATGATCCAGTTCTTGAAGGAATCCTGGAGCTTCTTGCCCTCGGTCTTGTCGTTGGTGGTCAGCAGCGGACCCCAGGACTTGGCGTAGATGACGTCCGCATCCTTGCAGGCTTCAGTCATGCCGTCCTTGTCCTCGATGATCTCGAAGGAGGTGCCAGCGATCTGGGCCTGTTCCTTGGCCTGTTCGACAATCTCGGGCATGAGCTGGAATCCGGGCGGATAGGCCAGGGTCACGTCCATACCGAAGCGCGGCATCTGGAGGATGAGCGACTGGGGCACAGAAATCGGCTTGAGGTAGGAAGCAGCATACGCCCAGGAAACCACGATCTTCTTCTTGCGCAGGTCACGGCCTTTCTTTTCCATGATGGTCATCAGGTCGGCCAGGCACTGGAAGGGGTGGTAGATGTCGCACTGCATGTTGAGGACGGGGGCGCGGCTGTTGTCGGCGACGCCGTGCAGATATTTGTTGCCGTCGCCGAAGTCACAATGGCGGATGGCGATGCCGTCGAAATAGCGTCCGAAGATCTCGCCGATCTCCACAGGCGTGTCGCCGTGCGAGATCTGGGTGGTGTTGCTGTCGATGAACGCACCGTGGCCGCCGAGTTGGGCGATGCCCGCCTCGAACGATCCGCGCGTGCGGGTGGACGAGAAGAAGAACAGCATGGCCAGCACCTTGTCGCGCAGGTAGGCATGCGGCTCGCCCAGGGCGCGCTTGCGCTTGAGGTCCCAGGCCACGTCCAGGACGGTTTCGACTTCCTCTTTGGTGAAGTCAAGGTCGCCGATGAAATCGCGACCGCGGAAATTGGTTTGCATAGAAGCTCTCCTTAAGTATCTTAATTTTTATCTTGAACTCGCAGAAGCTCGGCTTCCACGAAATTACCATGATGCCAAGTCAAACGGACGCCTTCACAAAAACCGAGCGGACCACCCCAATCGGAGTAATCCAGGTCGGGCAGGCAGCCGACCACGCCCAGTTCCAGCACCCCGCCATGGTTGACGGCCAGGGCCGCACCGCCCTCGGGGAGCGACTCCATCAACTCCGCGTAGTATTTCGCCAGCTTGCGGGCGAACTTGCGCGCCGCGCCGCGTCTCTTCACGGCGGCGGCATATCCTGCAAAGGACTGCGGCCAGGGGGCCTCGGCTTCCACCTCTTCGCCGTAGGTGTTCATCACCTTCTTCCGATCGTTCACGGCAAAGCCCATCGCGATGGCGGTCTCGTAGGCACGTGGCAGTTTGCTGGTCACCACGCACTGGAAGGGACCCATCTCCGCGCCGACCCTGCGGGCCAGGTCCACGCCCGCCTGGGACAAGTGCGCCCCGGGCTTGTCTCGCATGGAATGACGGCGGATCTCAAGCGTCTTCATAAATTTGATTTTGTCACTACGTCGCTTCATTGGGAGGCGGCAGGCGCCGCCTCCCAATGTTCACAAATCGGTCACTCCATCGCGCCCAGGACAAGCGCCAGCAGGGTCATGCGCATGACCACGCCGTTGAAGGCTTCCTGCCAGTAACGGGACCAGCGGGTGATGTCCACGTCGGTGGGGATCTCGTCCATGCGCGGCAGCGAGTGGAGCAGGATCGCATCGGACTTGGCCTTCTTTTCCAGCAGTTCGCGCGTGATCTTGTAGTTGGCGGGCGTCAGGTCGAGCTCGCCCTTGCGCTCGTCGCGCGACTTGGTGTAATCGGGCTGAACGACCGGCTCGACCAGAATCACGTCGGCGTCGGCGATGGCCTTCTCCACGTGGTCCAATTCCTTGAAGTTCACGCTGAGCTGCTTGAGTTCCTTCTTGAAGTCCTCGGTCAGGCTCATCTCGGGCGGCGAGACAAAGGTGATCGGGCAGTCGAACTGACTGAGGGCATAGCCCAGGGAGTGCATGGTTCGCATGCGCATATCGCCGACCGCCAGCCACTTCAGGCCGTCGATGCGGCCCTTCTCGCGCAGCACCGTGTAGAGATCGGTGAGGATTTGCGTCGGGTGCTCGCCCCAGCCGTCGCCGCCGTTGATGATGGGCACGCTGGCCCACTTCGCGGCTTCATGCGGCGCGCCCTGCTGGAAGTGACGCATGACGATCACGTCACCATAATACTCCAGCATCTTGACCGTATCCTTGATGGACTCCTGATAGAAGTCCCCGGCGCGGGTCATCTTGGCATCCGAGAAACCGGTGACATGCCCGCCGAGGCGGTGCATGGCGGCTTCGTGCGCCAGACGCGTGCGTGTGGAGGGCTGGTAAAAGGCCGTCACAAGGGTCTTTTCCTTGAGCATATCCACATTCTTCCTGGACCGTGCGATGGGTTCCATTTTCTGGGCCACATCGAACACGTGGAAGAACTCATTCCGCTCGAACTCCTTGAGCGAAAGGATGTCACGACCTGCGAAACTACGCATACGAACCTCCTATTCAGATTTGGAAGATTAGGACGAGGACAAATTCTCCTTTGCTTCGACGATTCCTTCGATGGCGTATCGTGCGGGGCGGAAGCGGCTCTGGCGGGCCGCTCCTCCGCCGCCTCGCGCGTTTTTCACTTTATAGACTCACGCAGGGTCTTGGGGAGCAGGGCATAGAACTCGGTGGAGTCGACCACTTCGTCGAGCGGCACATTCTCGTGGCGCATGTGCGCGGTCTTCTCGTCGCCCGGGCCAAATCCGATGGAGGGGATGCCTGCCTTGCCAGCCCAGTAGGTGCCGTTGGTCGAGAAATCCCAGGTGCCGAGCGAACGCTTGTCGCCCCAAAGCGCCTCGATGGTGCGTTGACCGGACTGGACCAGCGCGTGCGAATCCTCCAGCAGCCAGGCGGGGTAATACTTCGAGACCGGGAAGACGAAGCCCGTGTACGATGGCTCGTCGTAGAAGAGTTCCTCGACGTGGATCTCGTCCTGCAAGTAATCGGGGATCAGGCCCTTGACCTGGTTGATCACATCATCGTGCGGTTCGTTCGAGGTGATGCGGCGGTCAATGTAGATCGTGAACTGGTCGGGCACGGCGTTGAGTGAGGCGGTGCGGGCCGAGACGTCGGTCACTGCGACGGAGGGGAAGCCCTGCACGGGGTGATAGCCCATGCCGAAGCGCATGCGGCGGTCCAGTTCGCGGATCTGGGTGATGATGGCCATCATCTTGTAGACGGCATTGTCGCCCAGGTAGTGCGACGCGGCGTGGGCCGAACGTCCGTGCGCAGTGACCTTCAGTTCGATGCGGCCCTTGTGTCCCCGATAAACCTGCATCTTGGTGGGCTCGCCGATGACCACGAAATCAGGCTTGACCTGCGGGTCGGCGTCCACAAAGGCGTTGGGAGCGATGCCGTCGCACCATTCTTCCATGTTGCCAAAATAATAGGCGGTGTAGCCGTCGAGCAGCCCCAGGTCACGGGCAATGGCCAGGCCGTAGATCATGCCGGGCGTGCTGCCCTTCTCGTCGCAGGCGCCGCGCGCGTACAGGCGGCCGTCTTCGATCTTGCCCACAAAGGGATCCCAATCCCATTCCTTGGGGTCGCCGACGCCCACCGTGTCGATGTGCGAGTCGAAGACGATCACCTTCGGGCCGTTTCCGATGCGGCCGATGGTATTGCCCATCTTGTCGAAGCGCACCTCGTCGAACCCGAGTTTGCGCATCTCAGCCTGGATGCGGTCACCCACATCCTTGAGCTGGCCGTCCATGCTCGGGATGGCACAAATATCGCGCAGGAACTGGATGATGTTCTCGCGGTTTTCGCCGACTCGTTTCTTGATCTCACTGACTTCCTTCATACAAACACCTCATTGAATATTGAATTTGTAAGGCCGCCAACCGATGTGACGAACCCTCTGTTAACTGTTTCCCACGCGCCGCACCACATGAAAGTGGAAGTAGCCAGGGATGAAATAACTGAACGTATAGGTCAACACCCTGCCGCTCTTGTCGTACACCTGCGAATGGAAATGCAGCAGCACGTCGCCGCGCTGGATCTCGAGCGACTTGGCCACTTCGGCGGTCGCGCCGATGGCCGTGATGTTGGCGCGCGCCACGTTGAGCGAGTCCCCGCGATGGATCAGGTAGTCCAGCACCGAGCCGTGGAAGGAGGTGGGCAGGTCGTCGGGGCGGAAGACCTCTTCGGGCAGGGTATCCACCAGATAGGCCACCGGCCGTCCCTCGGCGCGGACCACGCGGCGCACCCGCGTCACGCGCGTGCCCAGCGGGACGTTCAGCCCGTTCGCGATGTCCTGGTCGGCAAACATCCTTTCCACTTGCAGGTCGCTGACCGTGACTTCCAGGTTCTGGCGTTTGGCCATGGTGTCGAGGCTTTCGAGCACCTCCAGGCCGCTCTCCATCACCGACACCTGCCCCACCACGAAGGTCCCCGCGCCCTGGCGGCGGCGGATGAGTCCCTGCGCTTCGAAGGAGCGCATGGCTTCACGCAGGGTGGCGCGCGAGACGCCCATCTGACGGGCAAGCTCTGGCTCCGAAGGCAGGCGCTGTCCGCCCGGGGTGCGGGCGATCAGCAAAGCCAGTTCGGACTGCAGGCGTTGAAAGGGAAAGTGGGTCATGCATTCTCCAGCACAGGTACAAAACCGAAGCGGGTCACGTCCACCAATCCCTTGTCCGAGATCCGCAGTTCAGGGATGACCACCAGCCCAAGCAGGCTGAGTTGCATGTTCGGGTTGTTCAGGTTGCAGCCGCACTTGCGGAACCCCTCCAGCACGGTGCCCGCCTTTTTGGCCACCACGTCGGCATGCTCGGTGGACATCAGGCCCGCGATGTTCAACTCCACCTGGCCGATGACCTTGCCGTTCTTCACCACCACCTGTCCGCCACCCGACTTGGCCAGCGCATTGGCCGCCGCGGCCATGCTCTCCTCGTCGGTGCCGACCACGATCATGTGATGGCTATCGTGCGCCACGGTCGAGCCGATGGCGCATTTTTCCTTGAAGCCGAAACCGCTCACGAAGCCGACCATCACGCCGCCCGTGGCCTTGTGACGTTCGACCAGCGCGATCTTGGCCAGGTCATGTTTCATATCTACATGGACTTCGCCGTTCTCGACTTCGACCGGTATCCGCAGGTGACGGGTCGGCGCCTGATTCTCGATCACACCGATGACGTTCGCCACCATTTTGGACCCCGGGGCGGCTTCCGTTTTCACGGCGAAATCCTCCGCCTTGAGCGCCCGCTTCAGGTTGACCGACTTGGCAGCCCAGGCAGGGTAGCTGACCTTGGGCAGGTCCACCTTCCACTTGCCGTTCTCGGCAATGACCTTCCCCCTTGCCACCACCAATTCCGCCTGGAAATTCTTGAGGTCCCTGGCCAGCACCACATCGGCCCAGCGGCCCGGGGCGATCATGCCCATCTCACGGGTCAGGCCGAAATGCTCCGCGGTGTTGATGGTCATCATCTGGATGGCCGTCATCGGGGGCAGGCCCTCCAGGATGGCGTGGCGCAGCACACGGTCCATATGACCGTCGCGGGTGAGGGTCTCGGCGTGCGAGTCGTCGGTACAGAGGATGAAGCGGCGTGAGTCGAGTCCACGCTTGGTGATCGCGCCGACCTGTGAAGCCACATCGTGCCAGGCCGAGCCGTAGCGCAGCATGGCCTTCATGCCCTGGCGCACGCGGGCGATGGCGTCTTCGAGACGGGTACCTTCGTGATCATCTTCCGCGCCGCCCGCCACGTACCCGTGGAACGGCAGGCCCAGGTCAGGCGTGGGGTAGTGACCGCCGATGGTCTTGTTCGCGGCATGAGTGCTGGCCATCTCCGCCAGCAATTTCTCGTCGCCGCCGATCACACCGGGGAAGCTCATCATTTCGCCCAGGCCGATGATGCCAGGCCAGGTCATGGCCTCGGCCACATCCTCGGGGCTGATGGTGGAGCCGGGCGTCTCCAGCCCGGGCGCGGACGGCACGCAGGATGGCATTTGCACCCACACGTGGATCGGCTGCTTGGCGGCCTCGTCGACCATCAATTTGACGCCCTTGAGGCCGAAGACGTTGGCAATCTCGTGCGGGTCCACAAACATGCCCGTGGTACCGCGCACCGCCACCGCACGGACAAACTCCGTCACGGTCAGCATGCCCGACTCGACGTGCATGTGACCATCGAGCAGGCCAGGCACCAGGTAGCGACCCTTGGCGTCGATGACCTGGGTGCCCTTGCCGATGGTGTGCTGAGCGTCGGGACCTACGAAAGCAATGTGACCGTCCTTGATGGCGACGTCGGTGTTGGGGATGATCTCACCCGATTGCACGCTCACCCACTGACCCTTGCGGATGACCAGGTCAGCGGGGACGCGGCCCATGGCCACGTCGACGAGTGCGCGGGTGAGTTTGACGGTTTTGGGCATGGGAACTCCGTTCGCAATCGGTAAATCGAAATGGGTAATTATCCAGCCAGCAGACGTTTGGCGGCTTTGTTGTGCTTCTCGATCAACTTGCCTTCGTCGATGGTGACGAGCTGACCGTTCTTAACGACGAACTTGCCGCCCACGACGGTGTAGTCCACGCGGACGGGCTGGCAGAAGACCACCGCCGAGACGGGATCGTGCACTGCGCCGCCTGCGTAGTCGAGGCGGTTCATGTTGACGGCAAAGAAGTCGGCGCATTTGCCTGCTTCGAGTGAGCCGATGTCGGTGCGGCCAACGACGGCAGCGCCGCCGCGCGTGCCGAGATACAGCGCCTCACGGGCGGTCATCAGCTTGCGATTGGGATCGTTCGAGAGCGAGTAGCCTGTGATGCCTTCCTTGACACGCGCCAGCAGCATGGCCTGGCGGACCTCGGCCAGCAGGTGCGATCCGTCGTTGGAGGCGGAGCCATCCACACCCAGGCCGACGTTGACGCCCGCCTTGCGATATTCCTTGATGGGCGCGATGCCCGAGGCCAGGCGCATGTTCGAGGTGGGACAATGGGCCACGCCGCAGTTGTGCTCAGCGAAGACCTGAATCTCCTCGTCGTTGACCCAGACCGAGTGCGCGAACCAGACATCGCCGCCGACCCAGTCTACTTCCTGCATGTACCCAACGGGACGATGGCCGAACTTCTGCAAGCAGAATTGCTCCTCGTCCTCGGTTTCGGCCAGGTGGGTGTGCAGATGCACGCCGTACTTGCGCGCCAGTTTGGCGGATTCCTTCATCAGGTCACCCGTCACGCTGAAGGGCGAACAGGGCGCCAGCACGATCTGCGTCATGGCGCCCAGCTTGGCGTCGTGATATTGTTCGATCAGGCGCTGGGAATCCTTGAGGATGGCGTCCTCGCTGTCCACAACGGAATCAGGCGGAAGTCCGCCCTGCGATTCGCCCAGGCTCATCGAGCCGCGCGAGGCCTGCAAGCGGACTCCCACCTCCAGGGCCGCGGCGATCTCGTCATCCAGTTTGGAGCCGTTGGGGAAGAGGTACAGGTGGTCGGAGGCGGTGGTGCAGCCCGAAAGCGCCAGCTCGGAGAGCGCGGTCTGCGTGGAGACGAAGATGTCCTCGGGCCGCAGGCGCGCCCAAATGGGATAGAGCGTCTTGAGCCAGTTGAACAGGTTGGCATCCTGGGCGGGCGGGACGACGCGCGTGAGGGTCTGATAGAAGTGATGGTGGGTGTTGACCAGCCCCGGCAGGACGATGTGCCCCTTCAAGTCGAGGACTTCATCGGCGGTCGTGGGCAGTTCGCTCATCGGGCCGACCTTTTCGATCAGGCCGTTGCGAATAAAAAGACCACCCTCGGGGATCTCCCGCTGGTGGTCGTCCATGGTGACAATGTAGGCGTTTTTGATGAGAAGAGTAGGCATTTTGGAGCCCTTTTATCGAATTTGTGTCTAGTTGTCTGACAAATTCAAGTGTAGCAGAAGTAAGAGAGGATGTCAAACGTTTTCATCAATGGAGCAAAAAGACAATCATCACAATTCCTAAGATGGTTGTCATGCCAACTTTACCCTGCCAGTACTGATAAAAAATCTTGAAGTCAAGCAGGTTACCTTGACATCCCCTCCCCTGCCTGATACACTCGGGCCTGTTCGACCATTTCAAAG
>CAZGFR010000047.1:22265-23717 GCA_964524485.1 uncultured Anaerolineaceae bacterium | reverse complement strand
TCCCGTACGGGGTGAGGGTCTTGCCCGTGCCGACATTCTTGTTGTCGAAGGTCTGGCTGAAGAACGGGCTATCGGTGCCTTGCAGAGCGCCGTTGGTGATCTGCGGGGTGGCATTCGAGCCGTTGTCGCCGTCGTATTCCTTGGTGTCGGTCATGGCGGTGACTTCCAGGGCGCGGGCCGTGATGGAGCCGGTCGAGACGGGCACGAAGGTGATGTTGTAGTTCAGGCCGCCGTTGCCGTCGCTGACGGAGCCAGCCGGGGTGAGGGTCTTGCCGGTGTCGACGTTCTTGTTATCGAAGGTCTGCGACCAGGCGGCGGTGTCGCCGCCGAACAGCTGTCCGCCAGTGATCTGCGGGGCGCCGGTCGAAGCGGTGGTGCCGTCATATTCCTTCGAGTCGCTGGCCGCGGTGACCTCGAGGCCGGCGGCGGTGATGGCGCCGGTGGTGTCATCCACGAAGGTGACGTTGTAGTTCGCGCCGCCGTTGCCGTCGCTGATGGTGGAGGCCGCCGCGCTCAGGGTCTTGCCCGTGCCAACGTTCTTGTTGTCGAAGGACTGGACCAGGGTGGCGCTGTCGGGGCTGACCAGTACACCGCTGGTGATCTGCGGGGCCACGGACGAGGAGGTGCCGCCGTTGTAGACGCGGTCGTCGTGTTGGGCGGTGATGGTCAGGTCGACCTGCCCGATGGTGAGCGTGCCGCCCGAGAAGGTGATGTCGTAGTTGGAGGAGGTCAGGCCGCCGGGCGTGATGGCGTACGAGCCCGCGTTGACCGCTCCCTGCGAGCTGCCGCTGTAGGACAGCGTACCGCCCAGGAAGGTTTCGTCTTCGCCGGGGATGAAGCCGCTGTAGACCACGTCGTTGCCGCCGCTGTAGGCGAGCTTGTCGTAGGTCTTGCTGTCGTTGTTGGCGGTGACGCTCAGGGCCTTCTTATTGATGGTGAAGACGGCGGTGTTGTAGGCGATGTTGTAGTTGCCGAGCACACCGGCCGGATCGAGCGTGGCGCTGATGGTGTAGGTGCTGGCATTCTCGCCCGCGGTGCGGCTGTAGGTCGCGGTGACGTTGTCACCGGCCAGGAAGCCGCTCAGGGTGCCGCTGAAGGCCGGGTCCAAATCGCCATAGGTCTTGGAGGCGGCGTCCGGGGTGACCGAAGCAGCCTTCTGGTCGATGGTGAAGTTGGCGGTGCCGTAGGTGATATCGTAGTTGCCGAGCACACCGATCGGGCTGAGCGTGGCGCTGATGGTGTACGGGCCGCCCGCGACGGTCTCGCCGCCGGTGCGGTTGTAGGTCGCCGTGACACTGTCGGCCGGCAGGAAGCCGCTCAGCGTGCCGCTGAAGGCCGGGTCCGCTTCGCCGTAGGTCTTGGAGGCGGCGTTCGGGGTGACCGAGGCGGCTTTCTTATCCACGGTCAGGGTGCCGTTGTTGTAGCCGATGGTGTAGTTTGACAGGCCGCTGC
>CAZGFR010000047.1:12699-22165 GCA_964524485.1 uncultured Anaerolineaceae bacterium | reverse complement strand
CGGTGAACTCGGTGCCGGCGAAGGTCAAAGCTTCGCCGTAGGTCTTGCTGGCGTTGTTGGCCGTGATGCTCAGGGAGGCCTTGTCCACGGTCAGGGTGCCGTTGTTGTAGCCGATGGTGTAGTTTGACAGGCCGCTGCCGACCGCCGCGCTGGGGACGATCGGATAGGTGTTGACCGTGGCCGTGGCCGGAGCGCCGCTGCTGGTCAGGGTGACCGAGGTGACGCTGTCGCTGTTGACCAGACCGCTGGCGGTGAACTCGGTGCCGGCGAAGGTCAAAGCTTCGCCGTAGGTCTTGCTGGCGTTATTGGCCGTGATATTCAGCGTCTTCTTGTTGACGGTCACATTCTGGTTGCCGCTGCTGGTGTTGAAGTTTGTGTCGCCGCCGTAGGAGGCAGTGATCTGGTGCGTGCCAGTGCCCACCGCGGTGGGATTGTAGGTCACCGAGCATGTAGCAGACCCGCTAGGGCCAGCCGAGAGCGTGCAGGGGCTGGTGGTGAAGGTGCCTGCTCCGTTGGTGGCCCAGGTGACACTACCTGTCGGGGTATTGGTGCCCGAGGCGCGTGTGACAGTGGCCACGCAGGTGATGGTGGAACCGTAAGTGGTAACCGGGGTGCCAACGCCGCAGTCAACTGCGGTTGTGGTGTTGACCTTGCTTACGGTGTAAGT
This sequence comes from uncultured Anaerolineaceae bacterium, assembly GCA_964524485.1. Lineage (GTDB taxonomy): Bacteria > Chloroflexota > Anaerolineae > Anaerolineales > Villigracilaceae > JACPVF01. Next base: position 21,498 of record CAZGFR010000047.1, on the reverse strand, counting down.
AACCGTGACGCGCACATAGTCCACCGAAGCGATGCGGTTGCGGTTGGTATTGGTGTTGGCATTGACCACCGAAAGCACCACGCCGAAGTTGGAGCTGTTGACATCGGTATAGGTCAGGCCTGCGCCCCAGGTATCGTTATTGGCGCCATAACTTGCATTGCCTTCCGTGGTGGGCCAATCTGTACCGGTGACAGCCTTGTTATTGCCCACAATGGTGCTGGATGCGTTGACGAGTTTAAGAGTCGCATCACGGATGAATGGAGCTTGCGAGCCGCTTGTAAAACGACCAATCTCCACCTGAATGCCATCAATGGTGGAGGCCGGGAGCGCAAAACCGAAGTTGGATGCGCGCAGATAGTTCGATGTGGTGCTACCGCCACCTGCCAGATCGACCGTGGCATACACGTTGTCGTTGGCATTCAGGTTGGTCGCGGCTACCGTCCAGGCGACGGTGCCCACACCAGTTAAATTCGCAGCGGTACCGGCGTAATTGGTCGGTGAAGTCGCCGCAAAGACCGTGGTGACCGGCAGGGCCACCAGGAGCAGGAGGGTAGTCAATACCACTGCAAATGACTTTTTGGTGAAATTCGTTTTCATGGTTTTCCTTGTGTATGAATGGGCCGGTCGGTCAGAGTCCCGGCCAGCAGGGAACGTCAAAAATGGAATGAAATTGAGGGTTGTCCCTTGGGCCTCCTTGTAGAGTGGGGCAGGGCGTGGGATGATGGTTGGGATGAAAAAGGGTACGTCCCTGCCGTGCGGCGCATTCTCCTGGGTTATCGTGGGAGCAGGGCGTGGGTCCCCACCTTGAGGACGACGGACGCCTTGCGGAGATTGCTCAGATAGATGTCGTTATCGTTAAAGTTGTCGAAATTCTCGTACTCGCCGCGCCAGATCTTCAGCGCGGTCGGCTCGCTGCAGCCCAGTTTGCGCATCTCGCCTGCGAACTCGTCCACCGACATGCTCATGCGGGCGGCCAGTTCCTGAACCCTGCTTTGGGCCATTCCATCTCCTGGTTTCACCATAAAAAGCCTCTTTGAAAGTATTTTTTATCTCGGTTTAAAAATTCACTTAAAATTTAGAGTAAAAAAATAAACGAACATACCTTTCAAAATTGTAAGGAAATCCTAATTCATTGTAGGTTAACAAATCTGTTAAGTCAAGCAGGGAATCGTTGCAGAATCCCCGCGGAAGATGGGTCTAGACAAATCGGGCTGGGGCCGCCCCTGGACCTTTCCCCCGGCTCCCTTCCCGATAAAGAAGGCGGCAGGAATTGCCCACAGATTGGGAGCGTGAGAGCCCCTCTCCATCAGCCCAACTGCGAAATCCATGGACTCGCCCCGAACAGCCGCCCCCAAAACCTTGCGCCCTTGCGTTAGATCTCCGCCCCTCTCCCAACGAACCTGCAAACTTACCTAACTGAAACGTTAAGGCCGGTCCCCTGCAAAGCGGCTATAATGTCCGCGTATCTGAAAACCGAAACGGCAAACCCGGCGAAAGCCGGCGACGCAAAGCCAACGGGTCTACCGCTGCGAAAGCAGTCACGATTGCCAGGCCGCCGAAGTACCAACCTCTCCTCCTTTTTCCTTTGGCGAACCTGGGCACGATTCCAAGGTTCGCCATTCGTTTTTCAGAGCACCTTTCAAAGCACGCACCGATAAAGGCAAACCCGGCGAAAGCCGGGGACGCAAAGCCAACGGGTCTACCGCTGCGAAAGCAGCCACGATTGCCAGGCCGCCGAAGATTCATCCCTCCCGTATTGCTTCTTCTTCTTTAAGGCGGACTGGCGTAAACCAGTCCGCCTTTTTGTTTTTCCGCACCTTAACCAGTTCGTACCGATAAGGGCAAACCCGGCGAAAGCCGGCGACGCAAAGCCAACGGGTCCACCGCTGAGAGATCAGCCACGATTGCCAGGCCGCCGAAAACGATACGCGCAAGATAGCGCGCCGTGGATGGTCGTATTGCGCCTGCGCGCCGGATGTCCTTGTCACAGGAGAAAGACAATGACATCCAAATTCATTCACAAGAGCATCCAGCTGGTTCTGGCCTGCGCCCTCAGCCTCGCGGCCCTGCCCACCCTCGCCGTCCACGCCGCGCCGGCTGCCCAGTCCCCGCTCAAGGAACACCACCTCAAGTTCTACCTGGACCCGGCCCTGGTCCCCGACCCCGCCTTCGCCCGCACCGCCCTGCCCAAATACGTGGCCGACATGAACCTGATCCTCGCCAAGAACACCGACCGCCGCCTGGTCTTCGACCCCGCCACCGACATCATCCTGGCCAGCGCCGAGCCGCACTCCAACTCGGCCGTTCCGCCCATGCCGGTCACAGGCTTCGAGATCTGGGCCTACGCCGTCCGCACCCCCAATGTCCTCTCCTACGGCGGCTACGCCGGCATCGATGACAGCGGCGCGGGCGTGCTGGCCGGCCTCAAGTGGACCCGCCTGTACGACCCCGAAACCCTGAAGCCCGCTGAAGTGCCTGATTACTGGACCCAGATCAACAACATGCTGCACGAGCTGGGACACGTCTTCGGCGCCGGCCTGGGCGAATACTACAACCTCATCACCGTCCACGACACCACCGGCCTGGAACCTAGGTTGAATGTCAGCGCCTATGATCCCGCCGACCCCTACTGGAGCGACAAGCCCGACTTCAAGACCGACCCCATGCTGTGGAACCTCTCCCGCGACAACGGCTACGCCGTCTTTACCGACCGCGCCAGCCTGCTTGCCACCGTGCGCTACTCCGCGCTGACGGCCGCCCTGCTCGACGGCGATTACCGCAACAGCGCCCCCACCGTCGACCTGAACAACATCCAGGTCCGCGTGGTGGATGCCCAGGGCCAGCCCATCGCAGGCGCGCAGGTCAAGGCCTGGAGCGTGGTGAGCACTTCGCCCAACCAGACCGACCTCCTGGCCGACCTCCCCACCGACGCCGACGGCCGCGCGTCCTTCGCCTGGCGCGCGGCGGGCAACCCGCACAACGTCTACGACTCCCTGCGCCTGGTCAAGGTCTATAAGGACGGCCTTACCGCCCAGGCCCGCTTCGTCTCCATCTTCGACGCCGACATCGTCCGCCTGGTGAACGGCCTCGACACGCTGACCCTGACCTTCCAGATGCAGCCTGTCCCGCCCACCTCCACCTTCGGCGACGTCTCCACCGACTACTTCGCCTGGTCCTACATCGAAAGCCTGTACCACGCCCGCGTGACCGGCGGCTGCTCCACCACCCCGCTGCTTTACTGCCCGAACCAGCCCGTCTCGCGCGACCAGATGGCCGTTTTTCTCGAGCGCGGAATGCACGGCGCTGACTTCGTCCCGCCCGCTGTTTCCTCCACCTTCGGCGACACCACAGGCAGCTGGGCCTCCGCCTGGATCGAAGCCCTGGCCGCGGATGGCATCACCGGCGGCTGCGGCGGCGGCAACTACTGCCCGGATATGATCGTCACCCGCGCGCAGATGGCTGTCTTCCTGCTGCGGGCCATGCACGGCGCGGACTACATCCCTGCTCCCGCCACAGGCGCTGTCTTTGCCGACGTCCCCGCCGATTACTGGGCCGCCGCCTGGATCGAGGCCCTGGCCGCCGAAGGCATCACCGGCGGCTGCGGCAACGGCAGCTTCTGCCCCGACGCGCCCGTCACCCGCGCGCAGATGGCTGTCTTCCTGGTAAAAACGTTTGCGCTGCAATAGCGTGCGCGTTCTCCTTAGAAAGCAACTGCCCTGGCCGCATACCAGGGCAGTTGCACTTAATGTTGTTGTGCCGTCCTTGCGAGGAGGCTGAAAGCCGACGACGTGCGCCACGAAGTGGTAAGCAACCCCCTAATTTTCACATGTCGTTGCGAGGGCGATGTTCTTTCGCCCGAAGCAACCTCCCAATATCGAGCATTCACACATTCCGTGAGGTTGCTTCCCGAAGGTCGCAACGACATCTAGGGATTCTTCACCGTCACCTGAATGACCGCCGTCTCCACCCGTTGATCGGCGTACACCACCACCAGTTGCACCGCGTACAACCCATTCAGTCCGCTGGTATCCCACTCGGCCAGCAGACCGTTCTCGACCGGCGTCGGCATGTCCGCGCCGACCTGGATCCACGCACTGGGATTCAACCCCTGGCCGACCTGCACGCGGTAATAGGCAAAGTCCGTGCCCGAGGCCGTGCCGACGATCTTGACCTTGCCGCTCACGTCCGCGAACAGGGCGGGCGCGGTGATGTTGACCTCGGGATTCACCTGCGGCGGCTGGATGGCGTCGTACGAACTGGGCGGCTGGGGCAGTCCCGTGCTTTGCGCCCAGGCCTGCGCCTCGGGCGGGACGATCAGGTACACGCGCTTCTCCACGAACTGCGGCGGCGTGAAGACCGTCGCCAGGAAACCCGTCTCGCGGTTGACCTGGTAGGCGCGATACAACGTATCGATCTGGGTCGGCTCGCTGCCGTTCAGGAAGACCTCGCTGACGATGTTGGGGCAATCGATGGTGGGTAGCAGCCCCGAAGGGTCGCACACGTCCATGACCGAGACGCCCTGCGGGATGGCCCAGCCGTCGCGCGGCTGTCCCTGGCTGGCAAGCTGCATCAACGCATTCCACAACGCGATGGGCAGGCGCGGCGAGAGACGCGCGCCCTCGGTCCGCGCGCCCGTCCAGGCGGCCACGACGCGCGTGGGGGTGTAGCCCACGGCCCACACATCCCGCCCGTCGGCGGTCTGCCCGACCTTGGCGCCCACGGGCCGTCCGATCTCGAAGGCGTTCGGGCTGCCCAGGCTCGGCCAGCGCGCGGGCTCGTCGCTCAAGGCGTTGGTGACGAGATAGGCCAGCCCGGGCGAAACCACGGGCCGCGCCTGCGGAGCGGACCAATCCAGCCAGGAGACACGGTCAGCGGTTTCCACGCGCAGCACCGCCGAGGGCTCAAAGGCCGGGCCGATCTCCTGCCCGTAATACACGCCCCCTTCGCCCAGCACGCCGTATGCGCCCGCGATCTCCAGCAGGCGCAGCGGCTGGTCCAGTTCGAGGCCGAACGACTCGACCGTCTTGGTGGCGCTTTCCACGCCCATCTGCGCCAGCACGGTCTCGGCGGGCACGCGATAGTCGTTGGTCAGCGCGTTGCGCAGCCGCAGCGGACCGTGGAACTGCCCGTCATAGTTCTGGACGTTGGCCTGCCCGGGGATGTCCCAAACCAACGTGGCGGGGCCCAGCCCACGGGCGAAGCCCGTTAAATAGACGAAGGGCGTCAGCAGGGACCCCGGGCTGTGCGCCGCCACGAGCGGCGTTTCCTGCCCCTTGAGCGTCTCGCCGACCAATGCCAGCACCTGACCCGTGCTCGGGTCGAGGATCACCGCGCTGGACGAGGCTTCGGTCAGCGCCGCGCCCGGCGGCAGGGACGGCAGCAGCCTCGCCGCGTCACACGGTATTTCGGGCAGACCTTCCAGCCGCGCGGCGTAGGCGGCGGTGACGCACGAGGCGCTTTGTTGCAGGTTGTAGTCGAGGGTGGTGTAAATCGTCAGGCCGCCGCGCTCGATGCGGTCGCGGCTGAAACGGGAGTCCAGTTGAGCCAGGACCAGATTCACGAAGGCGGCGGCAGGCTTGGGCGCGGACTCGGGCGGAGCGGCAAATTTCACGGATTCGCTCAAAGCGGCGTCCGCTTCCTTCGCGCTGACCAGTCCCACATCCTTCATCTGCGCGACGATCTCGCGCCCGCGCTGCAAGGCGGCCTCGGGCGCATCCAGCGGATTCAGGCTGGGCGTGCCCATCACGCCGGCCAGGATGGCGGATTCCATCAGCGTGAGCTCGCTTGCCGATTTACCGAAGTACAACTGCGCCGCCGACTCGACCCCGAAGGCGTAGCGGCCAAAGTGCGCGGAATTGAGCGTCCATTCGAGGATTTGCGCGCGGCCGAAATGCGCGCTGATCTGCGCGGCCAGCAGGCGTTCGCGCAGGGCGCGGCGGACGCTGGCGGGCTCGTCGAAGAGCAGCAAGTCGGAGACGAGGCGTTGGGCCAGCGTGGGATGCGAGTCGGGGTCCTGCCAGCCTTCGAGAGCGTAGCCTGGGTTCTTCCAGAAGCTGGGGTCATTGAGCAGCACCACGGCCTCGGCCAGCGCGGACGGGATGTGCTGCGGATTGTTTTCGTCGAGCGGGACGTACCCGCGCGGCGAGTCGCTGGGCGCGAAGGAGGCCAGCAGGTGTTCGCCCGTGCGGTCGTAGATGCGCGTGGGTTGCAGTAGGAGTCCGACGGGCGGGTTGAGCAGGCGCGGCAACAGTTCGAGCGAGGGCAGGTCGCGGGTGAGGTCGGCGTAGGCCAGCGCGCTGACCACGATCAGCGCGGCCAATACCAGCGAGAGGATCATTCCCACGCTGAGAATGACGCTGCGCGAACGTCCTTCCGATTTGCGGAATTTGGCGAGGCGGCGTTCCCGTCGCGAGCGGAGGATGGGGCGGAGTTCCTGCATGGGATAATTAAACCACAGTTGAAGTGGAGAAGGTTGGGTTTTACAGGCTGAAGTGGAAACAGGGAACTTTTATATCCCGAACCTGCGTCTAAAATATACCTGCTTCACAAAAGTATAATTTCCGCTGAATTGCGACACGATTGGAGGTCAATATGATTCGCAAATGGAACTGGTCCCTTTCGCTCTTTGCGGCACTTACATTAATCTTGGGAAGTTGTTCGCCGTTGATGCCTGCCACCTATCCCAATCCGTCTGTCGCTGTGTCTTCTCCGATTCCTGTACAACCTATGCAGACACAGGGGCCTGTCACAGATCTTTCCATTCCAACCAGTAAACAAGCATGGATGCCTGTCGGTTCAGAGCAGGTGAAGAAAAATGAAGAAATTCTCGCCATTGCCCGGCCTTTGCTGGAGAAAGCCCGCGCCGCTTATGTTACCCCGGGTTGGCTTTATGTCAGGAGCAAGACAGAGAGTTTTCGGGTAGAGACATTTACGCTTCCCGACGGAACGCCCATTCCAACCAAATGGCAGGATGAAACCTGGACCTTGGTCGACGAGAATGGACGAGCCGCCCAATCCGTCTCAATCCAAGATACGGGCGATGAGAAAACTTCTCAAACCAGCACATTCCAAAATGGCGTATGGAAAAATTTAACCTATGGAACATCCGACGGGGCTCCAGAAAAGACATATTCGATACCATTGGATGGCGGCTTTCTCGAAAATGCAGAAAATTACAAGGATATTTTGGAGTTGGATTACAACACAGACCAAATCGGCACAGAACAGGTAACAGTCTTCATTGTTTCTGGTCCCACGCATGTATCCCAATCAAGGCCAAACAAGATAACGAAATATTATTTTTCAACAGAGACAGGGTTGCTGCTTCGAATAGAAGAATATGAACCGTCTCCAAAGGGCGAATTTGAACTTTCCTACCGTATTGATACCGAGATCATCGAGAAAGTGAATCAACCGCCTGCTGAAGTAATGAGATACTTTGAGTGATCCCTCTCCCATCCTCTCCTCATTCATGTTCTTTGAATGGGGAGAGGTGAAACGTATATTTGTATATAAAAAACTCCTCCCCCATTTTCCTAAGGAAAATGGGGGAGGTGCCCCGAAGGGGCGGAGGGGGTCAATCTTCCAGCACATCCGCCAGCCACTCGAACAGACCGGTCTTCTTCTCCAGCGTGTCGCCGTGGACTGCGCCGTTCTGGCCGTTGATCAGCACCAGGTGGGCTTTGCCGCCCTGGCGAATCTCGGTCATCCACACGGGCAGCAGCACCAGCTTGAAGGATTCCACGCGCATGCCCGCCGAGGAGGACGAGATCAACGTGATCGAGCCGAGCAGGTTGGGCAGGTCGGCTTTCATGGCCTTGTAGGCCTGTCCGCGCGCGTCGAGCGAGGCGTCGCCCATCGGCACGTCGTAGACTTCGGCGGGCCAGTCCGCCAGATAGCGGGGATCATACGGTTTGACGGCGCGCAGGTCGAAGGTCCGCAAGAGGCGGGCGAGCGGCTTGGCCAGTTTGCGCGTGGCGGGGATGGGCTGGTCGTCCACCGAGATGGGATACTCGTCCGTGACGCGCACGGTGCGGTATTGTCGGTGCCTGCCGAGGGTGGGGATTTCCTCTTCTTCGACGCGCTCGGCGGTGTACTGGATAGAACCGCCCAGGTCGAAGGTCCAGATCGGCAGGTAGAGTCCGCGCGGCAGGTCCACTTTGACCTCGGGCTGGATCTTGTTCTTCTCCACCCATTGGACCAGATGCCAGGCGGCGCGCTTCTGGTTGAAGGCGTGCGGCAGGACTCCGTCGGGCGCGACCAGGTCGCGGACGTTCTCCAGGCTGACAACGTGCGCCGAGCCGCAGTACAGGCAGGTGGCCGAGATGAGCGTGGGCGGCAGGGTGAACTCCGCGCCGCAGCCCTGGCAGTGAAAGACCTGCTGGGCCAGCGGCTGGCGATGTCCGCGCAGGGTGGACATGGCGACGATGAAGTCCTCCTCCTCGGCTTCGGCCTGGGCTGCGCCGAGCGACTCGTTGCGCGTGCAATATTCGCAGACCAGCGACTGGCCGTCGGGCGCGAAGGACATGCGTCCGCCGCACTTGGGGCACATGAAGCGGTCGGCGTCGGCTTGGGTGATCCCGCCTGCAGGGACGGGCAGCGCGTCCGCATCGACCAAATCCTCGGGCTTGAGTTTTCCGTCCAGGATGGCCAGCTCGCGGCGCGCGCGGGAATGTCCGAGGTCGTGCGAAAGCGCGTTCTCGAGTGCCTTGCGCTTCTCGGCGGGTTCATCGGTCACCATCGCCATCCAATACCAGGCCTCGGCCATCGTGTCGTGGCTGGCGTTGTTCGACGTGTACA
>CAZGFR010000047.1:4782-12599 GCA_964524485.1 uncultured Anaerolineaceae bacterium | reverse complement strand
ATCCAATACCAGGCCTCGGCCATCGTGTCGTGGCTGGCGTTGTTCGACGTGTACAGGGCGCGCTCCAGGTAGCGGCGCGCCACACTGCGCGATCCCGTCTTGGCTTCGAGGATGCCGCTTCTTAATAGGCTGTTGGCGTAATCTTGTTGCATGAATGTCCTTGTGATTATCCCGCAGTTCAACTGCGGGATGAACTGCTGTTTCTCACCAGCGCGTCGGTCATTTTGGCCACGCGCGCCATCTCCTTCACATCGTGCACGCGGATGATGTCCGCGCCGCGCGTGATGCCCACGGCCACCGTCGCGGCGGTGCCTTCCACGCGCTGATCGGGCGGCAGGTCCAGCGTGTATCCGATAAAGGATTTGCGCGACGGCCCGAGCAGGACGGGATATCCCAACGCGCGGATCTCGCCCAGACGGTTGATCAGCTCCAGGTTCTGTTCGCGCGTCTTTCCGAAGCCGATGCCTGGATCCAGCACGATGTGCGTTTCCGCCACCCCGGCCGCGCGCGCGATCCGCACCGACTCCATCAGCTCGCGTTTGACGTCCTCGATCAGGTCCGTGTACTCCGCGCCGAGATAGGCGTTGCCGAGCCGTTCACGGACATCTACGCTGGCAGGGTTGCTGCGGTTGTGCATCAGGATGACGGGCGCGCCGAAACGTGCCGCCACCGACGCCAGGTCGGGGTCCGCGCGCAGGCCCCACACATCGTTGACGAGGTGCGCGCCTGCTTCGAGGGCGGCTTCGGCCACCCGCGCCTTGTACGTGTCCACTGAGATCAGCGCCTGCGGGAACTCCGCGGCGATGCGCTGGATGACGGGGATGACGCGCGCCATTTCTTCCTCCGCATTGACGGGTTGCGAACCCGGGCGAGTGGATTCCCCGCCCACGTCGAGGATGTCCGCGCCCGAGGCCAGGAATCCGCGCGCCTGTTCGAGGGCAGCTTCGATGCTCCCCTCTCCCTCAGGGACGTGTGCCCGAAAGGGTAGAGGGGCTGGGGGTGAGGGCATCATCAATCCATCGCCCGAGAAACTATCAGGCGTGACGTTGAGGATGCCCATCACGTAGGTGCGGCAACCCCAGGTAAAGGTATGGTCATGGACGGTAAGGGTGGGAGATTTCATGAAATAAAACGACGGGGTCGTTTGACCCCGTCTCCTGTTGTAAAGAGCGGATTTACGGCATGCGGTCGAGCGGGCGTCCCAGCCAGGCTTCGGCCTCGTTGATGTCGCTGAACAGCCTGAGGGCCGAGGCGGTCTCGGGCAGCGAGGACGAAGCCACCGCGCGGATGGCGTCCGCCATCTTCTCATCCGCCACCACCACCGCCACGCGGATGTTGCGCGCCGCGGGGTCGCTGTTGGCCTCCACCGCCATGCGGATGGCCTTCTCGGGGATGTCCTTCACGGCGCGCAGGTCGTACAGGTTGCGCGTCAGGCGGTCCGAGCCAAGCAGGTGCTCCAACGCGAATTCGCGCCAGTGGTTGAGGGTGGCGTCGGTCAGGTCGGTAAAGGTCAGGGTCATGCCCCCGTCGCCCCGGCGGACCACCGTATAGCCGATGCCCGGCGTGGGAGTCCAGTTGAGCGGTTTCGGTTCAGTCATGGTATGCCTCCATAGGTACGGAAATTATAACGCACGCGTGGAAGGTTACGGCAGATTGTTGTAGGTAACCTGTTCCCAGAGGTAACAACTGAATGCATCCCAATACTCGTTGGACGGAAGGTCGAGAGCCGGTGCCTGGGATAATGGGATATACGAACTATATTGCCAGGTGTCGGAGGGCGTAAATTCCGATTTTTCATCCGGGGCGCCGTCATCCAATATGGGCGAATAGCGGATGGTCCATGTGAAATTCCCGCGGTCTTTGTCTTCGATGATGATATTGGACATGTCGATTGTGATCTTGCGGTCCGGGGTGTCTTCCAATACCAGATGACAGGTATCGCTGTTTTTGACGGCTATCGGATACACAACAAACCCGGAAAAAGCGCTATTCCCCAAATACAAAGTCCCTTCAAGGCCATGGTCATAATAGATCGGATAAACAGTCGAATTCTCAGCATTGATCAAGACCATTTTCTTAATGGGAAGGCTAATCGCGACAGGCTGGCGGTCGGGTTCGATGGCTGCATATACGGTGACCATGAAGATCATTCCCTGCAGTTTGGCAGCCTTGTTCAGACTGCTTCGAACGAAATTTTGGAGGTCGCCATCCCCCATCCCTAAATTGGTTCTCGCCATCAATACATGATTAACCTCGATCAATTGAAGCAATTGCGGGCTGAGGTATGTAATGGTGATTCGCACTGTTTCCGTGTTTGACAGACTGATATCCACGCTGTTCGACCATCTTTCAGTCTGCTTTCTCAAAAGTTGAAAGGCTGCGTATCGAGCCTCCCTGTATTGTTGCTCACTGAACTGTGAATTTGTTGCCGCAATATATCTATATGGCTCACTAACCCATGCTTCGGGAGGGACATCATAGGGATTGGGCGTGGATGCAGGCAACGAACATATCTCTGGATTAGACGAAAGAATAGCAGACGTTGCACCCACCCCACACCCCGCCAAAAGGATGGACAGAATCGAAACAATGGAAAGAAAACGAACTTGCGTCCCCATAAAGTGCCCCTCCAAACGGATAGTCTCCCCTGACGACCTTGCATTTTTGTTATGTCAATTAGTATACAACGAAACGGAACCAGAATCCATCCCCCGTTTTCATGCGAATTATGCCGTGTGCAGGTGAATCCCGCTTTGATCCTGTCCAGCCAGCAGGCGGGCCACGCTTTGGCCCAGCACGGGATGCATCCACTCGGGGGCCAGGTCCACCAACGGCACGAGCACGAAGGCGCGTTCATGCAGGCGCGGATGCGGCACCGTCAGCGCGTCGCTCTCCAGCACCAGGTCGTCGTAGAAGAGGATGTCGAGGTCGATCTGGCGCGGGCCGTAACGAAAACTGGGCTGGCGTCCCACCTCCACCTCGATCTGCTTGAGCCGCCTCAAGAGCGCCTCGGGCGCAAGGTCGGTCTCGGCCTGGACGGCCATGTTCAGGAAGGCCGGCTGGTCGGCGTAGCCCCAGGGCGGCGTCTCATACATGCGCGACTCGGCCAGTACACGCACCTCGGGCGCGAGCGCGCCCACGGCGGCGCGCAGGTTGGCGATGCGGTCGCCCAGGTTCGAACCCAGCGCCAGAAAGACCGTGGCAGGCAGGCGGTGTTCCTCGTAATGCTCGAGGATGTCGGCGATCAGCCATTCCTGCACGAGCGGATGAGCCAGCACCTCGGCGGGACTCTCCTCGACCAGATGGATCATACGGACGCGCATGGCCTCGAACTGCGCTTCGAGCGCCGCTTCGCTCTGACCCTGAGCCTGCTCCACCACCCGCGCGTTGAACGCGTCTGTGTCCGGCTCTGCGTAGACGAAATGCGCATCGGCGCGGACTCCCTCCACGACGCGGACGCCCTCCTGCCACCAGCCGGTCACATGCGCGAGCAGGTCGCCGAAGCGGGGATAGCCCTGTCGAAGCAGGAAGGCGGCCTGACGGTCCGCGGGCAGGCGGTGGAACTTGTCCACGGTGCGGCCCCAATCGGCCAGGCAATCCAGCAAGGTGGAGCGGTCGGCGGTCATTCCGTTCGCGGCAGCAAAGCGGGCTCGCGCGTCTCTTCCACCAGGCGTTCTTCGCGCTCGAAACCGAAGCGCTCGAAGATCTCGGGATACAAGTCGAAGATCTGCTGACGGGTGAAGCCCATCTTCTCATATGAGTAGACGTGGTCGCTGGCGAAACTGAGCGCTTCCTTGACGGCCTCGTCCACGATGGAGTCGAGCAGCGGTTTGTCGGGGTAGTTGAACTGCTCGTAGAACGAGCGGATGACGTGCTCGGGGCGCTGGATCAGGTCGTCGTATTTCAGGATCAGATGACGGGTCGAGGGATGGGTGTCGAGGTAGCGCAACGGATGGGCGTACCAGTGCTGGGTCAGGTCCACGATCTCGTCGAGGTAGAAGTATCCCTCGCCCGGGTCCGTGAAGACGCGGCGGGCGTAGTTGATCCACGAGACGGTGGAGGGCAGCATATCCAGCGGGTTGCGCACCATGTAGATGATGCAGGCGTCGGGGAAGAATTCCTTGAGGGTCTCGATCTTGGGGCTGAAGGCGGGGTTCTTGGCGACGAAGTGCTTCTTGCCCGTGGCATACAGGTGCCGCTGCAGCATGGACTTATAGAAGCTCATGATGCGGCGTTTGCGCTCGGGCGAAAGGGCCGCGTCGAAGTGGGTGTAGTCGGGCATCTCGTCCATGAACGGGAAGAGGAAGCTGACGAAGTAGCCGTCCCAGATGTGCAGGTGGATGTTCTCGTCCTCTTCGGGTTGGAAGAAGGAGATGGGGTGAATCTTGATCTTGCCGAGCGTGGCCTTGTCGAAGGCAAACAGCAGACGATGAAGCGCGCTGCCGAAGTATTTGCGGTCGAGGCGGGCGACGAAGTAGGTGATCTTCTTCTGGGTGACGGAGGGCGTCAGGTAGATGTCCCAGGTGGTGAGGCTGGTGAAGGTTTCCGAATCGCGCGAGAGCAAACGGTGCAGGAAGGTCGATCCGCTGCGGAAGTTGCCGAGGATGAAGAGCGGCTTTTCGATGGGCAGATTCTTGTAGGCGGGGAAGAGAAGGTCGTCGAGCAGGAAGAAGAACCAGTGGATGAGGTCGCCGATGGGCCAGACGAGGTAGAAGAGGATCAGGAAGGTGAGCCGTTTGCGGTTGAGACGGGCAGGGGTGTGGCTGGCGCCGAAGAACGAGCGGAAGGTGGTGCGCCAGAACAGGTGGGAATTGAAGTGCATGCAAGTTCCTTGACGGGCGGGGTAAAACACACAAGAAAGGCCGCAGGCCTTTCTTGTGAAATTCTATCAGACTTTCTGGCAGACGATGGTTAACTGTGTGTGAATTTTGTGAATGTTCGTCGCGGTTCAGTCCTGGGCGCCGACCAAACTGCCCAGCGGAACAGCCTCCGCCACATCCACCGATTTGGAGAGGGCGGCTTCCGTCCCCTGGCGGGCGAACCGCCACATCAGCTTGACCATGACAACGGCCAGCGCGGAGTAGACCAGGGTGAATCCCACCAGGCTGATCGAGACGTCGAGGACCGTCAGGTTGGGGGAGATGGCCTGGGCGGTGGTCAACAAGCCCTGCACCACCCAGGGCTGACGTCCCATTTCGGTGGTCAGCCAGCCGGCGATGCCCGCGGCAAAGGGGAGGGGAATGGTGTAGGGCATCCAGTGCAGCCATTTCATCAGGCGGACCGGCCAGCCGCGCATGACCACCCACAGGCTGAAGGCGGAAGCCGCCAGCAGCAGGAAGCCGATGCCCACCATCGCGCGGAAGGACCAGTAGGTGAAGACCATCAACGGGATGTAATCGCCCGGGCCGAAGCGGGCTTCGTACTCCGCCTGCAGGTCATGGACGCCCTTGACCTCGCATGAGAAGTTGTTACAGGCCAGGAAACTCATCAGGTAGGGAATGCGGATGGACCATACTTCGCGCTTGCCGCTCAGGTCGCCAATGGTGAGCAGCGAGAAGGAGGCGGGCTGCTCGGTCTCCCAGATGGCCTCGACGGCGGCCAGTTTCATGGGCTGGTAGAGACGCATTTCCTGTCCCTGGGTGTGACCGGTCATCAGCAGGCTGAAGGAAGCAATCACGCCCGCGATGGCGCCCATTGTGAAGGACGGTTTGAACACGTCCAGTTCCTGTTTGCGGAGGATGTACCAGGCGCTGACTCCCAGCAGCAGGAAGGCCGATATGGCAAACCCGGCCGAAAGCGCATGCCAGAACAGGAGCCAGCCCTTTGGGTTGGTCACCAGGGCCAGGAAATCCACCAGTTCGGCGCGCCCCGTGAGCGGGTTGATGATGTGCCCGACCGGGTGCTGCATCCAGCCGTTGGCCAGCAGGATCCAGACCGAAGACAGCAGGCTGCCGACGGCGGCCATCCAGATGGACAGCAAATGCACGCGCTTCGGGACCCGCCCTTCGCCGAAGATCCAAATCCCGATGAAGACCGACTCAAGGAAGAAGGCCATCATGGTCTCGATGGCCAGCAGCGCCCCAAAGAGATCTCCCACGAAGCGGGAATACCCCGACCAATTCATGCCGAACTGAAACTCCTGCACGATGCCGGTCGCAACCCCCATGCCAAAATTGACCAGGAACAGCTTGCCCCAGAATTTGGCCATGCGGCGATAGCGTTCCTGACCGGTGCGGTAGTACAAGGTCTGCATGATGGCCACGAACCACACCAGCCCCAGGGTGAGGGGGACGAACAGAAAGTGAAAGGCGGTGGTAACGCCGAACTGAATACGGGAAAGGGTAACGACATCCATAATTGTCTCTCTTATCTTGTGTTAATATTCACAATTTCGGTGATATTTTACACAAATAAGACAGTTTTGGTATTAATTTCGGGTTAGAAAAATAAATAGCCGACAGGTCAAATGTCGGCTGTCTTCTTTCGCTTCTGATGGGATGTTACAAGGCTTTTTGAAACCGTTCGTAGCTCAGGCGGACCAACTCGGCCAATTCCCGCAGCAGGTCAGGCTCCACCCGCTTGAAGTTGAAACAGGATTTGCCTTGCATGTGGCTGCGCAGTTCGGGCGAGATGCCTTTCAGCAGGTCAGGGAACATGTAAACGGGCATGAGGTAGAACGAGACGTAGGTCTTCTTGATCTGGGCGGAGGCGAAGAAGAGATCCCTCTTCCATTTCTCACTGTAGGGACCGTCAAGATAATAAGTATCGCGGGTGTTGGTTTTGAGGGTCATATGTACGGCATACGGCTCAAGAATGGATTTGAGGCTTTCGAACACAATGGGAAATTCATGTTGGGCGGACATATTTTCTCCTATTTCTAAAACTATGGACCAACGAGGATACTTTCAGCGGCTTTCTGGAGTTGACCTGCGACTCCTTCCGATAAATGACCACGATAACTCAGCCCGAGCGGGCTTTCGTTAAAGAGGGTGACATAAAAAACGCAGGCAGCCAGGTAGGTCCCCTGCTCGGAGGGATGGCTGCCATCTTCCTGCCAGAGTTGCAGGCTGGGATCTTCTTCGAGCGCACGGAACCATGCCAGCCCGACTTGCACCACGGGTACGTTGAGTTCACGGGCGATGCGCAAATACCCCTGGTCGATCTCATATTGCATGGACTCGTAGGTTGGCATTCCAATGCCTGGATACCCGGATCGGTGTCCCCAGGTTTCGAAGAAAAGCGGCTGGGCGTTGCTCGACCGAATCTGCTGGACCAGAGTCCGCGCGGCGGGGTACATGGAATTCGTCCGCGAATATTCCACGGCGGGAATCTGGCTCTGTTCCTGCAAGACGACGTAGTCCCATGAACTGGAGGTCAATTCGGCATCGAGCTTGGAAGATTGGACATGATCCTGCAGGGAGAATCCACCCTCGGCAAGGGTCCCGACCTCCACCCGGTGTCCCCCTGAACGAGCCAATTCTGAAAGTGTGCGCGGGAGGTCGTTCACGTAGGTGTAACTGTTCCCCACGAACAGCACCCGCAGACATTCGTCCCCGCTGCCGGTGTCACATCGGACGGGTCCGCAGCCTGCAAGGAGAAGGATGACCAGGAAGAGAACAAGAAATTTGACAAACTTCACTGAACTATGATCTCCAATGTGCTGTGGCTTCGAGCCTATTGCAACTTATCAGAGAGGAGTTTTATATATTTTGCAGTCAATCACTGCACTACAATGGTCATGTACACCACGTCGCCAAAGGCATTGCCGTCCGCATCGAAGGCCTGCCAGGCGGACTGGTAGGTGCCCGCTTCGAGCG
>CAZGFR010000047.1:0-4682 GCA_964524485.1 uncultured Anaerolineaceae bacterium | reverse complement strand
GAAGGTGATGGTCAGTGTGGCCTGGGCGCCTGCACGGGCGGGGAAGAGGGCCTGGTCGGCGGGAGCGCCCAACGTGTCACCACCCACGAAGCTCAGTCGGTAGGACGAACTCCAGTCGCAGGTGCCGTTATTGGTGACCAGCCATTGCTTCTCGATGCTGGAGCCCGCCTGGACGACGGTGTTGTCGGGGATGGTCAGATCCTGGTCGAATTGCAGGTTGTTGACGCAGGCTGTGGGCGTGGACGGGATCGCGGGCGCGGTGGCGGTCTCCGTAGCGGCGGCAGGGGGCGGCGCGACGGTGAAGGTCGGCAGGGCCTCGGGAGAAACAGCAGGTGTGAGTGTCGGCGGCGACGCGGGGGTTTTCTTGCCCGAGGGCGGGATGAAGGGTGTCGAGGTGACGCGCGGGGAGCAGGCGCTCAGAGCGAGGGTCAAGACCAGGGTAACGGTCAGCAGGCGGAGGGTCCGGGTAATCATATCCCCAAAGAGTCTAACACGAAGGGCACAAAGTACACAAAGGTGCAAAAGTATGGTCAAAGAAAAAGGGCACGCTGTAACAGCGTGCCCTTTTGGGAAATTTTTAGGCTTCTTCGTCGCCGCCGGCATCGCTGCCGCCGTCCCCGCCCATGTCGAGCGGCAGGGCGATCTCGCCGCTGAGAGCCTTCTGGCGGATAACGCCTTCGATCTCGGCCATCAGTTCGGGGTTGGAGCGCAGGTAGTCCTTGGCGTTCTCGCGGCCCTGTCCGATGCGGATGTCGCCGTAGGAGAAGAAGGCGCCGCGCTTGGACACGATCTCGAACTTGGTGGCCAGGTCGAGCACGTCGCCTGCCTTGGAGATGCCTTCGTTGAACATGATGTCGAACTCGGCGGTGCGGAAGGGCGGCGCGACCTTGTTCTTGACGATCTTGACGCGTGTGCGGTTGCCGATGACTTCCTCGCCGACCTTGATGGACTGGATGCGGCGCACGTCAAGGCGGATGGAGGCGTAGAACTTGAGCGCCTGGCCGCCCGTGGTGGTCTCAGGGTTGCCGAACATGACGCCGATCTTCTGGCGCAACTGGTTGGTGAAGATGACGGCAGTCTTGGTCTGGTTGATGGCGCCGCTCAGTTTGCGCAGGGCCTGGGACATGAGACGGGCCTGCACGCCCATGGTGGCGTCGCCCATGTCGCCTTCGATCTCGGAGCGCGGAACGAGGGCTGCGACCGAGTCGACCACCACCACGTCCACCGCGCCCGAGCGGACCAGCGTCTCGGCGATCTCGAGCGCCTGTTCGCCCGTATCGGGCTGGGAGACCAGCAGGTTGTCGATATCCACGCCCAAGCGGGCGGCGTAGACCGGGTCGAGGGCGTGTTCCATGTCGACGTAGGCCGCCATGCCGCCCATGCGCTGGGCCTCGGCCACGATGTGCAAGCACAGGGTGGTCTTGCCCGAGGATTCAGGCCCGTAGATCTCGATCACTCGTCCGCGCGGGACGCCGCCGACGCCGAGCGCGATATCGAGGGACAGCGAGCCCGTGGGGATGGTCTCGGTGACCATGCCGTGGGCTTCGCCGAGGCGCATGATGGAACCGTCGCCGTAGCGTTTGAGGATGTCGCCGACGGCCTTGTCGAGCACGGCCTTTTTGGCGCTATCCACGTTGGTGGTGGGTTGTTCGTCACGGGGGGCGGCAGAAGATTTACGAGCCATGTTTAGTTCTCCAAATACAAGTGTAAAGGTCGGATTTGAGTTTTCAAGAGTATAGCACAGATGTTCAGTACGTCAAGAGGATTTTACGGCTTGGGCGTCCCCGTTGATTCGGGCGTGGCGGTTTCGGGCACGCCTTCCAGGGTCGGCGCGGGCGGCGGACCGACCGTGAAGCCGAGGTCGCCCTGATAGGTGAAGAAGGTCACCTGCCCGGGATAGATCTCCACCCAGGTCTGCAAATCCTTTTCGTAGCGGAAGGTGACCTTGTACAGCCCCGCGGGCAGGTCGCCCAGCACCAGGTTCTCGTTGTAGTACGGGTCGTGGTTGATCACCCCGCCGCCGCCGTACGACTTGACCATGCGTTGTTCGCCTGTCTCCACATTCCTGACGTACACCTCCACCTGCTGCAGGGTGTTGCCCTTGGTGTCCATCAGACGCGCGGCCAGCACACCCCAGCCTTGCGGCGGAGCCATCCATAGCTCGGGATTGTAGGTGTCCTGGAATTTGTTGGCGGGCAGGCGCACCTCGAGGTGCAAATGCGGCCCCGTGGTTGCGCCCGTGGCGCCCACCAGCCCGATGCGGTCTCCCGTCTCGACGTGCTGCCCGAGCACAGCGATGACCTTGCTCATGTGGGCATAGATCGTATAAAGCTGCTGTCCGCGGTAGCCGAAGTCGTGACGGATGGCCACCGCCTGCCCGTAGGGATCGTCCTTGGCGAAGGGCGACTCGGTGAACAGGCCCCAGCCCGCCCAGACCACCGTGCCCGGGCCCGCCGCCATGATGGGCGTGCCCTCGGGCGCGGGGATGTCCACACCCGTGTGGACGATGCTCGGCCCAAAATAGATGCCGCCATAGCGATAATCCGCCAGCGGCCAGTTGACCTGGTCCGCGGCGATGGGGCGCGCAAAGTAGAAATGATCGTAAGAGGTCGGCGCCCACGGGATGGGATACAGCGGAGGACGCCAGCCCGAGACGGGAGCCACGCCCGGGGTCGGCAGGTCGAAACGGAAGGGTGCCAGCGTGGGCGTCAACTCAGCCTGGACCTCGGGCTGGGTCGCCGCCACATCGGCGAACAGCGGCGTGGGCGTGACCCCGCTAACGGTCTGCGCGCAAGAGGTGAGGATCAGGGAGGCGAGGAGTGAGAAGAGAATGGTGGTCGAGTAGCCCCGTGTTCTTCGGGGCATACCGAGACCACTAGGTAACTTGGGATTGCTTCGTCGCCGCTTCGCGGCTCCTCGCAATGACAGGAAGATTCTGTTCATCGTTAGAACGTGGGGACCACCGTCGGCGGGGTGAAGGTGGGCGGCGGCGTGTTCGACGGGGTGGGCGTGTTGGTGGGCGTGCGCGTGTTGGTCGGCGAGCCCGTGGGACGCGGCGTGCGCGAGGGCCCGGGCGTGGAAGTCGGCACGGGCGTGCGGCTGGCGGTGGCCGTGGGCGGCAGGACGCGCGTGGGCGTGGCCAGCACTTCGGCGGGATACAGTTCCAGCATGGCCGAGTACCAGTCCAGGCCGTTGGGCATGGTGAACTCGGTGAAGCGCGCACCCGCGAAATAATTCTGCCAGTTGGGTAGGGCGGGCAGACGCAGCCAGCCATAGGCTTGCGCCAGCGAGGTCATGTCCACCCAATAACCGGAGGGCACCGGGGCATAGCGTCCGCCCGCTTCGTACGAACGCGGATCGAGATCATAGCGGGCATTCACGTCCCACGGCGGATTCTGGATCGGCTCGCCGAGCGAACCGTCCTGACGCTGGGCGCGCAGGTACAGCCGCCAGTAGGTCTCGTTGCCGATCTGCTCGCGCACCACCGCCATCCAGCCCGCGTTGACCATCAGCGAGTTGAGCGCAAAGGCGCGGCCGGTGTACAGCCAATCTTCCCCATAGCCCGGGTCGAGCGAGGCGGTCAGCGGCACGAAGGCATTCTCGAGGCTGGCCAGCGCGTCCCAGCCTGTGGCCTGGATCACCCGCTGGCGCAGGGCCGTGAAGGATTCGTCAACGAGGTCGTGCAGTTGCGGATAAGGCGCTTGCACGCCGGGCAGGTCCACCAGATACCAGCGCTGACCGGGCACGCCGGTCACCGGGGTGAGGGCGGGCGCCCACAAGGCGACGGGCGTGCTCTGCGCGGCCTGGGTGAAGACGTTCGGCAGCGGGTCTGGCAGCGAGACGTTTGGCCAGATCAAGCCGCGGGCGTGACCGGGCAGGGGGAACGGAGCCAGCAACAGGCGTCCGTCGAGGGTGTAGGCGGTGAGGTATTCCTGGTTGGGGCCATCCAGCAGGGCGATGACCTGGTCGCCCTGTGGATTCCAGGCAGGCCAGTCGCCGTCGCCGATCCACTGGGCGGGACGAGTCGGCTGTTTCACGTCCCAGGTGTAGATTCCGCTATAGCCGAGTTGCAGCGAGTCGGAGGCCCACACCAGGCGCGAGCCGTCGGCGTTCCAGGCGGGATGCGACTCGGCCGACTGCGGCGAATTGCTCAGGTTGGTGAAGCGGCTGTCGTCCTTGATGTCGAGGTCGGCCAGCCAGATCTCGCTGTCGCCGCTGCGATCTGAGACGAATGCGATCTGACGACCGTTCGGCGCCCAGGCGGGGGAATGGTCCGAGGCGGGATCGTCGGTGAGCAGGATCTGGCCCTGCGCGGGATCGGTCAGCGAGTAGAAGGCGATCTCGAGGTTATCGTTGACGTAGGTGGTGTAGGCGATCCAGGCCAGGTCGGGCGACCAGGTGGGTGAGGAGTCGAACTGCTCGGTCTGGGTCAGGCGCTGGACTCCGCCCGATTGCAGGTCGAGCAGGTAGAGGTCATAGAAGCCGTCGCGGTTGGATGCAAAGGCAATGCGCGAACCATCGGGGCTGATGGCGGGCGTGATGTCGTTCCAGTCGCCCGAGGT
This sequence comes from uncultured Anaerolineaceae bacterium, assembly GCA_964524485.1. GTDB lineage: Bacteria > Chloroflexota > Anaerolineae > Anaerolineales > Villigracilaceae > JACPVF01. Next base: position 120 of record CAZGFR010000047.1, on the reverse strand, counting down.
GAGGCGGGTGAGGGGCATCTCGCCGGGGATGGTGACAAAGAGGTGGGAATAGCCGTTCTCTTCGATGGACAGCACCACCAGGTCGCGGGCCAACCCGGCCGAGACGACCGGCTCTGGGGT
>CAZGFR010000046.1:0-25038 GCA_964524485.1 uncultured Anaerolineaceae bacterium | reverse complement strand
TTCGCGAAGGCGGTCTGACCGTTGGCGCGGGTGTCGTTACCAAGATCATCGAGTAGGTGAGAGATGATGGCTAAACAGAAGATCCGCATCCGCCTCAAGGCTTACGATCATCGTGTCCTCGACCAGTCCGCCAAGCGGATCGTCGAGACGGCCGAACGTTCCGGCGCCCATGTTGTGGGTCCCGTACCCTTGCCAACCAAGGTGGAACGGTATACAATACGCCGCTCGACTTTTATCGACAAGGATTCTCACGAGCACTTCGAGATCCGCACGCACAACCGCCTGATCGACGTCCTCGATCCTGATTCGAAGACCATCGACATGCTGATGCGCTTGAACATGCCTGCGGGCGTGGATATCGAGATCAAAATCTAAGTTTTCAAACCCTGCGGACTTCCGCAGTTTTTGAGACAACGTAAGAGTAGGTCTGTGAGCGGACCCTGATACGCGCTCTGCTCCAGACCTGCTGACTGCGTTGCACGGAGATGATGCAACTGAAGCCCCGGTTGACAGTCTCGTCAATACACTAAGAAGGAGATAATTGAGCATGTTGAAAGGGCTGATTGGCAAGAAGATCGGCATGACCCAGATCTTCGATGAACAAGGCGTTGCCTATCCGGTGACCCTCATCGAAGCTGGGCCATGTTACGTTACCCAGGTGCGCGATCCCCAGAACGAGGGGTACTCGGCCGTGCAGTTGGGTTTCGCTGAGGTCAATCCCAAGCGCCTGACCAGCGGCGAATTGGGGCACCTGAAAACCAATGAACTCCCCCCTCTGCGCTTTTTGCGCGAATTCCGTGCCAAAGACCATGACCTCAAGGTTGGCGACAAGATTACCGTTGCCGAGGCCTTTGCTCTTGGCGAGCGTGTAGATGTGATCGGTGTGAGCAAGGGTAAGGGCTTCGCCGGTGCCGTCAAGCGCCATCACTTCCATGGTATGAACGCCACGCACGGTACCTCTGACCGCAACCGCGCGCCTGGTTCCCGCGGCTCGGGTACCACGCCCGGTCGTGTGTATAAGGGTGCTCGTGGTGCCGGTCACATGGGCATGGATCGTGTCACGACGCAGAACCTCAAGGTCGTCCTGGTGGATGCGGAGCGCAACCTGCTCGGCGTCCATGGCGCGGTTCCCGGGCCCAAGGGCGGTCTCATCATGATCAAAGAAGCGCGCAAGCAATAGGCGCGCGGGAAACGGGAAGATAAGCCATGAAAGTAGATATTTACAACATCGAAGGTAAGAAGCTTCGCGAGGTGGAATTGCCCGCGAGTGTCTTCGAAGCCGCGGTCAACATGGACCTGATGCACCAGGCCTACACCCGCCAGATGGCGAATGCCCGCCTGGGCACGCACGACACCAAGACCCGCTCCGAAGTCTCCGGCGGTGGCCGCAAGCCCTGGAAGCAAAAAGGCACTGGCCGCGCCCGTCAAGGCTCGACCCGCGCCGCCCAGTGGGTGGGTGGTGGACGTATCCACACGCCGCACCCCCGTGGCTATGAACAGCGCATGCCCAAGAAGATGCGCCAGGCTGCCCTGCGCTCGGCGCTGACCGTCAAGGCCTCCGAGGCTGACATTGTGGTGGTGGATGAGTTCAACTTCAGCGAACCCAAGACCCGCGTGATGGCCCAGGCCCTGACCAAACTGGTCGGTGAGTCGAGCGCGCTGGTGCTCATGCCCGAGAAGGACCAGACCTACGAGACCGTCTCGCGCATTGCCAGCAACATCGACCACGCCAAGGTCCTCCTGGCCAGCTACCTGAACGTCCGCGACCTGCTCGGCTACGACAAAGTCGTCCTGCCGCTCAAGACGCTGGATGTTCTGACCGCCCACCTCGGATAGGAGAGAGACATGACCAACCTTTACAGTGTCCTTGTCCGACCGCTGGTGACCGAGAAGTCCAACTATCAGTCGAGCAAGTTGCAGCAGTACGCTTTCGTCGTCTCGAACGAGGCGACCCGCACGATGGTCAAGGATGCGATTGAAACCATCTACGACGTCAAAGTCGTGCGCGTCAACGTTGTCAATGCGCCCGCCAAGCGTGGACGCCGCGCCCGCAGCCGCCGCTTGCTGGTGCGCCGCCCCGCTTTCAAGAAGGCCATTGTGACCCTTGCCGAGGGCCAGTCCCTCGAGATCTTTGAAGGGGTGCAATAATGCCCGTCAAAAAGTACAAACCGGTAACGCCAGGCACCCGCGGGATGACTGGCTATACCTTCGAGGAAATTACCAAGTCCACTCCCGAGCGCTCCCTGCTCGTCCCGCTGCGCAAGCAGGGCGGCCGCAACGCCCAGGGCCGTATCACGGTCCGTCATCGTGGCGGCGGTGCCCGCCGCTACATCCGCGTGGTGGATTTCAAGCGCGAAAAGCACGGGATCCCCGCCAAGGTGGCCGCGATCGAGTACGACCCGAACCGTACCGCCCGCCTGGCCTTGTTGTTCTACGCGGACGGTGAAAAGCGTTATATCGTCGCCCCGCTGGATCTGACGGTGGGTGACACCGTCATGTCCGGCCCCACCGCCGAGATTCGCACCGGTAACTCTCTGCCGATCTCCAACATCCCCGTCGGTACCATGATCCACAACATCGAGGTCCGTTCGGGCAAGGGTGCGCAGTTGGTCCGCTCTGCGGGCGGCGCCGCCCAATTGCTGGCCAAGGAAGGCGATTTTGCGCAGATCCGCATGCCCTCCGGGGAAGTCCGCCTGATCCACCAGGTCTGCTATGCGACCATCGGCCAGGTTGGCAATCTCGATCACAGCAACGTCAAGTTGGGCAAGGCGGGCCGCAAGCGCCACAAGGGCATCCGCCCGACCGTGCGCGGTACTGCGATGTCTCCCCGCGACCATCCTCACGGTGGTGGTGAAGGCCGCCAGCCGGTCGGCCTGCCCGGTCCGAAGAGCCCATGGGGCAAACCCACTCTGGGCAAGAAGACCCGCCGCAACAAGAAGACAGACCAGTACATTGTGCGCCGCCGCAGCAAGAGCAGCCGCTAGGCGCTGAGAGAATCTGAGGTACGAAGATATGTCCAGATCACTGAAAAAAGGTCCTTTCATTCAGCCGAAGCTGCTCAAGCGCATCGAGGCCATGAATCAGAAGGGCGAAAAGAAAGTCATCCGCACCTGGAGCCGCGCGAGCGTGATCTTCCCGCAGATGGTGGGACACACGATCGCCGTCCACGATGGCCGTCGTCATGTGCCGATCTACATCACCGAGAACATGGTCGGCCATCGCCTGGGTGAATTTGCGCCCACTCGCACCTTCCGCGGCCACATGGCTGGCGAGAAGGCGGCGGCGTAAGGAGAATGAGCCATGACTGACATTCGCGCTCATTTGCGCTTCCTGCCCCTCTCTGCTCAGAAAGTGCGCCTAGTCGTCGACCTGGTGCGCGGAAAGAGCGCCAACGAGGCCCTGGAACTCCTGCGCTTCGCCAACAAGCGTGCCGCCGAGCCGGTCCATAAACTGGTAGCTTCCGCCGTGGCCAACGCGGAAGAGAATTTCGGCGTCAGCCGCGATGACCTGTATGTTGCCAGCATTTTTGCCGATGAAGCCCCCACCCGCAAGTGGCGTCGTTTCGGGGCCCGCGGCCGCTTCAAGCCGATCCTGCGCCGCACCTCGCACGTGACCGTCATCCTGCGCGAGCGCGGAGCATAAAGGAGAAATTATGGGTCGTAAAGTTCACCCGATTGGAATGCGCTTAGGAATCAATCAACCCTGGCAAGGCCGCTGGTTCGCCGAAGGCGCCCAGTACCGCCAGCAGTTGCACCAGGACCTGGCGATCCGCAGCCTGCTCATGGGGAAGACCTCCAAGGGCGGCGCGGCGGCCAACGCCACCGTCCGCGAACTCCGCAAAGGCCTGCCCGAAGCCATCCTGAATGGCAAGGCTGGCATCTCCCGCGTGGATGTGGAACGCACGCCCGGCAAGACCCGCGTGGCCATCCACACCGCCAAGCCCGGCATCCTGATCGGCCGCAAGGGCGAGGGCGTCAAGAAGATCCGCGTGGCGCTGGAAACCTTGATCGGCAAGAAGATCGAGCTCGACATCAAGGAGATTTCCTCGCCCGATATGGACGCCATGCTGGTGGCTTATAACATCGCTGACCAGCTCGAGCGCCGCATCGCCTACCGCCGCGCCATGAAGCGTGCGATTCAGCAGGCCATGCGCCAGGGCGCCCAGGGCATCAAGATCATGGTCGGTGGCCGCCTGGGCGGCGCGGAAATGTCCCGCGACGTCTGGCTGCGTGAAGGCCGTGTGCCGCTGCAGACCCTGCGCGCCAACATTGACTTTGCCATGTCCGAGGCTTCGACCACCTATGGTCAGATCGGCATCAAGGTCTGGATCTACAAGGGCGAAAGCCAGCCCGAGGTTGAAGAAAAAGCCGAAGCGACAGAAGGCGTGTACGTCAGCGAGTAATCGCGACGTCGCTTTGAGATGAGGTAGTCTTATGTTGATGCCAAAACGTGTCAAGTGGCGCAAGCAGATGCGCGGTCGAATGAAGGGAAAGGCCCTGCGTGGAGCAGAGATTTCCTTCGGCGAATTCGGCCTGCAAGCGCTGGAACCAGGCTGGATCACAGCCCGTCAGATCGAAGCGGCCCGCCGCAGCATCGTGCGCGAAATGAAGCGCCGTGGCAAAGTGTGGATCCGCATCTTCCCCGCCAAACCGTATACCCACAAGCCACCCGAAACCCGCATGGGCTCCGGCAAAGGCAACGTGGAATACTACGTGGCGGTGGTGAAACCCGGCCGCATCATGTTCGAGGTCGGCGGCCTGCCCGCTGAAATCGCCCTGGCGGCTCTCAAGAGCGCGCAGTACAAGTTCCCGATCAAGACCAAGGTCGTAACGCGCGAAGGAGGCAAGTAAGATGAAAGCTGCCGAGATTCGCAAACTCAACGCGGAGGAAATCCGCAGCAGCCTGGATGAGAAGCGTCACGAGTTGATGAACCTGCGCTTCAACCAGGTGACCGGTCAGCTGACCGACTTCACCAAGATCCGCTCCCTGCGCCGCGATATCGCCCGTATGGAAACGATCCTGCACGAGATGGAATTGGCTGGCGCCGTGGAAGGTGTAGCATGAACAATCGCCGTCGTTTGACTGGTGTGGTCACCAGCAACAAAATGACCAAGACCGTCGTGGTCGAGATCACGCGCAAGTTCCGCCACCCTCTGTATCAGAAGGTGGTGTACAGCAGCAAGCGCGTCAAGGCACACGACGAGATCGGCTGCCAGATCGGTGACGAGGTGCAGATCGTGGAGTCCCGCCCGCTTTCGCGCGACAAGCGCTGGGTGGTGGAGTCCGTGGTCAAGCGCGAAATCCGCACCGCCGATCAGGGCGTGGGAGAGTAGGCCATGATCCAGCAAGAATCACGCATCAAGGTTGCTGACAATACCGGCGCGCGCGAACTGCTTGTGATCCACGTGTTGGGCGGCTCGACCCGCAAGTATGGCGCGATCGGCGATGTGGTCGTGGCGACCGTCAAGTCCGCCGCCCCGCAGGGCTCGGTCAAGAAGAGTGAAGTCGTCCGTGCGGTGATCGTACGCTGTTCGAAGGAATGGCGCCGCGAGGACGGGTCCATCATCCGCTTTGACGATAACGCCGCCGTCATCCTCGACACGGATGGCACCAACCCGAAGGGCAGCCGCATTTTCGGTCCCGTGGCGCGCGAACTGCGCGACAAGGGCTACATGAAGATCGTGTCGCTGGCCCCGGAAGTTCTGTAGGCGTGGGAGCGTAGATATGAAAGTGAAGATCCGCAAAGGCGATACCGTTGAAGTCATCAGCGGTCGCCTCGAAGACAAAGGCAAGCGCGGCGAAGTCATCACCGTGTTGATCGACAACCGTCGTGTGGTGGTGCAGGGTGTCAACATCCGCACCAAGCACCAGAAGCAGGTGCAGGCAGGGAATCGCCAGATCAACCCGGGCCGCATCCAGTTCGAAGGTCCCGTGGACATCTCGAACGTGATGCTCGTCTGCCCGAAGTGTGGCGAGCCCACCCGCGTGGCCATCCAGCGTGATGACTCCGCCCGCCGCATGTGCAAAAAATGCCAGGCTTTGATCGACTAGGCCGTGGAGCGTTGAGAATGAATCGAATGTTGGAACAATACAAAAACGAAGTGGCTCCCGCCCTGTTCAAGTCGTTCGGCTTCAAGAACGTCATGCAGGTGCCGCGCATCCAGAAGATCGTGGTGAACATCGGCCTCGGCGAAGCCCTGGACAACCCCAAGGCGATCGAAGCGGCGACCTCGGACCTGATGCAGATCACCGGACAGAAGCCCGTCACCAACAAGGCGCGCAAGAGCATCGCGAATTTCAAACTGCGCGAAGGCCGCCTGATCGGTACCAAGGTGACCCTGCGCGGAGACCGCATGTGGGCCTTCCTGGACCGCCTGATCAACGTGGCCCTGCCGCGCGTGCGCGACTTCCGCGGCATCTCGGCCAACGCCTTCGACGGTCGCGGGAACTATACCCTCGGTCTGAAAGACCAATTGGTCTTTCCCGAGATCGAGTACGACAAAATTGACAAACTGCGCGGCATGGAGATCACCATCGTGACCTCCGCCCGAAACGATGACGAAGCGCGCGCGCTGTTGCGAATGCTCGGAATGCCGTTCAGCAAGAAGGAAGCATAACTTATGGCGAAGAAATGCATGCAATATCGTGAATTGCGCCGCCAGCACACCGTGCAGGTGCGCAACCGCTGCCAGCGCTGTGGACGTCCGCGCGGCTACATCCGCCGTTTTGGCCTGTGCCGTATTTGCTTCCGTGAACTCGCGCTGACGGGCAAGATCCCCGGCGTTGTGAAGTCATCCTGGTAGCCGGTGGAGGTGAGATCATGAGTGTAAATGATCCGATCGCTGATATGTTGACCCGCATCCGCAACGCGGTCCTGGCAGGACATGCCCAGGTCGCGATGCCCAACTCCAAGATCAAGGCGGAGATCGCCCGTATCTTGAAGGATGAGGGTTTCATCGAAATGTTCGAAGTTGTGGACGGCGAGCAGGCCCTGCAAAAGGTGCTGCGCCTGAAGATCAAGTATGTGGGTGAGCGCCGCGAGCGCCGCCCGGTGATCTCGGGCCTTGAGCGCGTGAGCAAACCCGGCCGCCGCATCTACACCAAGAAGACTGACATCCCCTGGGTGCTCTCGGGAATTGGCGTTGCCATCCTCTCGACCCCCAAGGGTGTGATGACCGGCGCACGCGCTCGCCAGTTGGGCGTGGGCGGCGAGATCCTGTGCAAGGTCTGGTAGGAGGTACAAGTGTCTCGCATTGGTCGTCTGCCTGTCGAAATTCCGGGCGGCGTGCAAGTGAACCTCAACGGTTCCGACGTGCACGTCAAGGGCCCGAAGGGTGAACTTCAGCGCACCTTTTCCCCGTTGATCGGGATCGCGCTGGAGAACAACCAGCTCGTCATCACCCGCAACTCGGACAACCCCGCCGAGCGCGCCCTGCATGGGACCACGCGCGCGGTGCTGGCCAACATGGTTCACGGCGTCAGCAAGGGTTTCCAGGTTGTGTTGGAAGTGGAAGGCGTGGGGTACCGCGCCGAGATGGAAGGCAAGAACCTCATGCTCTACGTCGGGTACTCGCACCCGGTCAAGATGGAACCGCCCGCGGGCATTTCCTTCGAGACCGACGCCAAGACCCATCAGATCAAGGTGCTGGGGTTCGATAAGGAAAACGTCGGTCAGGTGGCCGCCAACATCCGCAAGGTGCGCCCGCCCGAGCCCTATCATGGCAAGGGTTTGCGCTACCTGGGCGAACGCGTCCGCCGCAAGGCCGGCAAAGCCGGGAAAGGAGCCAAGTAAGCCATGGCTAAGAGTCGTTCTGCTGCTCGTGCAAAGCGCCATGCGCGCGTGCGCGCCCAGGTTGTGGGCACCACGCAGCGTCCCCGCCTGAACGTGTTCCGCAGCATCAGTGAGATCTACGCGCAAGTCATCGATGACAGCGCCGGGCACACCCTCGTCTCGGCCTCCTCGGTGGACAAGGAACTGCGCGAGAAGATGAAAGGCCTCAAGAAGGCCGAACAGGCCAAGTTGGTTGGTCAGACCGTGGCCGAACGCGCCAAAAAGAACGGGATCGAGACCGTCGTCTTCGACCGCGGCGGGTTCCGTTATGTCGGCCGCGTCAAAGCCCTGGCCGATGGCGCCCGCGAGGGCGGCCTGCAATTCTAGTTGGCCTGAGTGGAGTAAATTATGTCGGAAAAAGAAAATACCGAACAGCAGCAATACGAAGGCAGTGAAGACGGCTTCGAGGAGCGCGTGATCGAGATCGCCCGCGTGGCGAAGGTCGTCAAGGGCGGTCGCCGCTTCCAGTTCCGCGTGACCGTCGTGCTGGGCGACAAGAAAGGCACCATCGGCATGGGCGTGGGCAAGGCCAACGCCGTCCCCGATGCGATGCGCAAGGCCTCTGAGCGCGCCCGCAAGGACCTGCGCCAGGTGCGCCTGTCTGGCACCACCATCCCGCATCAGACCCTCGGCCGTGTGGCCGGTGCCAAGGTCCTGCTCAAACCGGCTTCGGCTGGTACGGGCGTGATTGCGGCGGGTGGCGTGCGCGCTGTGCTCGAAGTGGCCGGTGTGCGCGACATCCTCACCAAGTCGATGGGCAGCGCCAACGTGTTGAACGTGGTCATGGCCACCTTCGATGCCCTCGACCAGATGAAGTCTCCGCAGGAAGAAGCGGCCCGCCGCGGCAAGAAGGTCGAAGATTTGCTGCCGTTCTGGGAGCGGAGGAAGCAACATGCCTAAGAAGCAAACCGGCGAAAAGACCCTGCGCGTCACCTGGGTCCGCAGCGATATCGGTTATACCAAGGATCAGAAAGCCACCGTGAAGGCGCTCGGACTGCGCCGCCTGCACCAGACCGTGGAGCACAAGGACACCCCGGCCCTGCGCGGTATGCTGAACAAGATCATTCACTTAATCAAGATTGAAGAGTAGGTCAAGATGAAGCTACACGACCTCAAGCCCAACGAGGGCTCCAAAAAGAACCGCAAACGCGTCGGCCGCGGCATCTCGGCTGGCCAGGGCAAGACGGCTGGCCGCGGTACCAAGGGCGCGGGTTCGCGCTCCGGCGAGGGCGGTCACCTGTACCGCCAGGGCGGCAACCTGCCGTTCTATCGTCGCCTGCCGTTCATCCGCGGTGAAGGATTCACCCCGCCGAATCAGGTCGAGTTCAACGAAGTCAACCTCGACCAGTTGTCGGACTCCTTCAAGGCCAATGCCGATGTGACCCCCGAGGCGCTCGAACAGGCCCACCTGCTGCGCGATCCCCGCAACCCGGTTGTCGTACTGGGCCGCGGTGAGATCGGCGTGGCTCTCAAAGTGCGCGTTCACCGCATCAGCGCGGGTGCCAAGGCCAAGATCGAAAAGGCCGGCGGCAGCGTCGAGTTGATCGCATAATTCCTGTGGAAGGGATGTTTTCATGAAGACAACCTTTTCGGGTTGGCGTTACCTGTGGAAATCCGAGGACATCCGCCGCAAACTGATCGTCACGTTTGCGCTGCTGGCCCTCTTCCGCATTGTGGCCATCATCCCCGCTCCGGGCGTGAACCAGGCCGTCCTCAACGCGTTCCTCAACTCGGGGTCCGCCAGCGGAAACTTCCTGGGTTTTCTGAATCTGCTCTCCGGCGGTACGGTGACGCGCTTCTCGCTGCTCTCGATGGGCGTCTATCCGTACATTACCGCGCAGATCATCATCCAGTTATTGGTGCCGATCATCCCCGCCTTGCAGCGCCGCATGGAAGAAGACCCGCGCGAAGGCCGCCGTTGGATGGAGAAGTGGACCTATTACCTGGCCGTCCCCATGGCGGCTCTCTCCGCCATCGGCCAGATCAACATCTTCAACAACCTGTCCCTGAACAGCACCCTGAACCAGCAAATCCTGCCGTTCGGCTTCAGCGGCGACCTGCTGCTGCCTTCCGTCACGGTCCTGTTGGCCATGACGGCCGGCACCATGTTCGCCATCTGGCTGGGTGAGTTGATCTCCGAGTATGGCATCCGCGGTCAGGGCCTGTCCCTGATCATCTTCGCGGGTATCGTCTCACAGCTGCCGCGCAACTTCGTGGGCCTGTTCTCCGACCCGACCACGGCCCTTCCGCTGGTGCTCATCACCGCGGTCGTGATCGTCGGAACGGTGCTGGCCATCGTGTACGTGACCCAGGGCCGCCGCAACGTCCCGGTCATGTACCCGGGCCGCCGCATGGGCGGACGTATGTCCATGCCGGTCAAGGGCACCCTGCCCCTGATGGTCAACCTCTCGGGTATGATCCCGCTGATCTTTGCGAGCGCCATCCTCCAATTCCCCGCCATCATCGCCGGCTTCTTCATGGGTTCCACCAATGAATCCGTGAGGTCGTTTGCCACGATGGTGCAGGAATTCTTCAACAGCAGCCGCGGCATCGGTCACTGGGGCTACTGGGTTCTGTATGCCCTCATGGTGGTCGCCTTCACCTTTTTCTATACCTCGGTGTTGTTCGATCAGCAAAATTATGGTGAGAACCTCAAGCGCGGGGGCGCCACCATCCCCGGCGTTCACACCGGCGCTCCCACCCAGAAATATCTCAGCCGTGTGCAAAATCGCATCGCCTTGCCGGGCGCGGTCCTGTTGGGCGTCGTGGCGATCATGCCTTACCTGATCAGTTTGATCCTTCAGGTGACAAAGATCGGCACCACCAACAACACCGCAGGCCTGTTCCTGGTTTCCTCTTCGGGCTTGCTCATCGTGGTCGGCGTGGTGCGTGACACCTTCATGAACATCGACGCCGAACTGAAATTGCACGGATATCAAGACTCGATCCTCGTTCGATAGGAGAAGACATGCCCACCTTCATTGTCCTGCTGGGTCCTCCCGGGGTAGGCAAGGGTACGCAGGCCAAGATCTTGGCCGAGAAGACTGGGTTGGTGCACATATCGTCAGGCGAGTTGTTTCGAGAGAATCTTAAAAACCAGACCGAACTTGGCAAACAGGCCAAGACGTACATAGACAAGGGCGAACTGGTCCCGGATGACGTGACCATCTCCATGATCCGCGAGCGGCTCAGCCGCTCGGACTGCAAGATGGGCGCCATCCTGGATGGTTTCCCCCGCACCCCGGTCCAGGCCGATGCACTGGAGAAAATGCTCTCTGAGTTCAACGGCCAGGTGGACACCGTCCCATACATCACCGGCGAAGAGTCGGTGTTGGTGGAACGGGTGAGCGGGCGCTGGACTTGCCGCGCGAGCGGTCACATCTACCATGAGAAGTTCAGCCCCCCGCACCAGCCCGGTGTGTGCGACGTGGACGGGTCCGAACTATATCAGCGCGACGACGACAAGGTCGATACCGTCAAGAAGCGCATCCAGGTCTACCGGACCCAGACCATGCCCCTCGTGGATTACTACCGCCAGCGCGGAAAGCTGGTCGAGATCGACGGCATGCAGGCCGTTGAAGTAGTGAACGCAGCGTTATTGACTTGCTGCATGGATTGAAAGAAGTAGTTATCGATGAATTGGGCCCGCCAGATCCATTTGAAAACCCCCGCCGAGTTGAAGATCATGCGCGAAGCGGGACGCATCAACGCCAGTGTGCTGGCGGCCACCAAGGCTCTTTTACAACCCGGTGTGACGACCGCCGACCTCAACGCGGCTGCTGAGGATGTGCTGAAGTCATACGGATGCTTTTCGCCTTTCAAGGGCTATGGCCGCCCGCCATTCCCGGCCTCCGTCACGATTTCGATCAATGACGAGCTGGTGCACGGCATCCCCAACAAGAAGCGCAAGCTGAGGGAAGGGGACATCGTCTCGGTCGATTGCGGGACGGTGTACGAGGGCTTTGTCGCCGACTCCGCCTACACGGGCGGGGTGGGGGAGATCTCCCCCGAGGCGAAGGCCCTGCTGGAAGTCACCGAAGGCGCCTTGTATGCGGGCATCGACAAGATGCGCGCCGGCAACAAGACGGGCGACGTTTCAGCGGCGATACAGCAATATGTTGAAAGCCGTGGCTACTACCTGACGCGCGAGTACACAGGCCACGGCGTCGGGCGCGAGATGCACGAAGGCCCGCAGGTCCCCAACTACGGGACCCCGGGAACGGGCACCCTCCTGCGCCCCGGCATGACCATCGCGATCGAACCGATGGTCTTGATCGGAACGGAAGAAACGCGCGTTTTGCCCGACCAGTGGACGGTCGTCTCTGCCGACGGATCACTAACGGCGCACTTTGAACACAGTATCGCCGTTACCGAAGGGGATCCCCTCCTCCTGACTGTCCTGTGAACCTGCACGGACGCCACGCTGGACGGAACAAAAAAGTGCAAGTATAATCAGTTCTTTGGTTGTGCCGCATGGCAATCATTGAGCAAGGAGACCGAATTTCATGAAAGTATCACCCTCCATTCGCAAGCGTTGCGCCAAGTGCCGCATTGTGCGGCGCAAAGGGCGCATCTACATCATTTGCGAAAATCCCAAACACAAGCAGCGACAGGGATAGGACAGTAACCTATGGCGAGAATCGAAGGTGTTGACCTGCCCCGCAACAAGCGGGTTGAAGTTGGCCTGACCTATATCTTTGGCATCGGGCCCACGCGCGCGCACGAGATCCTTTCCCACACGAAAGTCAATCCTGACATTCGTGTGAAGGACCTGAGTGAGGCGGATGTTTCCGCTTTGCGTGAGTACATCTCCAAAAATTTCAAGGTCGAAGGCGATCTGCGCCGCGAAGTTCAGATGAACATCAAGCGCCTGATCGAAATCGGCTCCTATCGTGGCCTGCGCCACCGCCGCAACCTGCCCGTCAACGGGCAGCGCACACGTACGAACTCCCGCACCCGCAAAGGCACCAAGAAGACGGTGGCCGGGCGCGGTCGTCGCCGTGGCGGCAAGAAGTAATCCTGACCCGAAAGGTATAGAACATGGCTCAGAGTGTACGTTCCACCCGGCGCTCCACCGGCGCCAAAAAAGGGAAGCGCACCCTGTCCTCCGGGCAGGTGCATATTTTTGCTTCCTTCAATAATACGATTGTCACCGTGACGGACAACGAAGGCAACACGGTCGCCTGGGGCAGCGCTGGTTCGGCTGGCTTCAAGGGCTCTCGCAAGAGCACACCCTTTGCCGCCCGTCTGGCTGCCGAGCAGGCCGTGAAGGCCGCCCAGCAGTTGGGCATTCAGGAAGTTGAGCTGTTCGTCAAGGGCCCTGGTCCCGGACGCGAGAACGCCATCCGCGCCGTCCAATCCATGGGCATGAAAGTGCGTTCCATGTCGGATATCACGCCAGTCCCGCACAATGGCTGCCGTCCTCCGAAGAAGCGCCGCGTGTAGTTTTAGGTGAGGTAGTTCCAATATGTCGAAATCACTTGGACCGGTTTGCAAACTCTGCCGGCGCGAAGGCGAAAAACTTTATCTGAAGGGTGAGCGCTGCTTCACCCCCAAATGCGCGTTCGAAAAGCGCAATTTTGCCCCCGGCCAGCATGGCCGCACTGCGGGTCGTTCTGGTGGTGGTCCCAACCGCACCGGGCGCGAATCCGACTTCGCCCGCCAGTTGCGCGCCAAGCAGAAAGCCCGCCGCGTGTATGGCGTGCTTGAGCGCCAGTTCCGCCGTTACTACGAAACCGCGCGCGGACGCCTGGGTCTGACGGGTCTTAACCTGCTTCAGATCCTCGAGTCCCGCCTGGATAACGTGATCTTCCGCCTGGGCTTTGCTTCCAGCCGCGCCCAGGCCCGCCTGCTCGTGACCCACGGTCATTTCACCGTGAACGGCCGCCGCACGGACGTTCCCTCGATGCTGCTGACGCAGGGCGACCAGATCGCCATCCGCGAGGGTTCGAGGCGCCTGTCCTACTTCAAGGACCTGAACGCCGAAGTCCGCAACTCCCCGGCCTGGCTCAACCGCGACCTGAAGACCATGACCGGCATGGTTGCACGCCTGCCGGAGCGCGCCGAGATCGATGGCAGCCTGAACGAACAGCTGATCGTCGAGTACTATTCGCGCCGCTAGTCCGCTAATGGCATGATGGGCCGGCCATTTACCGGCCCATCCTCTTCTGTACCTAAGAGAGAGGTGAATCGTGACGGGTATCACGAATATGGTCATGCCGAAGATCGAGCGGGAAGCTGAGGCTCGAAATTACGGCAAATTTACAATCAGCCCGCTGGAACGCGGCTACGGTGTCACGCTGGGCAACGCCCTGCGCCGTGTGCTGCTTTCCTCGCTGGATGGCGCGGCTGTGACCTCCGTCCGAATTGCGGACGTTCTGCACGAATTCAGCGACATCCCCGGCGTGCGGGAAGACGTCATCCAGGTCATGCTGCAGATCAAACAACTGCGCATCAAACTGGACGGCGTGGACAGCACCCGCATGCACTTGGAAGTCCGCGGCGAGGGCACTGTCACCGCCGCCGACATCATCACCCCGGCCGAAGTGGAGATCGTCAACCCCGACCTCTACCTCTTCACCGTGGACAACAACAAAACCAAACTCGATATCGAGTTGACGGTCGAGCGCGGCCGCGGGTACTCCCCGGCCAATGACCGCTCCGGGCACATGCCCATCGGCGAACTGCCGGTGGACGCCATCTTCAGCCCGGTCAAGCGCGTCAACTGGGAAGTGGTCTCCGCCCGCGTGGGCCAGAGCACCAACTACGACAAGCTCGTCCTCGATATCTGGACCGACGGCACCATCTCGCCCGAGCGCGCGCTCAGCACCTCGGCCAAGTTCCTCATCGACCACCTGCGCTACATTGCGGGCGTCAACGAAGAGACCCTGGCTGTGTCGGTGGAGCGCGAGGTGAGCGGAAGCCGCCTGAGCAGCGAAGTGGCCGAGACTCCTGTGGAGGCCCTCGACCTCTCCGTGCGCGTCTTCAACTCCCTGAAGCGCACGGGCATCACCACTGTTGGTGATGTGCTCGACCTGCTCGAAAAGGGTGAGACAGCCGTCATGTCCATCCGTAACTTCGGTGAAAAGAGCCTTGATGAACTGCGCCAGAAGATGCGCGAAAAAGGCTTCCTGAAAGACGATACGACCTCTGCGGAGTAATTGAAAGATGCGACATTCGGTTTCTGGTTACAAACTGGGACGCACCATGGGCGCTCGTATTGCCCTGAGGCGCAACCTGATCAAACAGCTCTTCACCCACGAGCGGATCCAGACCACCAAGGCCAAAGCGGCTGCGGTGCGCGGCGACGCTGAACGCCTGATCACCATCGCGCGCAACAGCGCCGACGCCAGTGACAGCGCCAAGGTCCACGCCCGCCGCCTGGTGGCCTCCCGCCTGGGAGATAACCAACTCGTCAAGCGCCTGTTCGACGAGATCGCCCCGCGCTTTGCCACCCGCCCGGGCGGCTACACGCGCGTCATCAAGCTGGGTCCCCGTCTGGGCGACTCGGCTGAGATGGTCATCCTCGAACTGGTCGAAGAGTAGTTTTGTGAACGACGGTTGGCAAAGAACCGCCAACTGATATGGCACGTTACCAGGTGATCCTTGCCTACGACGGCACCCTTTTTGAGGGCAGCCAGCGGCAGGCGAATTCCCGAACTGTACAGGGCGATTTGGAAAAGGCCCTGCGCAAAGTAGGCTGGTCTGGAACCTCGGTCCTCATCGCCGGGCGGACGGACACTGGCGTTCATGCCACGGGACAAGTGGCTGCGTTCGACCTCGATTGGTCTCATGCAGACGGCGAACTTGTGAACGCGCTGAACGCGTATTTGCCAGCCGACGTGGCTGTGCGTGAGGCTCGAGTCATGCGGGATGATTTCCATCCCCGCTTCGACGCGACCTCCCGCCGCTACCGTTATCGCCTGTTCTGTCAGCCGGTCCGCGACCCGTTACGCGAGAAACTGGCCTGGCGAACCTGGCCTGCGGTGGATGGCGAATGCCTCGTCCAGACTGCGGCTCTTCTCATGGGAAAGCACGACTTTGCGGCCTTCGGTTCGCCGACGACCCCAAAGGGTACGACGGTGCGCACCGTGATAAAAGCCGAATGGCAGTCTGTGAGCGCAGACGAGTGGCAGTTCGAGGTCCAGGCGGATGCATTTTTGTACCGCATGGTCCGACGGCTGGTTTTCGTCCAGGTGGCCGTGGCGCAGGGAAAGGCCTCAACGGAGGCGGTGGCCCGTTCTTTAGCGGAACAGGCCCAGGGTCCAGGAAAAATGGATCTTCCCTCCGGGTTGGCTCCCGCGCATGGGCTGACGCTGGTCGAAGTCACCTATTGAATCATCTGGTTCTGAAAAAAAGATAACGAAACGGAGAGACGAAAGTGCAACAGAAGACGTACTATCCGAAAGCGAGCGAGATCGAGCGCAAGTGGTATGTGGTGGACGCCGACGGCCAGAATCTGGGCCGCCTGGCCACCCGCATTGCTCACGTGCTGCTCGGCAAGCACAAGCCGTCCTTCACGCCCGGCGTGGAAATGGGTGACTATGTGATCGTGGTCAACGCGGAAAAGGTTACCGTGACCGGCACGCGCACCAACAGCCGCCTCGACACCAAGATGTACCACCGTGTGTCTGGCTACCCCGGCGGCATCACGAGCATTTCGCTGCGCGATCAATTGAAGCAACATCCCGACCGCGCCCTGCGCGCGGCCGTGTGGGGCATGCTGCCGCACAATCGCATGGGCCGCTCCCTGCTCAAGCGCTTGAAGATCTATGGCGGGCCGAATCACCCGCATGGCTCGAGCCAGCCCCAGGAAATGAAGTAGAAAGGAACGGAGAGCCATTATGTCTGTTCAATATTTTGAAGGCGTTGGTCGCCGTAAGGAAAGCAGCGCGCGTGTGCGCCTGATGAGCGGCTCCGGCAAGTTCGAAGTCAACGGCAAGGAAGCGGCCGCCTATTTCACCCGCATCGGTGACTTGCAGGACATCCTGCGCCCGTTCAGCGCGGTGGGTGAGGACCTCCAGAAGTACGATGTGACGGTGGTGGTCAACGGCGGCGGTGTGACGGGTCAGACCGAGGCGGTCCGCCTGGGCCTCGCCCGCGCCCTCCTGCTCATCAACAAGGACTGGACCTCCGCCCTGCGCAAATTCGGCCTGCTGACCCGCGATGCACGCATCAAGGAACGCAAGAAACCAGGCCTCAAGCGCGCCCGCAAGGCCCCGACCTACACCAAGCGCTAAATCGGTTTTACAACCTTTTGCGTGGACCGTAATGCGTAATTCGTGAGACCTCTTGCGAATTACGTTTTACGTTTTAATCCCAAGGAGAGAACGATGGACTTCACCCGCATCGCTGCGACTTTTTCCGCGCTCGGATTCCAACCGCCCTCGAAGCTGGTCCTGCTTGAAGCGGCGGACCTACGCGAAGCGCACGTCCTGCCGACCCCGCCCGACTGTGCCACCTTGATCACGGGCATCGATTCGGCGGAACTGGCTGCACAGGTCAGGTTGGTGCTGTTGGCGGTCTATCCGAAGGAACACACGCTCCTGTCGGTGGCGGGCGGAAAGAAACAAGATGAAAGCGTGGAATCGTGGAGCGATAACGCGGACAGTCTGTTCGTCCCGCCGCTGGCGACGGGTGCGAGCTTCGAGGCCTTCCAGGAGATCGTGGCCCATTTGCGCGCGCCTGACGGTTGTCCATGGGATCGTGAGCAGACCCACGCCAGCCTGCGCACGCACCTGCTCGAAGAATCCTATGAGGCGCTGGGCGCCATCGACAGCGGCGATACGGACGCCATGCGCGAGGAGTTCGGCGACCTGCTGCTCCAGATCATGCTCAATTCGCAGATCGCCAACGAGGCGGGCAACTTCAACGTTAACGTAGTGGTGAAAGGCATCTACGACAAGATCATCCGTCGTCACCCGCATGTGTTTGGCGAGGTGCGGGTGGATGGGGTGGACGGAGTCCTTCAAAACTGGGAGAAGTTGAAAGAGAAGGAACGCAAGGATAAGAAGGAAAAGAAGGGCATTCTCGACGGCGTGCCCGCCGCCCTGCCTGCGCTGACGCAGGCCCAGGAATATCAGGATCGCGCCGCGCGTGTGGGCTTCGACTGGCCCGAGATCGAGGGCGTGCTGGACAAGATCCGCGAGGAGATTCGCGAGGTGCAGGAGGCGACGGAGCCCGATCACGTGGCTGAGGAGTTGGGCGACCTGTTTTTCGCGCTGGTCAACCTGGCGCGCTGGAAGAAAGTGGATGCCGAGTCCGCGCTGCGCGAGACCAACCTCAAATTCAAGACACGCTTTGCCTACATCGAGGCGGGTGCAAAGAAGCAGGAACGCAATCTGAGCGACCTGTCGCTGGATGAGATGGAGGCCTTGTGGCAGGAAGCAAAAAAGAAGTAATCAAAAATCCCACGGGCAACCGTGGGATTTTTTGTGCGGGCTATCGTTGGAGGCCTTCGACCGCCAGTTTGGCTTCCGCCAGACCGACGTGGTACAGTTCGCGGTAAATTTTGATGGCTTCGATCAGGTTGCCGCGCTGGACCAGTTCCACGATCCTGGGGTCCACCTGATGGGCGTCGCCATCGATGGCGATGCCCAGGTGCCTGTACAGGTGGTCGACGCGCTCTTCGAGTTCGGAGACGCGCGCCCTGAGACGGATGAGTTCATCTTCTGCGGACATAATCTCTCCTTTGGCCTGAGTTTACAACCTATCCACGGAACGGACCATGAGATATTCGTCATAGTACTTTCCGTCGTGGAAGATAGCCTGCGGTTCCGTGCCATAGGTTTTGAAGCCGCAGCGCTCGTAACAGCGGATGGCGGTCTGGTTGTCACTCACAACCGCCAGCTTGACGATGACCACCTCGTTGGCGCGGGCCCAATCCAGGCAGGATTCGATCAGGGCCTCGGCGATGCGCTGTCCGCGCCAGGCGGCGTTGACGTACACACCCCAGACGGTGGCGCTGTGCTTGACCTTGGGCGCGCCTGGGCGGACGATGCCTGTCATGCCGATCAGGGTTCCTTCGTATTCGGCAAAAAATAGGCACAGGTTTGGATCAGGCTGCAGGCGCTCGACCCAGTAGCCTGACGGGCGCGCGACGATGTCCTCGTAGCTTTGACCGAAGGCGGTGGGATGATTCTGGAGCGCTTCCAGCCGCAGGGCGCGATAACCGTCCACATCGGCCAGGGTGGCGGTGCGGATGAGCACATCCCCTGCGGAGGTGCGAAGCAGCCTGGACATTATTGCTGACAGACGAATCGGTTGAGGGCGTCGTTGAAGAGCGCCTGGGCCGAGCCGCTGTCGGGGGTGTAGGTCTTCCAGGCGAAGACGCGGTCGCCGCAGGTCCAGCCGCCGACGCCGCCGAAGGGCAGGAGCGGTGAGGCGTTGGTGCCGATGGAGGAGTACAGCACGTTCATGTTCCGCACCTGGGTCAAGCTCAACTCGCCGGTGCGGGTATCGTAGGCGTCGTCGAGGATCAGGTCGATCAGGAAGGTCGGGTCGTTCGCGCCGGGCGCGGTCTGCCACAGCACCTGGATGAACAGGTTGGCGCTGTAGGCGGCGATCATCCCTTGCGCGTAGCCGCTGACGTTGCCCGGATTCTGCTGGGCGCTGACGTCGAAGAAGGCCATCTCGGGCGGATGTCCGATGCAGAACTGGTACTCGCAGAATAAGCCGACCAGGCTCATGGGCGTGGCAGTTGGGACGGGCAGGGGCATCTCGGCGCGGGTTGGCGTGGGAATGGCCGCCAACGTGGCGGCCACCGCCTGCTGGATTTGGGCCTGGGGATTGGGGGTGGGGCGGGCGCAGGCGGCCAGTAAAACGGAGCCAGCCAGCAGTCCGGCGAAGAGCGGGTGGAGTTTTTTCATGGACGTGATTATACAGTCAAAACAAAGAGCGCCCGCAAAAGATGCGGGCACTCTTGTTATTTTGTATTTGCCCTTCGACTGCGCCGCTGTCGCGGCTCCGCTCAGGGCGAAAAAAGTTGGCTAATGCCCGCTGCCGGGGGTGACCGTCCCGCTGAAGACGTCCGGGTTGTCGGGCCCTTCCACGATCAGGTATCCAGCCAGGCCGCGCTGCATGCGCGAGAGGGCATGGTCGACGAGGATGTAGCGGCCGGGCACCTGCAAGGTGAACTCGACCATGGTGGCGCCGCCGGGCGGGACCATGGTGGTCTGCACGTCGGTGAGCGGGTTGGAGGTGAGCGATGCCTGATCGTACACGCGGTCGAAGATCTCGCCGATGACGTGGAACGAGGAGGTGAAGTTGGGGCCGCCGACACCGAAGAAGATGCGCACGGTCTCGCCGACCTTGGCCTTCAGCGAGTGCGCGTCGCTGGTCAGGGCCATGGAGGCGCCGTTGAAGACGAAGTATTCGGGGTGCTCGTCGAGCAGTTTGGTTGTGTCACGGGTGAGTTGGCCCGCGGTGCCGAAGGGCTGGGCGGTGTAGAGTTCACCCTGCATGACGTAGAACTCACGGTCCACCTTGGGCAGGCCGCCCTCAGGCTCGACCAGGATCATGCCGTACATGCCGTTCGAGATGTGGTCGGCCACCATGGGCGTGGCGCAGTGGTAGACGAACAGGCCGACGTTGAGCGCCTGGAAGGTGAAGGTGGTCTCCTCCCCGGGCTTGGTCTGGGTGGCGACCGCGCCGCCGCCTGGGCCGGTCACGGCGTGGAAGTCCACAGAGTGGGCCATGCTGGAGGTCATGCTGTTCTTGAGGTGAACTTCCACGGTGTCACCCACGCGCACGCGGATGAAGGGACCCGGGACGAGGCCGTTGAAGGTCCAGTAGGTGAATGTGGTACCGTCGGCCAGCTTGCCCACCACCTCGACCGTCTCCAGGTCGATGCGGACGTGTTCGGGGCCGCGGTTCCCCACGGAGGCGGGGATATCGGTCGGGTCGCGGGTGATGTCCACGGCGTTGGCGTCGGCGGGGCCGGCTGCCGCAGCTGACGCGGCAGGAGCCGACGTCATGTTCATATCCGCCATGCTGCTTTGAGCGCTGGCGGCCGCCACGCCCGTGCCGACGATGAACTTGCCTTCCATGCCTGCCTGGCGGTGGCCGGGGATGCTGCAGTAGTACGCGAAGGTGCCATCTTTGTCGGGGGTGAATTCGAGCGTGGTTGTGCTGCCCTGGCCGACCACATCCTTCGACTGAGCGTTGGCGCCCTCGAAGAAGATGTTGTGCTGGATGCCATCCGCGCTGGTGAGCGTGATCTGCACCGTGTCGCCGACGTTGGCCTTCAGGTCGGGATTGACCTTGCCGTCGATGTCGCCACCCTTGCCGAGGAAGACCATCTTACCGTCCTGCATGGCGGTATCGAGCGCATAGGTCACGGTGACGCCCGTAGGCTGGACGTTGGTCGACGAGTCTGCCGCCATGTCCATGCCTGTGGATTGGGCCACGGCGGGCGCTTCCACACCGCCGACCAGCAGCCAGCCCTGCATGCCCGCTTCGGCGTGCCCGGGGACGCTGTCCATGTAGGCAAAGGAACCACTGCGCTCGGGCGCGGTGAACGTGACCGAGGCGCTGCTGCCCTCTCCGCTGATGCGGGCGGTCTTGGCGTCCACATCGGGGAAGAAGATGTCGTGCTCGGCGCCTTCGCCGTTGATGAGGGTCACGGTGACCTGCTCCCCAGGCTGGGCCTTGAGCGCGGGGTTGACCACGCCCTCGATGTCGCTGCCGACTCCGACGAAGACCAGTTTGCCGTCCTTGAGGGCAGTGGTCAGTACATAACCACCCTGGTTGCTGGCGGGCTTTGCGCCGCAGGCCGTCAGCAAAAGCACGGCCACCACGAGCAGGGTGAGGATCTTGGAAATGGATTTCATCGTTCGCTCCTGATTAGAGATTTGAGTCCTGGATTGCCTTGCCTATTTGTTCCATCCATTCTGTGGGCTGGATGTGATAGGTGTCCGCCACATCCTGCAGGGAGCAGAAACGCGCCAGGTAACAGCCGATGCAGGCCGTCTGACGCGCGAGGAAAACGCTGGCTGTTTCGGGCCAGTCCTTCAGCGTTTCGAGCACACTGGTGTGGAGTTGGGGCGGTTTGCGATCCATGCGCCAACTTTATCCCCTCGGCGCGAGTCTGTCTTTGCGCAAGCGCAAATAATAGACAGGAATTATCTTAATTGAGGCATCTGGTTGCGCTTCGGCTGCGCTCAGCGCGATTCATCCAATTCCTCGGCAATCTGCACAATCCCATGCGGATTGGAAAGCACCACCCGCTCGCGGCCTGCCTCCACCAGCCCGCGCCGCTCCCATTCTGACAGGACGCGGCTGACGGTGTACAACGTGGTGCCAGACATCTCGGCCAGGTCCTGGCGGGTAAAAGCCAGCTCAATGTTTCCGTCTGCGTTCTTGACGCCCATCTGGGCGGTCAGACGCAGGATGGCTCGGGCGATGCGGCGTTCCACTTTTTCGGTAGCCAACTCACGGTACCGGGATTGCATTTCCTGGATGTAGCCTGTCATGAGCTGCATCAGGTCGAAAGACAGGTAGGGACGGGTTTGCAGCATTTCGTGTAGGAACGTGCTTTCGATGGCGAGCGCCGTGCTGGGTTCCAGCGCCTGTGCCGTGGCGGGATAGGCCACCCCGTCGCGGACAGCGCCCAGGGCGCCGAACAACTGCCACTCGTTGATCGTTCGCAGGTTGACCTGCTGTCCCGACGGGCTGGATTGCATCAGCTTGGCGCGGCCAGTGATGAGGACGTACAGATATCTGGCGGGATCGCCCTGGAAAAAGAAGAATTCACCTTCCTCAATGGAACGCAGGATGCCGCGCTTGAGCAACAAACCCAGATCATCGTCGGTGGCATTCTGGAAAACGCTAACCCGTCGCAGGTCGGTAGGGTGGAGGTTCATGAAGACTATTCTACTCTGAATAGGACAACTTTCCTGACAAAAAATGACATTTTGCCTGGCCTTTCTCCTTGACGAAGCGGAGCGGTATGATATGATTTTGATACCCGTCCCCCCTGGGGGGGGTAAGGCTAGAGACCTTGACACGATCAAAGAGCAAGAGGAACCCATGAACAACGATAATACCCTGCGGCGTTTGAAGACCATTGAAGGACATCTGAAAGGCGTTATCCGCATGGTGGAAGAGGATGCCTATTGCATCGACGTCATCCGCCAGATCCAGGCAGTGGAGGCTGCTCTCAACAAGGTCAGTTCGCAGATTCTGGAGAGCCATCTCAACTCGTGCGTGATCACCGCCATCCAGGGCGACGATGCCAGCGAGCGCGAACGTGTGCTCCAGGAGATCACCGAAGTTTTCGAGATGGCGAACAAAGTGTAACCCGTAGGGGCACGGCGGGTAGTGGAACTGCTATGGCCGTTCCATGTTCTGCCGTGCCTCACGAAAAAACCAAATCATTTTCAAGGAGAAACTACCATGACCACCGTTACCTATACCGTCCCTGCCATTTCCTGTGGACACTGCACTCACACCATCGAGACTGAAGTCGCCGAACTGGCGGGTGTCCAGTCCGTGAAGGCTGAGATCGACACCAAGAAGGTCGTCATCAGCTTCGATGCCCCCGCCAGCGAGGAGAAGATCAAGTCGCTGCTGGCCGAGATCAACTACCCCGTGGCGGGTCCGATCGCTTTGTAACTAGACTTGGATCTGACAGGTCACGTAGATCTGTCAGGTCTATTTGAAGGATACGAAATGGCTGATACGAAACAACTCACTTTACCCATCACCGGCATGACCTGCGCGAACTGTGTCGCCACCGTGGAGCGCAATCTCAGGAAATTGGACGGTGTCCAAACCGCGGTGGTCAACCTCTCCTCGGAGCGGGCCACCGTGGAATTCGACGCTTCGAAACTGGTGCTGACCGACGTGATCGCACGCGTGCAGCGTGCGGGTTACGGCGTCGCCACGGGCGAAGCCGACCTGGTCATCAAGCGCCTGGCCGACGACAACGACGCCCGCCGCCTGGAAAAGGCTCTGCAAAAGCTGGATGGCGTCCTCGAAGCCCAGGTCACGTTTACGACTGAGAAAGCGCGCGTCCAATATGTGCCAACCGTTATCAGCCAGGCCGAGATCCGACGCGCCGTCAGCGCGGCTGGATTTGAAGCCCTGGAGTTGGGCGGCGACGCGGAAGACGCGGAAGCGATGGCGCGCGAACACGAGATCAACGAGCAGCGCCGACTGCTGCTGACAGGTCTGCTGTTCACCGTGCCGCTCTTCCTGTTCTCGATGGCGCGCGACTTCGGCCTGCTCGGCATGTGGGCGCACGCGGAGTGGGTCCATTACGCGATGTGGGCGGTGGCCACACCCGTGCAGTTTTACGTAGGCTGGCAGTATTACGTGGGCGCGTATAAGTCCCTGCGTAACGGCTCGGCTAACATGGATGTGTTGATCGCGATGGGCTCGTCGGTTGCGTATATCTACTCGATCTTCATCACACTGGGCATCATCCCAGGTCACGTGTATTTCGAGACCTCGGCGGTTATCATCACGTTGATCCGCCTGGGTAAGTTCCTCGAAGCGCGCGCCAAGGGGCGCACCTCCGAGGCGATCAAGAAGTTGATGGGTCTGCGCGCCAAGACCGCGCGCGTGGTCCGTGATGGTGCCGAGACCGAAGTGCCCGTGGATGAGGTCCGCGTGGGCGACGTGGTTCTGGTGCGCCCTGGCGAGAAGATCCCCGTGGACGGCGTGGTCGTCGAAGGCCGTTCGGCCGTGGATGAGTCAATGCTGACGGGTGAGTCGCTGCCTGTGGAGAAGAAACCGGGTGAGTCCGTCATTGGCGCGACGCTCAACAAGCTGGGCCTGCTCAAGTTCGAGGCCACCAAGGTCGGCAGGGAGACTGCGCTGGCGCAGATCATCAAGCTGGTGGAAGATGCGCAGGGTAGCAAGGCGCCCATTCAAAAGATGGCGGACCAGGTCTCGGCGGTCTTCGTCCCTGCGGTGATCGCTATTGCGCTGTTGACCTTTGCGGGCTGGTATTTCTTCGGGCCGCCGCTGCCCGTCAACGCGGAGATGGACAACTTCACCCGTGCGCTGATCAACATGGTGGCCGTACTGGTCATTGCCTGTCCGTGCGCGATGGGCCTGGCTACGCCGACCGCCGTCATGGTGGGGACGGGCAAGGGCGCTGAGGCGGGCATCCTCTTCCGCAGCAGTGAGGCGCTCGAACGCGCGGGCCGTATCGGCGTGGTGGTGCTGGATAAGACGGGCACCATTACGAAAGGTCAGCCTGC
>CAZGFR010000045.1:20940-25053 GCA_964524485.1 uncultured Anaerolineaceae bacterium | reverse complement strand
CGAGCCAAAGGAGACTCACATGGCCTTTTCCTTCCATCGCATTCCCGTGGGAATTTGCAACTGCTATTTGCTGCGCGGTGAGCGGACGGTGCTCATCGACGCCGGCGCGTGGGGCGGGACGCCCGCCTTCGTGCGCGGCATGTCCGCCCTGGGCGTGGACCCGAAGCAGATCGACCTGATCCTGCTCACGCACGGCCACTGGGACCACATCACCTGCCTGAGCGACATCCGCGCGATGAGTGGGGCGCAGGTCGCCATTCATCATCGGGACCAGTCCTGGGTCGAGACGGGTCGGCCGGGCTTCCCGGGCGGCGTGGGCGCCTACGGCCGCGCCATGTCCGCCCTGGCGCGGACGGTCCTGCATCCTCACCTGCCGCCCGTCAAAGTGGACAAGGTCCTCGACGACGACGGCCTGTCGCTGGCCGAATACGGCATCCCGGGCAAGGTCGTGTACACGCCCGGACACTCGATGGGCCACGTCAGCATCCTGCTCGACTCGGGCGATGCGCTGGTCGGCGACATGGCCATGAACGACTGGTATCTGCGCCTGACCCCCGGCCTGCCCGTGCTGGCCGATGACATCCACATGGTGGTGGAGAGTTGGAAGAAGATCCTGCCGCTGGGCATCCAGACCGTCCACCCCGCGCATGGACCGCACTTTCCCATCTCGGTCATGCACAAAGAGATCGAGGCCTTCCGATGACCTTCGTCGTCGTCCTTGCGGGTTGGGTCTTTTCGCTGTGCCTGCACGAGTTCATGCACGCCTTCGTGGCCTATCAGGGTGGCGACTACACCGTTAAGGACAAGGGCTATCTGACCTTCAATCCGCTCAAGTACACACATCCCGTCTACTCGCTGCTCATGCCGATTCTGTTCCTGCTGGCGGGCGGGATCGGCCTGCCGGGCGGCGCGGTCTACATCGAGCGCTGGCGTTTGCGTGGACCCCGCTGGGAGACCGCCGTTTCGTTGGCGGGTCCGCTCTCGAACGCCTTTCTGGCTCTGACCCTCGGCCTAGTCTTGCGCTTCACGCCGGTCGCCAACTCGATCTTTGGTCCCGGGCTGGCCTTCCTGGCCTGGCTGCAAGTCTCGGCCGTGGTGCTGAACCTGCTGCCCGTGCCGCCCTTTGACGGCTTCGGCGCCATCGAGCCGCATCTTCCGTATGAGTGGCGCGTCAAACTGGCGCGGACGCAGGGCGCGTTTGCCATCCTCGTCTTCCTGGTGTTGTGGTACGTACCTTTCGTCAACCGCGGATTTTGGTGGCTGGTCAGTTGGCTGGCTCACCTGGTCGGCATCCCGCTCGACGTGGCCAGCCTGGGGTTCAGTCAATTCCTATTTTGGCAGTAGATGAAGTGCGACCCGCCTCAAAGGTGGGCCGCACTTTTTATGGGGGTGAGCTTTGTGATAATCTTTACAAATAGGACAATTTTGGTTATAATAATAGTGTAATATTTCACAAATAATATATCACTGCGACCTTTGAGTTACCACCACCCATCAAGAGATTTCCTGCCACTGGCTTCGCTCGGGTCCGCAATGACATGGATAGAAGGAGAGAACCATGATCGCAGAGAAACGTCCCCATGTGGTCATCATCGGCGCGGGATTCGGCGGCTTGCAGGCCGCGCGGAAACTGGCCGGCGCGCCTGTCCGTATCACGTTGATCGACCGCCAAAATTATCATCTGTTCCAGCCGCTGTTGTATCAGATCGCCATCGCGGGCCTGACGCCCGCGCAGATCGCCTACCCCGTGCGAACCATCTTTCGCCGCCAGAAGAACCTGACCTTCCAGATGGGCGAGGTGACCGAGGTCAACCTGGCCGAGCGTTACGTCAAGCTGGACGGTTCGGTCATCGCCTATGACTATCTCATCCTGTCGGCGGGTGGACAGACCAACTTCTTCGGCCTCGAGTCGGTGGAGCGCAACGGCTTCAATCTGAAGAACGTGGAAAGCGCCGTGCAGACGCGCAACCACCTGCTCTCGACCTTCGAGCGCGCCAGCCGCGAAGCCGACGCCGACAAGCGCCGCGCCCTACTGACCTTCGTGGTGGTCGGCGCAGGCCCGACCGGCGTCGAGACGGCGGGGGCGCTGGCGGAGTTGATCCGCCACGTGATGAGCAAGGAATATCCCGCCATCGACATGAACGAGTCGCGCGTGTTACTGCTCGAAGCGGGACCGACCGTCATGCCCGCCTACCCCGACGAGTTGCGCCAGTCCACGCTCCGCCTGTTGACGGGCAAGCGCGTGGAGGTGATGCTCGACGCCAAGTTGACCGAGTACAACGGCGAACAGGTCACCCTGGCCGATGGCACGACCATCCCCGCCCAGACCTTGATCTGGACGGCGGGCGTCAAAGCGGCCGGGTTGGCAAGCCGGCTGGGGGTGCGGCAGGCAGGCGCGGGTCGGGTGGTGACCGAGTCCACGCTGCAACTGCCCGGTCATCCCGAGGTCTTCGTCATCGGCGACATGGCTTACGTCGAGAATGGGAACGGCCAGCCGCTGCCCATGCTTTCGACCGTGGCGCTCCAACAGGCGGATTCAGCCGCCGAGAACATCCGCCGCGTTCTCGCCAAAGAGACGCCCCTCCCGTTCCATTACAAGGATCCTGGCCTGCTGGCCACCATCGGGCGCAACGCGGCCGTGGCGCGCATCTGGGGCCTGTCGTTCAGTGGGTTCATCGCCTGGGTGATCTGGGTCTTCCTGCACATCTACCGGCTGATCGGCTTCCGCAACCGCATTGTGGTGCTGATCAACTGGGCCTGGGATTATATCTTTTACGATACGCAGGTTCGGTTGATCACGAAGGAGTAAGCTGCCCTTCGACTGCGCCGCGGGTCTCGATAGGGCCTCAAAAAACACTGGGCCTACTCGACCACCAGCGGCTCCGCTCAGGGCGTATGTTGCGTTGTTATGATAAACTCACTCCATTCCAAAGGAGTGAGTTTTGAAACTTAAACATTGGTTGATCTTCATTTTACTGGGCACCATTTGGAGCTCGTCGTTCCTGTGGATCAAAATTGCCGTGACCGAGGTCGGCCCGATGACGCTGGTGGCCTTCCGCGTGTTGTTCGGCCTGCTCTTTGCGGGCGGCGCGGTCTTCATCCAGCGCGTGGAATGGCCGCACGACCGCAAGACCTGGACGGCGTTCATCATCATCGGCATCACCAGCGTGGCCGTCCCGTTCTTCCTGATCTCGTGGGGCGAGCAGGTCATCGACTCGGCGGTGGCTTCGATCCTCAACGCCACGGTTCCGCTCTTCACCCTGATCATCGCGCATCTGTTCCTGCACGATGACAGGATGACCGCCCAGAAGGTGATCGGCCTGGCGGTCGGTTTTGTGGGCGTGGTCATCCTGCTGAGCGAGGATATGCACGCTTCGCAGAGTTCCCTGCTTGGGCAGGGCGCAGTCATCCTGGCCAGCCTGTTCTACGCGGGCAGCGCCGTGTATGCGCGCCTTACCACCGCCCACGCGCCCGGCCTGGTGCGCGGCGCGGCCCCGCTGGTCTCGGCCACCGCGCTGATGTGGCTGGCCGCGCCCATCGCGGAGAGCCCGTTCAAGATTCCGCACCTGCCCATCACGTGGATTGCATTGTTGTGGCTGGGTGTGCTCGGCTCGGGCCTGGCGCTGATCCTCAACTATTACCTGATCCACGAGATCGGCCCGACGCGCGCCACGATGGTGACCTACGTCTTCCCGCTGGGCGGCGTGATTCTGGGCGTCCTCTTCTTAAATGAGCATCTCTCCTGGCAGTTGCTGGCAGGCGGGCTGCTGATCATCTCAAGTTTGGTGGTTGTCAATTGGAAAAAACAATGAACGAAGAAAGTTTCCGCTCTGGGTTCGTGGCCGTCATCGGCCGCCCGAACGTGGGCAAGTCCACGCTGGTCAATGCGCTGCTGGGGCAGAAGATCGCGGCGGTCTCGCCCAAACCGCAGACCACCCGCCGCCGTCAGCTCGGCATTTTGACCAACGACTCGGCGCAGATTGTGTTCGTCGATACGCCCGGCATGCACGTGGCGCGTCACAAGCTGGGTGAGTTCCTCAACCAGGAGGCGCAGGAAGCGCTCGAACACGTTGATGCGATTCTGTTCCTGGTGGATGCGGGCGACGAGCCGAC
>CAZGFR010000045.1:0-20840 GCA_964524485.1 uncultured Anaerolineaceae bacterium | reverse complement strand
TCTGCTGGCGCCCGAGGCGATCCCCGCCCGGGCGGAGGAGTACTCCAAGCTGCTGATCCAGCCCAAGGTCCAGGAAGTGTCGGCGCGCAAAGGTCGGGGTCTGGATGAACTCATCGCCGCGCTGACGGCGGTCCTGCCGAAGCGTCCGCCCGAGTACCCCGAAGACCAGGTCACCGACTCGTACGAGCGCGACATCGCCGCGGACCTGATCCGCGAGGCGGCGCTGCTTAACCTGCGCGACGAGGTGCCGCACGGCATCGCCATCCGCATCGACGAGTTTGCCGAGCGCGAGAACGGTATGGCCTACATCGCCGCCACGCTCTTCGTGGAGCGCGAGTCGCAGAAGGGCATCGTCATCGGCGAGGGTGGCTCGATGCTCAAACGCATCGGCTCCTCGGCCCGCAAGGAGATCGAGGCGATGGGCGGACGGCCCATCTTCCTGGAGCTGCGCGTGAAGGTGCTCAAGGAATGGCGCAAGGACGAGAATGCCTTGCAGCGTTTCGGATACAAGATCAAAGGCGGGAAGAAGAAGGACGCAAGAAAGAAGTGATGCAGGGGCGACCTGAGCGGGTCGCCCTTTTAATTTGGGAGAGGAGATTTCGATGATTGTCCTGCCAATTTTGGCAATTGCGTTCGCAGGGTTGGAGTCGTATGCGTTGTGGAGTGGAAAGCGGCAATTGGAATTCATTGCCAAGCCTGCGGTGATGTTCTGTCTGGCGTTGTGGTTATATCTGTCCACGGGCTGGCAGGGAGCGGCGTTGTGGTTCGGGTTGGGGGCTGTGCTCTCGTTGGCGGGCGACGTGTTCCTGCTCTGGCTGGACCGTTTCTTCGTTTTCGGGCTGGCCGCTTTTCTGCTGGCGCACGTGGCCTATCTGATCGGGTTCAACACCCCGCTGCCGCCCGTCACGATGTGGAGTCTGCTGCTGGCAGTGATCATCGGCATGAGCGGCATGCGCGTGATGCGCCGCCTGTTGATGGGCGTGCACGCCTCGGGTCAGTCGCGGCTGGCGATTCCCGTGGCCTTGTATGGCGCGGTCATCACCCTGATGCTGCTCTCGGCGCTGCTGACGCTCTCGAACGTGCAATGGAACGCGCTGGCGTCCGCCGCGGTGGCGTTGGGCGCGCTGTTCTTCTACGCATCGGATATCGTCCTGGCCTGGAACAAGTTCATCCGCTCGATGCCACACGGACGGATGCTGAACATCGGCCTGTATCACATCGGTCAGATTTTGCTGATCGCGGGGGTGGTGTTGCAGTTTTCGTAAGCATTGGACACGGATTACACAGAGTGGCACGAAGAAATATAAAAACATGACGCACCTCGAAATAATCTTCGAGAGTGCGTCATGATGTTTAAGGGCACAATGGAAAATTTTCACCGCGAAGCGCACAAAGGTCGCGAAGGACCCAAATATTTGTTTTTCCTAGAGCCTGTATGCGAAATCTGAAAAGAGGAAAATTGAGGCAATGGTAATCATGGCAGCAAAGTTGGCGGCTCGTTTTTCATAGCGGGTCGCAATGCGCCGAAATTGCTTGAGACGATTGATGAGTCTTTCAATGATATTCCTCTTTCGGTAGTGCTGTTTATCGAACGAACCTCTGCGCCTTTCATTGCTACGACGAGCGATCGTACAACGGACGTGGTGACGATGGAGATAGGAGCGCAAGGCAGTACTGGTGTAGCCTTTATCTGCCACCAACCGTTCTGGGTGCAAACGGGTTTGGCCTGAACCTCGGCGAATGGCACCACGCTCCATCAGTTTTTCTGCCTGCGCGATGTCACTTTCCTGTCCTGGCGTGAGCAGGAATGTGATTAATCGACCTGTACC
Source organism: uncultured Anaerolineaceae bacterium (assembly GCA_964524485.1). Taxonomy (GTDB): domain Bacteria; phylum Chloroflexota; class Anaerolineae; order Anaerolineales; family Villigracilaceae; genus JACPVF01. Next base: position 19,011 of record CAZGFR010000045.1, on the reverse strand, counting down.
TTCACAACGAAGGTGGATTTTGGTGCTGAAACCGCCGCGAGAACGGTCTAATGCCTCTTGTTCGGGCGTACTTTTTTTGCACCAGCCGCATGTTGATGAGCCCGTACCGTGGTCGAGTCAATGAAATGGATCTCCCAATCCACATTGCTCTCCATATCAAAGGCTGTTTGTAATTCCGCAAACATCCTGTCCCAGACGCCAGATTTGCGCCAGCGCTGGAACCGACTGTAGATCGTGGTCCACTTTCCATATCGTTCTGGCACATCGCGCCAAGGTGCCCCTGTTCGCAGCACCCACACAATCCCGTTCAGGAGATTTCGATGATCTTGTGCAGGTCGTCCTCGAGTCGTTTTTGCCTGCGGGAGCAACGGTTCGATCCGCTCCCATTGTTCATTCGTTAGATCGCCACGGTTTCCCATGTCGACCAGTTTAACCCCTACCCTATATTTTGCATACAGACCCTAGAAAAATATCTCAAAAGACCCTCTGAGCCAATCACGGCACCCGGATAACCACGCGAAATAAACTCCCCAGAAAATTGTCTCTTGAAATTTGATTGAAACGGCTTACAATGAAACATATGAATATATTTTCATATGTTAAAAGGATTTCGAATTATGCCATCAAAAATTCTTGACGAACACTCTGCTGCGCATGTGGCCGAACTCTTCCGGGCCTTTAGTGATACCAGCCGTGTGCAGATTATGTCTGCCTTGCTGGACGGCGAAAAGAACGTCAGCGTCCTGGCGGACCTGGTCGGTATCAGTCAATCGGCGGTTTCGCATCACTTGCGCGGACTTCGCCAGATGAAGCTGGTGGTCGCGCGACGGGAGGGGAAGGAGGTGTATTACAGCCTCGTTGACCCTCACATCATCACCTTGTTTCAACAGGGAATTCGACACATTCAGGAAGATTAGCTCCTTGAGGCAACATCCATGAACCAACCTTTGTCCAAATCCCAACTTGCGCGCCTGGTGATTTCGCGCGTAACAGGTTTTCTTGTTGTGATGTCGCTCCTGTTCTTCATCCCTGCTGGCACGTGGAACTACTGGCAGGCATGGATGTTTATGGGAACGCTGCTGCTCGTTGCAACGATCAATATCCTCTACCTTTTGAAGAACGATCCCGCCTTGCTGGAACGCCGCATGCGAATGAGAGAACGCGAAGGACAGCAACGAAAGATCGTCGGCGTTTCGCTGATCTTCTTCCTTTTGTCATATCTCCTGCCCGGGTTTGACCAGCGTTACGGTTGGTCGCAGATGCCCGCCTGGGTGGCGATCCTGGGCGATGTGATCGTCGTTGCGGGATTCCTGTTCGTGCTATGGGTCTTCAAGACGAACACGTATACTTCCCGCATCGTGGAGGTTGAAGCAGGACAGAAGGTCATTTCCAATGGGCCGTATGTCATCGTGCGACATCCCATGTACGTGGGAGCGTTCCTCGTTTATGCGGCGTCGCCGTTGGCGCTGGGTTCCTACTGGGCTGTCTTGCCGGGCTTGATGATTCTGCCAGTGTTGATCTTCCGTATTCTCGACGAGGAAAAACTCCTCCTGCGCGACTTGCCCGGCTATCGCGAATACACCCAGAAGGTGAAGTATCGCCTCCTGCCGGGGATCTGGTAATTCGTCCTGACCACACACTCAGGAGCGATTCGAGATGACCATCATTTTTCGCAACCTCCTGCGGCGCAGAGTCCGCACCCTGCTGACCATCATCGGGATCGGCGTCGGCGTCACTGTGATCATCGCGCTTGGCGCGCTGGCCGACGGCTTCAAGGCGGGCTACGGCGCGATGATGCGCGGCAGCAAAGCCGACCTGGTGCTCAGTCAGCCCGACACGCTTGACGGCGCTCACGCGGACCAACTTGCGCTGGCCAAGTCACAGTTCGACGCAGCGCGCGTCCGTGCGGATGACGTGGTCTCGGTCACCTTCGACGCGCTCCCCGAGGTGGTGGTCAAGGGCAAGGTGTTATGGGTCGCGAAAAAATCCGCCGAAGGTTCAGGCGTGAACTACACCGCAGTCATCGTGCTGGATTCTTTGCCCGAAGGCCTGCGCTGGGGCATGACCGCTTTTGTGGATATCGAGGTGAGTCCATGAACACCAATCTGATGATCGAGACCCACGACCTGACGCGCGTCTACGGCGACGGCGAGGAGATCCGTGCGCTGGATGGCGTTACGATGTCCATCGAGGCGGGGGAGTTCGTGGCTGTCATGGGACCGAGCGGCAGCGGCAAGAGCACGTTATTGCATGTGCTCGGCGCGCTCGATGCGCCCACCAGAGGCAAGGTCCTCGTCAACAGGCAGGACCTTTCCACCCTGCGGGATGTGGACCGCTTCCGCGCCAGGACGGTCGGCTTCATGTTCCAACTGCACAACCTGCTGCCGACTCTCACCGCCCGCGAAAATGTGGAAATCCCGATGGTGGGATTCCTCGACGCGTCCGCGCGCCGCAAACGCGCCGAAGAACTGCTCGCTCTGGTCGGACTGGCCGGGCGGCTCGGCCATCTCCCGGGTCAACTCTCGGGCGGACAGCGTCAACGTGTGGCGGTCGCGCGCGCCCTTGCCAACCGGCCTCCACTCATCCTGGCCGACGAACCGACCGGAAGTCTCGACACGTCCGCCGGGCAGGACTTAATGAAACTGCTCAAAGAGTTGAACCAGTCGCAGGGCGTCACCTTTGTCATCGTCACGCACGACCCGAGCGTCGCCCGCCAGACCCGCCGCGTGCTGGTGATGGCCGATGGCAGGATCGTCCGCGAAGACCGCATCGGCTCCCCGTTGGAGGAAGACCTCAAGATGTGGCGTCACTCTGGCCTGGGTCAACAGATTGTCTCCGGCAAGCATGATGAGCTTCACGCCCTCGGCATCTCCGATCATCAGGTGGATGACGTGAAAGTTGTCCTGGATTTGGCGAATGGATGAAGATTGAGGCTTGAATGAAAATCACCAACGCACACAACCTGATCGCCTACCGCCGCTGGGCGCCGATCTACGACGCCACGGTTAACCATCTCTTCGCGCCGGGACGCAGGCGCGCCTTGGACATGTTATCCCTGCAAGCGGGTGAGAGCGTGTTGATCGTCGGCGTGGGAACGGGTGCGGATCTTCCCTACCTCCCCGCGGGCGTGGACGCCACCGGCATCGACCTCAGCCCCGACATGCTGGCCAAGGCTCGCCTCAAGCTGGACCTCTGTCCGGGTTCCGTTACCCTGATCGAAGGCGACGCGCAGGAACTGCTCGTCCCAGAGAATTCCTTCGACGCCGCCATCCTGAACCTCATCTTGAGCGTCGTCCCGGATGGAGGCGCCTGCCTGCGATCAACGCTGCGCGCCGTCAAGCCGGGCGGACGGCTGGTCATCTTCGACAAATTCCAGGCGGAGAACGAAAAAGTTACACCGATGCGCCGTTTGATGAACTATTTTAGCACGCGCCTCGGCACCGACATTACGCGGCGTTTCAGCGACATGTTGGTTGGCTGTCCCTGTAAGGTCGTTCAAGAGGAACCCAGTCTGCTTGGAGGTATGTATCGCGTCATTTTGCTCCGAAAGGAATAAATCATGACGTTCGAGCGGATCGTTCAATTGTCAGGTGGACTCTTCGCTTATTCTGCACTGGCCATCGTCATGTATGGTGTCTGGCGCGGCACAAAACGTGAAGCCGGGCGCACGACGGGACTCAACGCCTCTTGGCTTCGTTCGCCATGGTTTTATCTCGCTTCCTGCGCACTGTTCTTCGGGATTGCATACCTCGGTTGGAAGCCCCTGTTGTGGACGATCTCGCCCTCGGTGCAGTTGTGGATGCTGGTTGCCGGTTCCTTGCTCTATTTCCCTGGCATGGGATTCTTGATCTGGGCGCGCTTGGCGCTTGGCAAAAATTATTTTGTCTCCACTGGATTTGGCGCGCAACTGTTCAAAGATCACCAACTCATCACCAGCGGACCCTATGCCATCGTCCGCCACCCGATGTACGCCGGCTTGATCCTGTCTGCCGCTGGCAGCCTCCTCATCTATTTCACGTGGACAACCGTTTCCTTTGCCATCTTTGCGCCGTTTACGTTGGTCCGCGCAAAACGAGAGGAGACCGCGCTTTCAGAGGAATTTGGCAACCGGTGGGTCGAGTATTGTAAACACGTCCCAATGCTCATTCCGCATATGAGAAAGGAGCAATAACCCATGACTTCTGAAACTACCTTCCGCCTTTTATTTGCCATTCTGTTTTTGGCTTTATTTGCCATGCGGGTCTATTTCATGCTCAAGATCAAACGCTCCGGCGGGCGCATCACGCCCGATAACAAGGCCATCGAGCGCGAGGGCGGACGTGGCTACTTCATCGCCCGCGTTGTCATCTTTCTGGCATTGATGGCATTTCTCGTGATGTACTTTGCGGGCGCAAAATGGATCGACGCCTTCCAGTTCCCGCTCCCGCCGTGGTTACGCTGGCTCGGTTTTGCCATCGGCGTGGGCACAGTCTGTTTCTGGACATGGGTGCAGGTTACGCTCGACACGCAATGGTCCCCGCAACTTCAACTGACCCAAGGCCACCGCCTCATCACCACTGGACCCTACGCGCGCATTCGCCATCCGCTTTATGCAGGGATGTGTGGCTGGTTTATCTGTCTCTCCCTCCTCACCGCAAACTGGATCTTTGTCGGTGCGTGCGTTCTCACCTTTGCGGGTCTCCTCTGGCGCATTCCCAAGGAAGAGCAGATGTTGATCGAAGCCTTCGGCAATGAGTACAAAGAATACATGAAACGCACCGGTCGCTTCTTGCCAAAATTCTAAAGGAGGCAGAAATGACCGATAAAATTTCCTTATCCCTCACTGGCGTGCCTGAAACTTTGCTCATCCCGCTCTATTACCGCGCCACCGAATCACAGCTTCCTGATGCCATGCTAAAAGATCCAAAGGCAGAAGGAATCGTCAAAAAACTGGATTATGATTTCTCGAAGATAAAACTACAAAGTCACGATGTGGTCGCGCTGGTCTGCCGCGTCCGTGAATTTGACCGTTTCACGCGTGACTTTCTGGCGGCTCATCCCGACGGAGTGGTCGTCCACCTCGGCTGCGGACTCGACACCTGCTTCGAGCGCGTCGACAACGGCCGCATCGAGTGGTTCGACCTGGACCTGCCCGAAGTCATCGCCCTGCGCCGTCAACTCATCGGCCACGAGGGCGGACGCTATCACCTCATCTCCTGCTCCGCCCTTGACCCCGCGTGGATGGAACAAATCAGCGCGTTGAAACCGCGTTCGTTTTTGTTTATCGCGGAGGGAGTGCTTCCGTATTTTGAGGAAGAGCAAGTGAAGTGGCTGGTGAAGACCCTGCAATCGAAATTCCCCAACTCAGACATGGTGTTCGACGCGCATACGCCCTGGGTGATTTGGGGCGATAACTTACAGCTGAAATTTTCAAAGATCAGCGCGCGCCTGCGTTTTGGGTTGAAACACGGCCGCGATGTGGAGTCGTGGAGTCCGGGCATCAAAATGCTGGAAGAATGGCATTACTACGGTACCGACGAACCGCGCGTGCGTCCTTACCGCTTCATGTATGCAATTCCATTCTTCCGTTATTCCACGGGAATATTTCACTACAAGTTAGGGGAATGAACTGCCCTGTCGCAAGCGGACGGGGTATCGGAAACCCAAACACAAAATGGAAATGTGGCAAGCCGTGGGGTGTTCGACCTAAACAGGCATAAATCAACAGCTATCCCATGCGGGGCCGGATGTGGCAGGGAGTAATGGTTCCAGCGACCTGTCCACTCGGCCAGGGAAGAACTCTCCTATTGGCGATAGAGTTTTATCTGGGAAAGTTCTATAATATTCGTGGAATAACTTTTCAGAAGGAGCGTGCCATGTTATTCGAACCTTCCGCCGGTAAATCAAATGGCAGGCACAACCCGCAAGTTCTGATCGAACTGCACGGCGTGGAGAAATACTTCAAGAGCGCAGCGGGCGATTATCGCGCTTTGAAATCCATCGACCTGGAGATCGGGCGCGGGGAATTTGTGGGCATCATCGGGCGTTCGGGGAGCGGGAAATCCACCCTGATCAACATGATCACTGGCATCGACCGACCCTCCTCCGGTGAAGTGCGAGTGGGTGAAACTGCGGTCCACAAGCTGAGCGAGAACCAGATGGCGCGTTGGCGCGGGCGCAACCTGGGCATCGTGTTCCAATTCTTCCAATTACTCCCCAACCTGTCGGTGATCGAGAATGTGATGATGCCGATGGACCTGTGCAGTATCTACCCGATCTGGGAACGCCGCAAGCATGCTCTGGTGCTGCTTGATATGGTCGAGATGCGCGAGCATGCGGAGAAACTTCCCTCCGCGCTTTCAGGCGGACAGCAACAGCGGGTGGCGATTGCCCGCGCCTTGGCCAACAACCCTCCTCTTATCATCGCAGATGAACCGACCGGCAACCTCGACTCGAAGACCGCCGACGCGATGTTCAAGTTGTTCGAAAATCTGGCGGCGGATGGCAAGACGGTGGTGATGGTGACGCATGACAGTTCTCTGGCGCGCCGCGTCTCGCGCACCGTGTTGATCGTGGACGGCGAGGTGGTCAACGAATATGTGGCCCGCGCCCTGCCTTCCCTTTCCCCGCCGTTGTTGCTCGAAGCGACGCATCGCGTCCAGCCTATGACCTTCCAACCGGGCGCCACCATCATCAAGGAAAACGAGCCGGGACAGAATTTTTATATCATCAGCAAAGGGAATGCCGAGGTGATGTTGAAACGCCCCAGCGGCGAGGATGTGGTGGCTGACCGCCTCCAGCCTGGACAATATTTCGGTGAGGTCTCCCTGCTCCATTCCAGCCGCACGATCGCCGCCGTACGGGCCGCGCCTGAGGCATCTGTGGAAGTCCTTGCTCTCGACGCTGAGTCCTTTCAAGATCTAATCAACGCCTCGCCCGATTTCGAATCCGCTGTGCATTCTGTCGCCGATGAGCGCATGGCGCGGACACATTCTGCGCAGGAGGGGGGGTGAGATGGTACGCTGGAGAAAAGTCTGGGCGGATCTGTGGAAGAACAAGACCCGCACCCTGCTGGCGTCGCTTTCGATCGCTGTTGGCGTATTCGCGGTGGGACTGATCATCAGCACCTTCATCGTCGTCAAGCAGGACATGGCCCGCGACTACCAAGCCGTCAATCCGCACACCGCTTTGATTTTCTGCCAGGATTTCGATAAAGACATACTCACCGGCCTGGCTTCCACGCGTGGGGTGACCGCGGTCGAGGCGCGCTACAACCTGTGGGTCAAAATCGTCGGACCGGGTGACAGGCAGTACAGGATCAACCTGAACAGCATAGGTCCCTTGGCTGAGATCCAGGTGGATAAACTTGTTTTCCAGCAGGGCGAAACCAGCCTAGGGTATAAGGAAATCATCCTGGAACGGCAGGGCGCCGAGGGGCTGGGAGTCAAGCCCGGCGACAGCGTGGACCTCATCACCGATGGCGGATACGTCCGCACGCTGAAAGTAGCGGGAACCGTTCACGATGTCAACGCCAACCCGTTCTATTTCACTTCCTCCACCGCCGGGTTTGTCACGCCCAAAACGATGGAATGGCTGGGTGGTTCGAGTCAGTTCAATTTCGTTGCCATCTCCACTTCGGGTCCGCAGACCGACGCGGCGTACATCCGCACGATCGCCGAGGATGTGGCTGTCAAGATCGAGCGCAGCGGGCATCTCGTCCATAACATCAATATCAACAACCCCGGTCAGCACCCGGCGCAATCCATTATCAACACCGTCCAGATGCTGATGGGAGCGCTGGGTATCATGTCGGTCTTTTTGAGCGTGTTTCTCATTATCAATACCACCAATGCGTTGATGAGCCAGCAGGTCCGACAGATTGGAGTGCTCAAGGCGATTGGCGGTACCGCCTTCCAATTGGTCAGCATGTACATGACATTGGCACTTGCGTTTGGATGTCTGGCCTTGCTGATCGCCGTGCCGCTGGCTGGATTGGCCGCTTCGGCCCTTTCCCGCTGGCTGATCGTCATGCTCAACGCCGACCCATCGCCGTTTTCCCTGCCTACGGCCACACTCTACATCCAGGCTGCGATTGCGCTCGGCGTGCCGGTGATTGCAGCATTCTTCCCGGTACTCGGCGGCGCGCGGCTGACGGTGCGGCAGGCCATCAGCACCTACGGACTCAGCCAGCGCGGTTCGCGCACTTGGTTCGACCGCTTGCTGGCGGCCCTGCCCTTCATTCCCCGTCCGCTGCTGCTCTCTCTGCGCAATACCTTCAGTCGCAAGACACGCCTGGCCTTTACCCTGGTCACGCTTGTGCTCGGCGGCGCGATCTTTATGGCCGTGCTCAGCGTGCGCGCATCCATCGGCATGGAAGTGGATCGTACCTTTGGTTACTACCAGACGGACGTCAACGTGGAGTTTGGAGAACCAACCCTCATGTCCCGCGCGCTCGAGGCCGTTGCTGGGGTCCCCGGTGTGGAGGCGGTTGAGGGCTGGAACATCATGAACGCCAACGTCATGCGGCCCGATGGCGAGAACAGCGACCTGATCTCCCTCTTCGCACCTCCAGCCTATACCAAACTGGTACATTCCTATCTGGCTGAAGGACGCTGGCTGCGGCCGAATGACACCAATGCCATCGTCGTCGACAACCACTTCATGAAGATCCGCCCGGATGTGAAGGTTGGCGATGAAATCTCCGTGCGCATCAACGGCAAGGAATATCCCTTTGTGGTCGTAGGAATTTTCCGCCTGGCGAGCAACGTGAACAGCCCGTTCACCTTCGTCAACAATGAGTACCTGGTTGAAAAGATCGGCGGAGTGAACAAGGTCACCACCCTACGGGTTGTGACGGCACAGCACGATCCCGCCTTTCAGACCGGTGTCTACAAAGCGATGCAGACGCGCTTTGATGGGGAGCATCTCAAAGTCACGATGCAAACCGGAGCCGAAGCGATTTCCGCGGGTCGAAACCAGATCGACATCCTGATCTACTTGTTATTGATCATGGCCATGCTGATCGCCCTGGTGGGCGGCCTCGGCTTGACCGGCACGATGAGCATGAACGTGCTCGAACGCACCCGTGAGATTGGCGTATTGCGTTCCATCGGCGCGGAAAGCGGCGTGATCTTCCAGATGGTGGTGGTGGAAGGATTGCTGATCGGCTTGTTGAGTTGGGCGCTCGCCATCCCGCTCGCCATCCCCCTGACGCACCTGCTCGACTACGGACTTGGTTCCGCGTTAATGACCCTGCCGCTGACCTACATCCTCTCCACGGACGGAATCCTGGCCTGGCTGGTGATCGTGCTCATTCTATCGTCCATTGCCAGCTTCCTCCCCGCTCGCAGTGCCACCCGCCTGACCGTCCGCGATGTGTTGGCGTATGAGTAACGAATAGGCAATAAAAAAGAAGGAACTCATGAACGAAAAACCTGTAAGCAACCAACCCGTTGACCGCCGCGAAGCCCGCAGACAACGCCGTGAAGGCACAGGCGGTTGGATCATTGGGGTCATTTTGATCGTGCTGGGCGGACTCTTCCTGCTCCAAAACAGCGGCGCGCTCCGCATCCCCCTGACAAGTTGGTGGGCGCTCTTCATCCTGATTCCCGCCCTTGGGGCGTTCGAACGCGCCTGGAGGGTGTACCGCAGCGCGGGGAATCAATTTACGAATCAGGTTAGCGGTTCGATCCTGCTCGGAATTGTGCTGACCCTCGTCACTGCTGCGTTCCTCTTCAATTTCGGTTGGACCTACTTCGGACCGGCGCTCATCATCCTCGCGGGGCTGGGCATCCTGTTGAATGGGATGATCAGCCGTCACGAATGACCTCTGGCAGGGATTGTCATGTCAGCCGCCCTTTCCCGTCCCTTTGCCCTCGGACGTACCGCCGAAGTTTACGAGTGGGGGGCGGGCCGCGTCCTCAAACTCTACTTTGACTGGTGCCCGCCGCACTGGGTCGAAAATGAATCGAAGGTGGCCCATGCGGTGGTAGAGGCGGGCATTCCCACGCCAGCCGCGGGCGAGATCGTCGAAGTCAACGGGCGGCGCGGCCTTGTCTACGAGCGCGTGAACGGCATCTCCATGTTGCAGGATATGAATGCCCGCCCGTGGATGGTCTTCCGTCATGCACGCACGCTGGCCGAATTGCAGGTGAAGGTGAACCAACTCTCGGTGCCGGGACTATTCTCGTACCGCAACGGGATGGAAGAGGTGATTCGCCACGTCCCGCACCTGGAGGATGCCTTGCGCGCTTCCCTCCTGGACCTGTTGCCCGCTCTGCCCGAGAGCGAGCGGCTCTGCCACGGGGACTTCCATCCAGGGAACGTCATGTTGACCGACAAAGGCCCCGTTATCATCGACTGGATGACCGCCTGCAGCGGCAGCCCGTGGATGGACTTCACCCGCACAAGCCTGCTCCTGACCATTGGCCCGAAAGGGGCGGGCAAACAACTCAGCCCCATCCTGCGCCTGTTCATCGAACTATTTCATATGGCCTACGTGCGGCGTTACCTCGAACTCCTGCCCGATCCGCAAAATGAACGACAGAAATGGATTCCTGTCATTGCCGCCGCCCGCCTGGATGAACGCATCGAGCCGGAGACTCAGGCTCTGGTCGAGATGGTGAAGCGTGGATTGAATCTGTCCAACTGACGATAGATTGGTACATAGCAATTAGCGATAAATCAAAAGCGGCGGAGAGAAATCTCTCTCCGCCGTCTATCTTATCGCCTACTGTATAGCAACGTCACCAACAACTGCGGATTTTCACCTTTATAATTATGGGCATGCCGTTCCCAATTCTACCGACGAAACTGTACCCGCCGCTGGCAGCGCACGGATCCGTTCTGCGCCGTAGATTGATTGACGGCGTGCAGGCTGGCTTGAACGGCAGGTTGACCATCATTTCCGCGCCGCCGGGCTTTGGAAAAACCACCCTGCTTTCTGCTGCCCTTGCCGCGAATGAAAATATGGCCTGGTATTCATTGGATGAAGATGACAATGACCCTATCCGTTTTTTTGCTTATATCGCTGCTGCCCTGCGTCCGCTCGAGCCTGCTTCCGTTCCCACATTAGATTCTTTGCTGGAAACTGGCTCCGCCAATCCCCGCGAACTGACGATTGCCCTGCTCAACGACCTCGCTGAATTTTCAAGCAAAAGCATTGTTCTGGTGATGGACGATTACCACCACATCACCCAGCAGCCCATCCATGATGCTGTTGCCTATCTGATCGACCATCTCCCCAACAACATCCACCTCGTCTTCATCAGCCGCGCCGACCCGCCGCTCCCGCTGGGACGCTGGCGCGTGCGTGGACAGCTAACCGAGATCCGCGCCGACGATCTGCGCTTCACTGAAGAAGAAGCCGCTCAATTTCTCAACCAAACGATGGAGCTTTCACTGAGCACCGCAGACATCCGTACATTGGAAGCGCGCACCGAAGGTTGGGTGGCGGGGCTGCAACTTGCCGCGCTCTCCCTGCAAAAATCCACACACCCCAGCGAAGTCATTTCTGCGTTTGCGGGCAGCAATCGCTTTGTCGCAGATTACCTCACCGATGAAGTGCTCTCACGCCAGCCTGAAGCTTTGCGCGATTTCCTGTTGAAGACTTCCATTTTAGAACGTTTCAACGCCTCGTTGTGCGATCATGTCTTGCAAAGCGACCGCTCTGAATCCATGCTTGCGGAACTGGAACGCGCCAACCTATTCATCATCCCGCTCGACTCTGAATCGAATTGGTATCGTTATCACCATCTCTTCGCGGATTTGCTCAAGCGCCGCGCTTCGAGTGAATCCACTGGCCTGCACCGCCGCGCTGCCGAATGGTTCGAGAAAAATAATTTTCTACTCGATGCCATCCGTCACTGGATCGCAGCGAATGATCCAGAACGTGTCGCCATACTTATAGAAAGAGCACTCGAACAATCATGGGGACATGCCGAGATCCGCGGCCTGGTCAAGCGGATCGAATCCCTGTCCGAAACCATCCTTGCGGAACATCCCACCTTGACTGCCTTCCTGGCATGGACATGGTTCTGGCTTGGCTACGATAGCACTCGTATTCTGCCGTTGCTTGAACGTGCAGAAAGAAACTTAAAGGACGATCCGCAAGCCAGCCATGCCCGCGGACGTTTTCAGATTATTCGCAGTTATTTTGCCCGTGCGGTCAACAATGACTCGCCTGCGGCTTTATCGCTTGCGGAGCAGGCATTGAAACAGATTTCCGAACACGATTTGCTTTGGCGTGGGTTTGCAAAATTAAATATCGCGGCTTCGGCACATTCGATGGGGCTGGGGCTTGAAAAAGCGGAGAATGCATACGCCGAAACTATTCAACTTTGCCGCTCGGCGGGTGACCCAACCACCGCTTGGATCGCCGAATGTGCGCGAGTGCAAGTAGTGCGGGAGTGCGGCGACCTGCAACGCGCCATTGCTTTGAATCGTCAATTGCTCGATACGCTTGAACATCAAGGCGCGCCTGCGCTGGTGCGCGGATGGGCGCATATCAATCAGGCGCAGTTGATGTACGAGATCAATGACCTGAAATCGGCATGGCGCGAAGCGAACGTCACGCTTGAGTTGGAAGGACAGACGGGCGGTGTGCCCGATGTCAGCCTGCGTTTGTATGACCTCCTTCCTAAATTGGAATATTTGAATGGCAATCTTGCTTCTGCGCGAAAAATGGCGGATGACTTGGTCGCAAACATCAACCGCGGCGGGATCATCAACGCCATTGACCGCGCGCATGGATTGCAAGCCGAATTGATGTTCAGGCTCAAAGATTGGGCGGGATTCGATTCGTATGCGCGGACCTATCGCCCGCCGCAGCAGCCGCTGTTCTTTCCGTATCGCTTGCAGACGCTGTTACAAATCCGCTATTTGGCGAGGCAAAAAGCCTGGGATGAGAGTCGCCGCCTGGTGGAGGAGCAGTTTCGGCTGGCGCGTGAAGCGGGGTACGTCGAATACGAGATGGAACTGCACATCGTCCACGCGTTGGTGGAGCAGGAGGCGGGCAAGTCATCTGCTGCCCTCAAAACGCTGGAACGCGCGTTGGAGATCGGCAGGGCGAACGGCTATGTGCGCATCTTTCTCGATGAAGGCGATGAGATGAAAAATCTTCTTACGCAGATTCGGAAAACACGCAAGGATGATTTTGTGGCAGGCTTGCTGGCGGCATTTGGCAAGCCCGTCCATATTGATCAATCTGCGTTGATCGAGCCGCTGACGGAGCGCGAGATCGATGTGTTGAAACTGATCGCCGAAGGGTTGTCGAACCCTGAGATCGCCGAGACACTTGTCCTTTCGGTGGGCACGGTCAAAACGCATGTCAAGCATATTTACGGCAAGTTGAATGTGGATGACCGCGTGAAGGCAGCGGGCAAAGCGAGGGAAATGAAGCTGTTCAGTTAACGTTATTAGGGGGATGACACAGTCGTTGGGGAATACCCCCACAAATACCTCCATTGGGAGATGAAGAAAACGAATTGCGGGAATAAGATGGGGACATGAACACAAACCAACGCCCGGTTTTCTACAAGATCCGTCTGCGCGGCAAACTGGACCTTGAGCAGGCTGCCTGGTTCCCAGAGTTGGTCCATGCCGAAGACGACGACGGCAATACGCTGCTGGTTGGCGAGTTGCCCGATCAAGCTGCGCTGATGGGTGTTCTCTTCCGCGCCCACAATCTCAATTTGACGATTTTGTGCATGAAGATCAAAACTGGCAAAACAGGAGAACTCAATCCAAATGTTCAAAATGATTAATCTGCTCGTGCGCTTTCTGCTTGAACTCTGTATCCTCGCCATCTTCGGATACTGGGGCTTCCAAACAGACGGCAACACCTTCATAAAGTTCCTGCTGGGTTTGGGCGCTCCCATCCTGTTTGCCGTGGTGTGGGGAACCTTCCTTGCGCCGAAATCTCCCAGGCGCTTGCACGAACCCTGGCTGTTCCTGCTCGAATTCGTTGTATTTGGTCTGACGTGCTGGGCATTATACAGCACAGGCAAAGTCGATCTGACCGTCGCTTTTGGCGGTATCTACATTCTCAACAAAATTTTGATGATTATCTGGAGGCAGTAATGAACAAAAGAAATTGGCTCGCGTTTTTCGGCTTTCTCTATGTGATCGTTTGGGTGATCGGGCTATTGATCCCCACAGGGACCCTCTCCCCATCCATGTCCAATGCGGAGCTTCAGCAAGTGCTTCTCGCCAATCAACTGGCGCGCCTGATACAGGTCTATCTGATTGACGGAGTCGCGGGCATCTCCATTCTTCTCTTCGCGGTGGCGGTTGCCAGCCTGTTCCAATCCGCAGACGAAAAGCCTCTTGCCCGCATGGTCTTGAGCGCAGGCGTGGTCGCAGGCACGATTTCACTCGTACAGGCGGGTGTACAGCAGACCCTTGTCAACACCGATTTGCTCGCCTCGGCAGAGACTCCCTTCCGCACGTTACTGGTGCTGGTAAACCAGATCGACACCTTCAAACTGATGGCGTTGGCGCTGCTGAGCATTTCCACGTCCATCCTGGGAATGCGCACTCGCCTCATTCCTGCCTGGGTCAACTGGCTCGGAATTATCCTCACCCTCGCCCTCATCCTCGGCGGACTCAGCTTTGCTTTCGCCAACTCCATGCTCACCGTTGTCTTGTTTGCTTCCCTACCCATGTTGCTCATGTGGGTGGGTACGGTCAGCGCTGTTGGCATGAGACGGGTAAAATAAAGAGAAAGGATCATTCATGGAAAAACTTTCTCAAAACACCGCCCTGGTCATCATTGACGTTCAAAAAGGCTTTGACGAACCTGTCTGGGGCGAGAGAAACAATCCGCAAGCCGAAAACAATATCGCCAAACTATTGGAAGCGTGGCGCAAACACGGATGCCCTGTCTTCCATATTCAACACATGTCCCTTTCGTCGACCTCGCCGTTGAATCCCAATCACCCTGGCAACGCCATAAAAGACGCGCTGCAACCACGGGCAGGCGAACCGTTGATCCAGAAAAACGTCAACAGCGCCTTCATCGGCACAGATTTGGAGCAGCAACTCCACAAGATCGGATGCGGCTCACTGGTCATCGTCGGTCTCACCACCCCGCATTGCGTGTCCACAACGACGCGCATGGCGGGCAACCTCGGTTTCGAAACTTACCTCGTCGTAGACGCCACCGCCGCCTTCGGCCTCACTGGTCACGACGGGCGCAAATACTCCGCGCAAGAGGTCCATGATGTGACGCTGACAACTCTGAGCGGCGAATTCGCTACGATCGTGGAAACGAACGAGTTGTTACAGGCCATTGAGTCATAGCGCCAGTTCCGCTGAGTCAACAAAAAGCGCCCTGCTTATGCTCCATAAGCAGGGCGCGTCATGTTATTGGCCCTTGTCGATTATGCCTCTTCGGGATTCTTCCAGCCGTGCAACAGATAGATACCGTAGATCATCAGCAATGTGACCTGCACCACATCCAACGGGATGGCGGGGAAGTTGGTATATTTCAGCGCCAGGTCGTGCAGGGCGTGGAGAATGACGGGGAACCAGATGGTGTTCGTGCGCAGTCGGATGGCACTCAGACCAATTCCATGTACGAAGGCGCCGATCATTTGGGCAAAGACGATGGCAGGGTTGCGATAGAGCAGATTGCCAATGTGCATGAGACCGAAGAGCAGGGATGAGATGATCACGCTGCGGGTTGTGCCTGTAGGCTTGAGCACGCGCAGAACGATGCCGCGCATGAGACCCTCCTCCATGAAACCTGTCAGAGCGTAGCCGATCAACAGGTAGAAGAATGTCCCCATATCGGTGGTTTTGATTCCGATCAGAAAGGGCAGGCCAAGCACGATGATGAAGGGGATGATCATCAGACGGGAGTCGCGCCAATCAGCAGGGAGGTTGAAGCCCGACACCTTCCACCAGCCCAGCAGCGAGAGGGCTATTGCCACCAACACTGAAAGTGCAATCAGGGCGATGAATTCAGGCTGGTACTGCGGAAGGAGCGTCTTGGCGGCGATCCCCAGTAAAGCCGATACGATCACGAAAGCGGCAAAGATGAGCACAGCAGAAAGTACGGGACGCTGTTCAAAGAATGCTTTGACCGTGCCTTGCGAGTTGTTAGACGAAGAGATGGAAACCTGGGTTTGCATGGGTGCCTCCAATAAAAGGTGAATGTGAAATCTTGAAAGTATTGTAGCCAGCGGCTCTCTTTTTCTCATCGGTCTTAAGGCGGAGATGGCTGGGTGACCTTCGACGGATGGCTGGAAATCAAAAACGCTCCTGTGGGGGAGCGTTTTTTTGGTATGACGGTCGATTATTTTGTGAGTTGTACGGTGATGATCGTCCCCGTGCCAGGCGCACTTTCAATATGGAATTCGCCGCCGATCTGTGCGGCACGTTCGGGCATGGACTTGAGCCCGAGATGCCCCGGGTATTCCCGCGCCGTATCAAACCCTTTGCCATTGTCGCGGATATCCAGCACAAATTCGCTCTCATTGTAGTGCAGCGATAATTCAACCCGCGTGGCGTGGGCATGTTTGGCAACGTTGTGTAGCGCTTCCTGCGCGATGCGATAGAGGGCTTCCTTGACTTCAAGCGGCAGGTCAGGTTCGGGGTCGAAGTGCGTGACCAGGTCCAGTTTGTAGCGGGCGCGCAGGGCATCGGCTTGTTTGGTCAGCGCGGCAACCAGCCCCTCGTTCTGGAGCGACTCAGGACGAAGTTCAAAAATGAGGGCGCGCATTTCAGAGAGCCCCGCTTCGGCGAGCGAGAGGATGTAATCGAGCGGTTCTGTTAGTTTGGCAGGATCCCGCTCCAGTTGAGTTTGAGCCGTGCGCGCGCCAAGCGCGATCCCATATAACGCCTGCGAGACGGAGTCATGCAATTCGCGCGCCAGCCGCTGACGTTCTTCCAGCGCCGCCACTTTTACCTGCGTTTCTTTCAATTGCAATTCGGCGCTGGTCTGTGCGAGTTCGCGGGTGCGGCGATTGAGTTCATCGGTCATCTGGTTGAAGGAAGCTGCGAGTTCGCCAAATTCATCGTTCGATGTGACAGATACGGATACGTCCAAGTCTCCCGCGGTGATGGCACGCACGCCGCCGAGCATTTCGGCGATGGGACGCGCCAAAAACCGTTGGCTGAGCCAGATGGTGACCAGCGCTGCGCCGATGAAGAACAACGCCATGATCAACAAGGTGTTGCGTACCGTCGCGACGGCGTCGGCCTCGATGGAACGGGCGACCGTTTGCGATTTGGCAGTGACTTCGTTGAGAGGAATGACGATGGACAGAGTCCAGCCCAGGTCGGGGAGCGAAGTGTGCGTGATCAGGGTGGGCTGCCCATCGAGCGTCATTTCCGATGCGCCGCTGCTGGAGGATTGGGCGGTCTCCATCCAGTTTGAAAATTGCGGGTTGATCTCGACCAATGCCGCGCCGAGCAAACCGTTGGGCGCTTGTTCCTGTTCGGTCAGCGCGCGGCTGGCAAGTTGATAGGCATGTTCACTTGGAACCGCAATGATGCGACCATCGCCATCCATGAGAAAAGCGAAACTGTTTGGCGTGGGTTTGAGTTTGTTCAAGTTTTCAATGATACGTGAAAGTGATACGTCGATGCCAATAAAGCCCTGGAATTCATCGCCATAATAAATGGGCGTATCTGCGCTGATGAGCAAGCCCTGTCCTGCGTCGTCGAGATAGGGCGGCAGCCAGACGGTTTTGCGCTCGGGGTTGTTGTTGGGCGCCACTGTAAAATCGTCGATGCGCATGGTCTGCGCTGCTTCTGCCGCGCCGTTCTGCAATTCGAGTTCTGGCAGCCCGCGCACGGGATAGTAGCGGAAGGTCAGTTGCGGACCTTGAAAATAAATACCCACGCCTGTTTCGGTCTGCGCCAGTAACGATGGGAACAGGTCTTCCAGCGCCGCCGAGTCGCGCAGGCTTTGATCGGTCACCGCGTCGGGCGTGATGCCGCCGATATGTAGGATCTCGGTGCGGCGATTGGGATTGGCGTCATAGTACAGCAAGCCATTCTCGCTCAAGGTCAGTTGCGATGATTGGTAGACCACGTCTGGCACGACGGACCAATCCACCGTTTTGCTTGAAGCGTGCGCCTGCACCATAAAGTCGGCGGCGATCTTTGTCACGCGCGCGGCTTGCTTTAATTCGAGGTCATAAAGTTGCGCTTCCTGCTCGGTCAATTGGATCAACGTCTCGCGGCTCTGTGTTTCCAGGCTATCGGCGCTTCGTTGGACGGCGGCTTGCTCTGCCTGATTGAATCCGCGCGCAACGAGCAGGCTGGTGACCACCGCCAGCAGAAGCACAAAAGACAGCACGCCCGCTGTGATCTTGACGCTGATATGGTTCATGCGGGACATCGGCTTATTTCTCCCCTTCGATGGACACCAGCCCGATCCGCACGGCATGGAGCGCGGCTTGCGTGCGGCTCGGCACGCCCAGCTTTCGTAAAATACTGCTGACGTGTGTTTTGACGGTCTTTTCGCCAATGTTGAGTTCGAGCGCAATCTCCTTGTTGGCGCGTCCCAGGGCCAGCAGGCGCAACACATCGGTCTCACGCTCGGTTAGTTTTTCGGGGCTGTCGGGCGCGCGCACTTCACGCATGAGGCGCGCGGCGGCTTGTGGCGAGAGTTGCACCTGTCCCGCCGCGGCGGCTTTGATGGCGCGGCGCAATTCCTCCGCTTGTGTGTCTTTGAGCAAATAACCAATTGCACCCGCGCGCATGGCTTTCATCACGGCTTCGTCTTCGAGCACGCTGGTCAGCGCAATGACTTCGGTTTCGGGAAAATCGCGGCGGATGGTTGCCGTGGCGGTGATGCCGTCCATGACGGGCATGAGCAGATCCATCAAGACCACATCGGGATTCAACGCTCGTGTCAGGCGGATTGCCTCCTCCCCGTTCTCCGCTTCGCCCACGACCTCCAGGTCGGAATCCAGTCCGAGGAACATTTTCAACCCCTGACGGACCACCGCATGGTCATCCACAAGCAGAATACGAATCGACATAAACAGATCTCCTTACGCCCAATTATAGTTTCCCTTG
>CAZGFR010000044.1:3587-25078 GCA_964524485.1 uncultured Anaerolineaceae bacterium | reverse complement strand
TAACTTTTCCAGTCCGTGCGGTCCACGGGCGAGCCGCGCAAAATATTGGCGGCTTGCCAGAGATGAGATTCGAAAATGGAGAGGGTAAGGGTCTCAGGCTGCATGATGGGCTTTCAGCGGCAGTCATCCCGCCTTGGGGTAATTATACGCCAGCCTGTTGAAAAGCGGCTAGTCATAGACCCAATTCATCGGGCCTTTTAAAGCCTACATCTGGGGTGCCTATCAAATCTGTAGGGTAAACGTCATCACGAGATGGTCCCGCAAAAATCAGCCAAACTTAATGACACGCCTTCCTGCCCTTATCGTTATTTACACCAATAAAATTAATCTCTCACCCAACCTTCTCAGGATCGCTCCCATCTTTGTCGGCATGACTCCTGATCTTGTCGGTTTGCCTCCCAACTTTGTTCGTATCTGTGCCAGGCTGATCAGGATGCCTCCCAGCTTCGTCGGGATGCCGACTGATTTCATCAGGATGCCCCCCAACTTCCTCGGTACACGCCCTGACTTCCCTGGGATGCGTACTATCCTTGTCGGGATGTATCCCAACCTTATCCACCGTTTTGCACGTCGAAACGCCCCATCCGCCCATAACAAACCTGTAAGTTGACTTCTCCCCGCCATTTGGGCATACTAAGGGCAGGTTCTGGGGGCGTTCCCCAGGCAGATACCCCACAGGAGGAACTTATGCCAGGCAAGACCTACCCGCTCAACATCGTGGAAGTTACCCGCAAGGTCGTGGACGCATGGAGGAAGATCAAAGCCGATCTCGTCCTCGGCGACCTGACCGTCGAGATGCTGGCCGATGACCTGACCCAGGCCGAGCCCATCGAGGCTGCCATCGCAGGCCTGGAGAACAGGCTCACCGAGGCCCGCAACCGCCGCGACGAACTGTACGCCCGCATGTGGGACCGCGTCAAGCGCGTCCACTCGGGCGTCAAGGGCATCTACGGCGACGACTCGCCCGAGTATGAACTGGTGGGCGGCACCCGCAAGAGCGACCGCAAACCTCCCGTCCGCAAGGCGAAGGTCAGCGCGTAAGCTCTAGTCACAACCCAAAGGTGCAGGTCTCCTCACGGCCTGCGCCTTGTCTTTTCCTGTACCCTTCCGCGTTCATCTGCGTACTCCGCGCCATCCGTGTCCCATCCCCTCCCAACCAAAAAGGACGCCGACTCGCGTCAGCGTCCCTTCTTTTCTCTCTTGCCTTTCCTCGCGCCTGGTTATCCCTTCAACAACTCCACCTGCTTCTCGGCCTCGGAGTCAGGCAGGGCCAGCGGCGGCAATTCGAGGATCGAGTTGATGCCAAAGTGCTGCAGGAACTCGGGCGTGGTGGAATACAGGATCGGGCGGCCAGGGCCATCGGCGCGGCCCGACTCCATGATCAGGCCCTTGCCCAGCAGGCTCTTCATCATGCCGTCGCTGTTCACGCCGCGCACCGCATCGATCTGCGGACGGGTGACGGGCTGCTGGTAGGCGATGATCGCCAGGGTCTCCAGGGCGGCGCGGCTCAGATGGCTGACCGCCTCCAGGCCGAGGAAGCGCTCCACCAATTCAGCCATCTCGGGGGCCGAGGTGAGTTGCACGCGGCCGCCGTGGCGCTGCAGGCGCAGTCCGCGCGCTTGCAGGGCCTCTTCCAGTTCCTTCAATCCGCGCTCCACCACCGAATTGGTCACGTCCAGGGCGGCGGCCAATTGCGCGGGCGCCACAGGCTCGGGCGCCACGAACAACAGGGCCTCCAATTTCACCGCCAGGGTGGGTTCCTCCTGCGGCGCGGGGGTCGGAGTGGTTTCAGAGTCGCTCATGCTATAATTGCTCCCGTTCAAAAATAAGTGGTGTCCGTGATGCACGGTGGTCGAGCAGCCCCGAGTGCTCTTCGAGGGGCATATCGAGACCATCCATTTCAGGTTCAGTTTGACTTGTTGGCCTCGACGGAACGTCCCGACCAATGGAGTATTTATCGCAAAATGAAGAAACTCGCCTTTCCATTCCTCATCTTGATCCTCGCGCTGGCCTCGCTGGCCTGCACGATCTTCGTCGGCGGCCCCGACTACCCCGCCGAGGCCATCCCCGTCTCCATCGAGGCTGCCCAGTCCATCCAGGACCAGGTCAAGCAAGCCATGGAAGCGGGCGCGGCCACGGGCGCCGTCTCCTTCCAGATCAACGAGTCCCAGCTCACATCCTATTTGACCTACAAGCTGGCCGCGCAGACCGACCCGCTCATGACCGACCCCAAGGTCTTTCTGCGCGACGGCCAGATGCAGGTCTTCGGCAAGGTCCAGCGCGGCCTGTTCGCGGCCAACGTGGCCATCGTCCTGGCTGTCGGCCTGGACGAAGCGGGGCTGCCCAGCATGCAGGTGCTCTCCGCCGATTTCGGTCCGTTCGACGCGCCCGCGGGCCTCAACGACGCCATCAGCAAGCTCATCAACGAGGCCTACACGGGTTCGTTCGGACCCGTCGCCACGGGCTTTCGGCTCGAGTCGATCACCATCGCCGACGGGCTGATGACCGTCTCGGGGCGGATCAAATAGCGGCCTGGATTATACCGCAGGACATGACCCGCTCCCTCCCCCTTCGCCTGCTCGCCGTTCTCCTGGCCGCCTGCCTGCTGTTGGCGGGCTGCCAGCTTCCGCAGTTCGGCGGGGAGATCACCATCACCCTCACCGCCGACAGCCAGACCCGCTCCGTGCAGGTGCAGGCGGGCAGCACCGTGCTGCAGGCCCTGCAACAGGCGGGCGTGACCCCTGGCGACCTCGACCGCGTCGAGCCGCCCTTCTACACCGTGCTGGGCAACGGCGACCAGGTCAAACTCATCCGCGTCAAAGAGGAATTCCAGACCGAGATCCAGGTCATCCCCTACGAGCGGCAGACCATCCGCAACGAGACCCTGGCCGAAGGCGAGACGCGCCTGGTGCAGGCGGGCGTCAACGGCCAGCAGGAGGTCACCATCCGCCGCATGACCGAGGACGGCGTCGAGACGGGCAGGTCCATCGTCAAGACCGTGGTGCTGCAAGAGGCTGTGCCCGAGATCGTCATGGTCGGCGCGCAGACCTCGTTCACACCCTTCAACATCCCTGGCAACCTGGTCTATCTCGCGGGCGGCAACGCCTGGGCCATGGACAGTTCCACCGCCAATCGCCGCCTGATCGTCAACACAGGTGACCTCGATGGGCGTGTCTTCATCCTCTCGCCCAGCGGCGAATACCTGATCTTCACGCGCAAGTCGAAGAAGCCCGCCGCTGAAGAGATCAACACGCTTTGGGCGGTGCGCGTCAACAACACCAATCCCAAGCCCGTCTACCTCGAAGCCAAGAACGTGGTCCACTTTGCGGCCTGGATTCCTGGCACGAACTCGGTGGCCTATTCCACGGTCGAGCCGCGCGCCACGTCGCCTGGCTGGCAGGCCAACAACGACCTGTGGCGCGTCAGCATCACGGGCGGCGCGCCGCGCAAACTACTGGATTCCTCCAATGGCGGCGTGTACGGCTGGTGGGGCATGGGCTTTGCCTACTCGGCCGACGGCCGCCTGGCCTACGTCCGCCCCGACGGCATTGGTCTGGTCGACCAGGACGGCGGCTACCTCAAGCCGATGATGGACATCACGCCCTACAACACCCACAGCGACTGGGCCTGGATCCCTGGCCTGGCCTGGGGCTCGGACGGCAAGACGCTCTACGTCACCACCCACGCCCCCGCCCCCGCGCCCTACACCGACGAGGAGTCGCCCTACTTTGACGTGAGCGCCGTCTCACTCGAGAACAAGGTCACGGTCACGGTCGTGACGCAGACGGGCATGTTCGCCTATCCCGCCGCCTCGCCCATCCGCCAGAGCGGACAGGAGAAGGTCTATCAGGTGGCGTATCTGCAGGCCATCTTCCCCGACCAAAGCGAGACCAGCCGCTACCGCCTGGCCGTGATGGACCGCGACGGGTCGAACCGCCGCGTGCTGTTCCCTCCGCAGGACTCGGGCGGCATCGAACCGCAGACTCCCGCCTGGGCGCCCGACCCCATCCCAGGCCAGATGGGCGACTTCATCGCCGTGGTCTATCAGGGCAACCTGTGGATGATCGACAGCGGCAGCGGCCAGGCCTTTCAGGTGACGGGCGACGGCCTGATCACCCGAATTGATTGGAAATGATAGCCCTCTGCAACAGTCAATGTGCTGGGCAGCGGTAAAATATCCGAAACGAACAAAAAAGAGGAAATATGCGTATTCTGATCACGGGAGCCGCGGGATTTCTCGGCTCTCATTTGTGTGACCGCCTGCTGGCCGAAGGCCACGAAGTCATCGGCCTCGACAACTTCATCACAGGCAACCCCGAGAACATCGCCCACCTGATGGGCAACCAGAAATTCTCCTTCTTCCGTCACGACGTCTCGAATTACATCTTCGTGCGCGGCAAGGTGGACGCCGTGCTGCATTTCGCCTCGCCCGCCAGTCCCAATCCGCAATCGCCTTCGGGCTACTTCAACCTGCCCATCCAGACCATGAAGGCGGGCGCGCTCGGAACGCATAACTGTCTAGGCGTGGCGCGCGCCCACAACGCGCGCTTCCTGCTGGCCTCCACCAGCGAGATATACGGCGACCCCGAGGTCCACCCGCAGACCGAGAGCTACGCGGGCAACGTGGACCCCGTGGGCGCGCGCGCCGTCTATGACGAGGCCAAACGCTTCGCCGAATCCCTGACGATGGCCTATCACCGCGCCCATCATCTGGACACGCGCATCGTGCGCATCTTCAACACCTACGGTCCGCGCATGGACCTGGAGGACGGCCGCGCCCTGCCCAACCTGCTCAAGCAGGCCCTGCTCGGCCAGCCGCTCACCGTCTACGGCGAGGGCAAACAGACCCGCTCCTTCTGCTATGTGGATGACCTGGTCGAGGGCATCGTCTGCCTGCTGTACTCGAACGAACACCTGCCCGTCAACATTGGCAACCCGCGCGAGATGAGCATCCTGCAATTTGCCGAGGCCATCAACCGCATCACGGGCAACAAAGCGGGCATCACCTACGTCCCCGACGCGCGCAGCACCCGCGACCCGCAGCGCCGCCAGCCCGACATCACCCGCGCCCGCGAGATCCTGCACTGGGAGCCCGTCGTGGACCTGGACGAGGGCATCCGCCGCACCATTCCGTACTTCAAACAAACCCTGGGAATTGCATGATCCTGACGAACCAAAAGGAGCGATCCCGTTTTCTGCGCTTTGCCATGGTGGGAGCCTTTGGCGCGGTCGTGGACTTCGGGGTGATGAACCTGCTCACGCACTTTTTCGATATGCCGCTGGTCCTCGCGGGGACGATCTCGTTCACCTGCGCCGTGCTCAGCAATTTCACCTGGAACCGCTACTGGACCTACCCCGAATCGCGTTCGAAGCCGCTGCTGCACCAACTCGGCATGTTCTTCCTGGTCAACACGGCGGGCGTGCTCATCCGCATTCCCATCCTGCACTTCGTCGAGCCTGTCCTGCTGCGTTTCTTCGAGGATGCCGCCCATCTCAATCACCTCTCCGCCGATTTCCTGGCCCGCAACGGGACCCTGGCCATGGCGGTGGGAATTGTAATGTTATGGAATTACTTCATCAACCGTCATTGGACGTATAATGATGTCGAATGACAGGGATTCTCATGGATAAACCCGCTCAGAAGATTATCCCGATCTACACGTCCAAGGGCGACGTGGAGGCGTTCCTTACGTACCCGTACGTCTTCAACCGCACGGGCGATTGGATCGGATGGGTGACCCCCAAACGGGAGGTGTATTCCGTGCTGGGATACTACGTCGGGTACATCACCAACGATCCGCGCATCCTGCGGAAGCGGGCCACCACCACCCTCAAGCCGCGCCTCACCCCGCCCCCGCGTCCCGAGCGGATTCGCGTCCCTGCCTCGGTTCCGCTCGCCCCCTTGATGAGCGAGTTGACCTACAGCCTGGTGGACGTGCTCATGGAGGAAGGCGAGCGCCTGCACACTGTCGAAACGGGTGAGTTCCGCGAAGACCTGGATTGATGGTTAATCCCTCCCTGAGCGCAGTCGAAGGACAATTCTTTCCCGCCAAGGCCGCCTTCCTGGCGGCTTTCCGTCAAAGGTAAATGATGTCTCCCTCTATAGACCCCAAACCCGTCCGCGCCTCGCGCATCAGTATCGCCCAGTTGATGCAGCCCGAACACGCCAACAACCTGGGCAATGTCCACGGCGGCTGGATCATGAAACTGGTGGACGAGGCGGGCGCGCTGGCCTGTATGCGCCATGCGGGCCGCCGCGTGGTGACAGTGGCCATCGACTCGATGGTCTTCCGCCAGCCTATCCGCATCGGCGACCTGGTCATCCTCAATGCCGAGGTGACTTACACAGGCCGCTCGAGCGTGGAAGCCGAGGTGCAGGTGGTTGCCGAGAATCCCGTCACGGGCGAGCGCACGCACACCAATACCGCCTACCTCGTGTACGTCGCTTTAGACGATGCAGGCAACCCCACATCCGTTCCGCCCGTCCAGGCCGAGACCGAAGAAGAGGCAAAGAAGCTCGAAGAAGGCAGGGACCGCCAGAAACGGCGCCTGCAGAACAAGTAAGAAAAAACCGCTCTGGATGAGCGGTTTCTTTTCCCAGGAGGTTTCGATGGACAAGGTCATCATCAAGGATCTGCTGGCTCGCGGCGTGATCGGGGTCAACGATTGGGAACGGGAGATCCGTCAGGATATCCTGATCAACATCGAGGTAATTACCGATACCCGCCGCGCCGCCGAGACGGATGACATCGCGGATTGCGTCAGTTACAGCGACCTGGCTAGAAAGGTACTGGCCCATGCCGAGAGCGCCGCGCGCTTCACCGTGGAGGCGCTGGCCAACGACCTGGCGAAGATCTGCCTGGCGGAGAAGAATGTCCAGCGCGTGACGGTCCGCGTGGAGAAACCGGGCGCGGTGCGCTTTGCCAGGTCGGTGGGCGTGGAAATCGAGCGCAGCCGCGAGGAATAAAAAACCTGCGCACAGGAGGTCTGTGCGCAGGAGATATGGGAGTCCGCTTGGGGGACGGGAACAGGCCTACGTCCAGAACATTTTTACAAACGCAGTGGACCCGACCCACGGCTGATGTTATCCAGGAATTCCTGTCGGGTTGCCAGGTTGGCGCGGAAGGCGCCGTGCATGGCGGAGGTGGTCATGCGCGCGTCATGCTTCTTCACGCCGCGCATCATCGAGCACAGGTGCATGGCCTCGATCACCACGGCCACGCCCTGCGGCTTGAGCAGGTCGCGCAGGAAGTCGGCGATCTGGCGGGTCATGCGCTCCTGTACCTGCAGGCGGCGGGCGTACATGTCCACGATGCGGGGGATCTTGGAGAGTCCCAGCACCTTGCCCGCAGGGATATAGGCCACGTGCACGCGGCCGATGAAAGGCAGCATGTGGTGCTCGCACAGGCTGTAGAACTCGATGTCGCGCACGATCACCATCTCGTCGTAGCGGATCTCGAACAGCGCGCCGTTGACAATGGTGTGCGGGTCCATCTGGTAACCGCTCAACAATTCGCCGAACATGCGCGCCACGCGGCGCGGGGTGGATTGCAGCCCCTCGCGCTGGGTGTCCTCGCCGAGCGCCTTCAACAGCAGGGTCACCGCCTGCTGGGCGGCGGCTTCATCGATGGCGCCTGGCAGGGGTTTGTTGCCATCCAATTCATCGTCGAAATCTGACATGTAGTACTCCGAAAGAAATGGCCCAGCTCCCGCTGGGCCAGAAATGTTGACGGGAAGCGATCAGCCGATTTCGGGCTCGATCAGGCCATACGTCCCGTTGCGGCGGCGGTACAGCACGTTGATCTTGTTGGCCTCGGCATTATAGAAGATGAAGAAGTTGTCGTGCCCGAGCAGGCGCATCTGTTCGACGGCCTCGTCCTCGTTCATGGGCAGCAGTATAAACTTCTTGCGGCGCGCGATCATCGGAACCAGTTCGCCCGTCTCGTCCATGGGCAGTTCCTCGGCGGCCACCACCTCGGCGGCGGAGCGGCCGTCGCCGCGCCCGCGGGTGCGTTTGCCCTTGTAGCGATCGATCTGCCGCTGCATCTTGTCGAGCGCGGAGTCGAAGGCCGCGTGGGTCTCGTCGGAACGCTCCTCGGTGCGCAGGATAAAGCCCTTGCCACGCACGGTGATCTGTGCCACGTTGCGGTCGGCGGCGTTACGGGCGGTCTTGATGTGCGAAAGCTCCACCCGAATTTCGTCGATCTCCTGCAGATAGCGCTCGAGTTTTTCGGAGCGCGTCGTGACGTACTCTTTGAGGCTGTCGTTCAGATGCAAGTTACGTGCCTGGACTTCCACTTTGTTGGACATGGGTCCTCCATAAAAAGGATGTGTAGGTCACGAACCGCTCACACGTGACGCAGGCCGTGCCGCGCCAGCGCGCGAGCGACTGTCAACGCATAAACCTGGAATGCACCGCCTTCCAGCAGGGCCTCCGCGCCTGCCACCAGGGTGGATCCCGTTGTAGCGACGTCGTCCATCAGCAGGACGGTCTTTCCACGAATCTGGGCGGGGTCCGCCCGAAAGACGCCGCGCACGTTTTCCCTGCGCTGCTCGCGGGTCAACCCCACCTGGGAGTGGGTATTCTTCCAACGGACCAGGGCCCGGGGCGCGTATCCCAGGCCGAGCGCCAGGGACAGCGGGTGTGCGATCAGCGCAACTTGATTATACCCGCGTTCCCTGCGGCGGGTTTCGCTGAGAGGGATGGGCGCCACCGCCTCGATTGGCCAGCCCAAGTCGCGGACGAAATCCGCCATCTGGGCCGCGAGGGAATCGCCCAGGCCCATGTCGCGGCGGTATTTGAGGCGGTGCAAGGCGCCGCGGATGGGGTCGTCGAAGACCAGCCAGGAGCGCAGGGCGCGATACGGCGGCCGCTCTCGTTGGCAATCCTCGCACAAGCCCGTCCCAGCCTGCGGGGTGCCGCAGGAATCACAAACGTTCCCATCGATGATGGGAACGTTCTTTTGGCACTCCGGGCACCAGCGCGATCCAGGCTTGTTGCACCCTCCGCACACGGGCGGGAAAACCCAGTCCAATGCGGTCCAGGTCAGTCGGTAGAAACCATACGCCAGAGCAGAACCACCCATGCTGCCTCGTTTACCAATGTGATGGTGACGATGGCAAGGGGAACCAGGTCCCCCTGCCGAAATTTACTGGATGAAGGCGCCCAACGATTTCGAGATCTGGATGGCGGCAGGCGTCAACAGGATGATCATGATGGACGGGAAGGTCAACAACGCCATCGGGATGATCATCTTGATCGGGGCCTTGTGCGCCTCCTCCTCGGCGCGCTGGCGGCGTTTGACGCGCATCTGGTCGGACTGGATGCGCAGCACCTTGGCCAGGCTCACACCCAGCATCTCGCTCTGGATAACGGCCGCGATGAAACTGGTCATTTCGGAGATGCCGATGCGGTCGGCCATGTCGCGCAGGGCGTCACGGCGGGGCTTGCCCAACTGGATCTCGCGGATGGTCCGCATGAACGCCAGGGACAGTTCGTTCTCCCATTTCTCGCTCACCTTGGACATGGCCGCATCAAAGCCCAGGCCTGCCTCCACGCAGATGGTCAGCAGGTCGAGCGCGTCTGGCATGGCCTTGCGGACGTTGTGCTGGCGGCGGTTGATGACACTTTGCAGCCAGAGCTGCGGGAAGAAGAAACCCAGCACGACGAAGACACCCACCAGCAGGATTACCTGCGCCAGCGGCCAGGGGTTGGGGGCCAGGAACGAGATCAACATCATCAAGCCGCCGAACACACCCGCCACCACGAAGCGGGAAGCCAGGAAGGTGGCTGCGTCGATCTGGCCCGGGTTGCCCGCCAGTTCCAACTTTCGGCTCGTATCCTGCAAGGCCTTCTGTGGCGTAAAGCGGGCCGAGAACTCGCCCACGTTTCTCATGAAGGGGATCAGGATGCGCTCGCTGAACGGCTGGGAGAGTTCGATATCCTCCAGGGAAGTCAGCTCACCGCGCTGGCTGGCTTCCGCCAGACGGTTCATTAGCGGGTCGTTTTCCTCCTGGGCGTTCCGCGCATATCGCGCGCCGATCACGCCCAGCACCACTGCACCGCCGATCAAAACCAGGGCGACCAGGCCCCAGAGCAGGATGTTAATATTCATGCTACACCTCGATATCCGCGATCTTCATCATGATGACGTAACCTAGCACAATTAAGGTCACCACGGACACGATCACACCGATCACACAGTAAACGCCGCCGCCTTGCAGCGACATTAGATAGCCGGGGTTGATGAACCACAGGATCAGGGTCAGGAAGACGGGGATCAGGGACAGGACCGTGCCCGAGGTGCGGACCTGGGCCGTCAGGGTTTGGATGTCGCCCTTGATGCGGATGCGCTCGCGGATGGTAAAGGAGATCGTGTCGAGGATCTCGGACAGGTTACCGCCCACCTCGCGCTGCACGTTGATGGCCGTCACCATGAAGTCCAGGTCCTGGCTGGGGATGCGGCGCAGCAGGTTATCCAGCGACACTTCCATCGGGATGCCCAACTGCATTTCCTGCACCACGCGGCGGAACTCGTCGCTGATCGGGGCGGGCATTTCCTTGCTGACCGCCTCCATGGCCTGCATGGTGGAATAGCCCGCGCGCAGGCCGTTCACCATCAGGTTGATCATGTCGGGAAGCTGTTCGTTGAAGCGTTTGAGACGGCGGGTCTTCTGGCGGTTGATGTACATGCGCGGGAAGAAGAAGCCCGCCACCGCGCCCATCAGGAAGGAAATGGGCTGTTGGCTGCCCAGCAACCAGGCGATGGCCCCTGTGCCGATGATCGAGATGACGATCAGGGCGAAATACTCCGCCACTTTCAACCTGACGTCGGCCCGCGCCAATTCGCGGGCAATGTTATCGCCGAAGGAGGTCCGCTCGACCCTCCGTGTGACCCACTCGGTCAACGGCGAATCGCCCCTCCCACTGTCCTCGACGCGTTTCCCCTTGTCGTCGCCCAGGTATTGGCCCAGGCGCTGGTCGAGCATGGTCCGCTCGCTGGAAACGGAAACCACCAACCCGATCGAGAAGATGACGATCAGGAGGATACCGCCGATGATGATGATCCAGTTGATAAGTGGCATGGCTCGTCAGGGTTAGTAGCGGCGACGTTCTCCGATACCGAAAATGGACGGAGGCAGATGGATGCCGGAACCTTCGATCTTGTCCATAAATTTGGGACGCAGGCCGGTTGGGCGCAGGCGCCCCACCACGCGGCCGTCTTCGATGCCCGTCTGTTCGAAAACAAACAGGTCCGTGAGCGTGATGACCTCGCCTTCCATGCCGCTGACCTCGGTGATGTGGGTCACCTTACGCGTACCGTCGCGCATGCGGGCTTGGTGTACGATCAGGTCGATGGCCGAGGAAATCTGTTCGCGGATGGCGCGGGAAGGCAGGTCCATGCCCGCCATCAGGGTCATCGTTTCGAGACGGGAAAGGGTATCACGCGGGCCGTTCGAGTGCAGCGTGGTCATGGAGCCGTCATGGCCTGTGTTCATGGCCTGCA
Source organism: uncultured Anaerolineaceae bacterium (assembly GCA_964524485.1). Lineage (GTDB taxonomy): Bacteria > Chloroflexota > Anaerolineae > Anaerolineales > Villigracilaceae > JACPVF01. Next base: position 13,571 of record CAZGFR010000044.1, on the reverse strand, counting down.
GCATGTCCAATGCCGCCTCATCGCGGATTTCACCGACGATCACGCGGTCGGGGCGCATACGAAGGGAGTTGATCACCAGCTGTCGGATGGTGATCTCACCGCGGTTTTCAATGTTCGGGGGGCGAGACTCAAGCGTGACCACGTGTTCCTGGCGCAGTTGCAATTCCGCAGCGTTCTCGATGGTCACGATGCGCTCGTCCGCGGGGATGAAACTGGACAGGATATTCAGCAGGGTCGTCTTACCAGAACCGGTACCGCCCGAAATGACCACATTCAGACGGGATTCCACGCAAGCCTTCAGGAATTGAAGTGACTCTGGCGTGATGGAACCAAACTGCACCAACTGGTCGACCGTGATTGGGTTGCGCGAAAACTTACGAATGGTCAGCGTGGGGCCGACCAGCGAGATCGGGGGGATGACCGCATTGACGCGGGAGCCGTCCGGCAGACGGGCGTCCACATAGGGGCTGGCTTCGTCGATGCGGCGGCCCAGCGGCGCCACGATGCGGTCAATGATACGCAGCACGTGGTCGTTATTCTCGAAGGTCACGGGCACGCGATGGATCTTGCCTTTGCGCTCGATGTAGATATTCTTCGCCCCGTTGACCATGATTTCCGTGATGGTCTCGTCTTCGAGCAGCGGTTGCAGCGGACCGAAACCGAGGATCTCCGCCGCGATCTGCTCGAACAGGCGCGCCCGCTCGGGTCGCGAGAGGACGATATTCTCCTCAGTCAGGATTTGCTCGAACAAGTCCTGGATCGTCTTGCGGACATCGTCCGTCTTGGAGATGTCCATCGACGGATCAAGTTCCGCCAGCAGTTTATTCTGGACGCGGGTCTTCAGGTCGAAATAGGATCCTGCCTGGGGGGATGTAATGGGCGCGCTGACCCGCCGCGCCTGCATCGTCGAAAGACGCGAACTGTCACCAGAACCAGACTGGCCGCCGCCTTGACCGGGCGGCTTTCCCTGCCCGCCCTGCCCCTGCTCAATACGTTTAAGAAGCGACATGCTTCACTCCTTACCGTCTACCACTAGTGGAATTTTCTTCTTCGGCTTCGAGGGCAGCGATCCGCCCACGGACGGCTTCCGCCAGGGCGTACACGCCGCGACCTACGAGTTGGTTCTTGTTATCGACCATGAACGGGATGCCGCGGTTGACCGCGTTAATCACAATCCGCTCATCCAGCGGGACGACCGCCGCCACATCTTGTTTCAGGTTCTTGCCCACCCGCTCCGGGGTGATGGCAATGCGCTTGTCGAAGCGGTTCATCGCCAGCACCACGCGGTCTTTCTGGACGCCAAGGGTGTGCAGCAGGTCCAGCGAGAGGCTGACATTCTTGATGGTGGGGATTTCCTGTGTCGTCACGACCACCACCACATCGCTGTTGTCGATGGTCGTCAGGGTTACGTCGGTCAACGTGGAACTGGTATCCACCACCACGTAGGCGTACAACTGTTTGAGCAGGTGGATCACCCGCCCGAACTGCTCCGCCGAAACCTTTTCCGCGTACTCAGGCTTGGGCGGGGCTGCCAGCACGTGGATGCCGGAAGCCTGGTGCTTGATCATGATCTCTTCGATGATCTCCGAATCGAGTTCTTCGATGCGGGGAGCAATCTCGATGATGGTATTCTTCCCCTGCTCATTAATGAAGACGGCCACATCGCCAAACTGGAGGTTCCCATCCACCAGGACGACGCGCGTGTCCTCGTTATGGAGGGCGATCGCCAGGTTGACGGCCAGTGTGGTGGTCCCCACGCCGCCCTTCGGGCTGTACACCGTTACCACCTTGCCCTGGAGCAGCCCGGGCAGGGTCGGGACGGAGGTCGGCAGGCCAGTCATGGGCGTTGAACCGCGTCCCTGCACATTCTTGGAACGCTCGATACGGGCCATCTCGCTCGCGCGGCGGATGGCAGAGATCAACTCGTCGCCCATCGGCGGCTTGGTCAGGAAGTCCCGCGCGCCCGCCAGCATGGCGCGGCGCATGTAGTTCTGGTCGTTCTGGACAGACAGGATCACCACCTGGATATGCGGCGACTTACGGCGGATGTTCTCCGTGGCCGTAATGCCATCGATATCCGGCATGTTGATGTCCATCAGGACCACATCCGGGTCCAACTCCTGCGCGAGCTGGATGCCTTCCTTTCCCGAGCGAGCCGCGCCCACCACTTCCACATCAGGCTCGAACTGGAGCAGTTTTCGAACGTTCTCCCGGGTTTCGGCAATATCGTCTACGATCAGCACCCGGATCTTATCCGCTGGCATACATTACCTCTGAACCGTTTTTGTGATCTGGTCTCATCCGACTACTGTTGAGGTTGCGGAGCGTCGTTCTGAAGGACCGGAGCGACCAACACGTCGATGCGTGGCTGCGTGGAATACGGCAATTTGGCCGGCATCGGGATGTTGTACTGACTGAGCAGGAACTGGAGAGTAGCGCCATCCGTAGCCTGTCTGGATTGATCGTTCGGGTTACGGAGCGAGAGTTGGAACATGGTATTGGTATAGGTCAGGTAGGTCAACGTGATCGCATCCTGGGGCGTGACGATCAACGTCACCATGTCCGGCGCGACCGGGGCCTGGGCCTGCTGCTGTTGCTGGTTCTGGTCCGGGGTCGAAGAGGACGCACCCAGGGGGAAGTTGCCCACCTTGAGGACGATCACGTCCTGCAAGAGCACCTGGCAGGATGGGCGGGGTCGCTGGGCTTCGGCCGGCATGATATAGAACGGCTGCTGCACCGAGGGATCGAGTTCGAGGCGGCCCTGAGGTCCCGTATCGGCAATGGTGCCCGCGCTGAGGGAGATGACCGGCAATTTGTCGGGCAGCGTGCCTGGACCCTGCAACAGGCCTGCCGTATTGGGCAGGATGGACTGGAAAGTCGGGTCCACATCCACGAACAGGAAACAGGCGTTGACATTCACGTGCGCGCCGTCCGCCACGCCATATCCAGCCAGTGTCAGGCGATTGGCAGGGATCGAGATGGCCGTCATGCCAGGCGGCACCAGCGAGGCCCAGGTGGGACCCGCAATGGAGACAGCTTCCGATTTGTTGACCACCATGGACTCGGTGATGATGACGCCCTGATCCAGGGGGAAGCGGGCCACCTTGTTGGTGGTCAACTGCGCCAATTCATCCTTCGTATACATGACCGTGATAACCTGGTCCTGGGGGATGGAAATCGTCATCAACATGTCCGCGGTGATGTCCCCACCCTGCGGGATGTTCTGCTTGGCCGCATAAATCTCGACCAAATTCGTCTGCTGCTGATTATTGTTCTGCGTGGACAAAACCTGCGATAAGAAAAAAGCGCCCAAACCCAGGGCCACGATCAAAATCAGCAACACAAAAATCCAAACTCGCGCTCTACGCATAGAAGTTCTCCTCTCTTTGCCGCCTGCTGCAAAGAATTTATATCATTGGTATTATACAGGAAAAATAACAATTTCATGTTGGTAAAAAAGTAGGACTCTGGGGCTCAGAGTCCTACTTTTTTCGTGATGAGGCGGAGATTACACAGTGCCGAGGCTGGAGTTGATCTTGCTGAACACGTTACCGATGATCGGGCCGAGGATCATGAGGGCCGCGATGACCACGATGGCGACCAGGACGAGGATCAGAGCGTACTCAACCAAGCCTTGGCCTTTTTCCTTGGGAGCGAACAACATGGCAATTTACCTCCGGGGATTTGATGTAAGAGAAATAATCTCTTGATTTGTATTATAAACAAGAGGGGGGAAATTACAAGAAACAGAGAATGAATTTTCTTACAATTAAGTTAGAAAAATGCGTTTTTAACGAAATTGCAATCAAAAAAACTGTCAATAGCGGACTTTCCAAGATCAAATGGAACTCAGGCTGGAATTGAGTTTACTGAACACGTTGCCAATGATCGGGCCGAGGATCATGAGGGCAGCAATGACAACGATGGCCCAGAACCAGGATGAAAGCATACTCGACCAGACCCTGGCTCTTTTCCCTGGAGGAAAACAGCATGCCGCTCACCTCCTTTCGCGTCAGGATCAACTCACCCGACCTTTCATTTTTGTAAGGCTGTTGTAATAAAAAAGAACGACCCCGTCGATTGACGGGGTCGCCTTCTTTGCAAACCGTTGGAATTACACGGTGCCGAGGCTGGAGTTGATCTTGCTGAACACATTGCCGATGATCGGGCCGAGGATCATGAGGGCCGCGATAACAACGATGGCAACCAAAACAAGAATCAGAGCGTACTCAACCAGGCCCTGGCCTTTTTCCTTGGGGGCGAATAACATGGTGTATTTTCTCCTTTCTTTAGATTCTCCGGGAGGCCGTCCGCAGAGTTATTCTTATTATATCCAGACCATTTGGGAAGGCAAGGAAATCAAGGGGATTTTTCTATCAAATATGTTAGTCTGACAAAAATGCAATTAATTGATCGCAGGCACACTGAAGGCGATGCGGGTGCCTTTTCCGATCGAACTATCGACTTCAAAACTCCCGCCGAGCATCTCCGCACGCTCACGGATGAGCTTAAGGCCCAGGCTGGGTCCTTCTTCCAACGAGGTGGTGTCGAAGCCCTTTCCATTATCGTCCACGCTGACGCGTAGGGCCTCATTGCCCATGTCCAGTTGGACCTTGATCGAGGTGGCCTGACTGTGGCGGGCAGCGTTCCCCAACAATTCCTGGATGGCGCGGAACATCATGACCTCGATGTAGGATTCCAGGCGGCGCTCATTGCCCGTCACCTGCAGGTTCACGTCCAGGGAAGTTTGTTCTTTGAAGGCCTCGACATACTTTCGAATGGTCGGGACCAGGCCCAGGTCGTCGAGCATCATCGGGCGCAGTTCGAAGATGAAGTTTCGCACCTTCTGGAAGGTTCCCATGGCGGCCATCTTGAGGTTGCCCAACTCGTCCTTGGCTTGCGCCGGGTCGACATCCAGCAGGCGCATGGCAATCTCGGTCTGGAGGATGAAATTGGACAGAGCCTGGGCGGGGCCGTCATGCATCTGACGCGAGAGGCGTTGACGCTCCGCCTCCTGGGCCTTGACGATCATCTCGATTCCTTCCATCGGGCTTTTTCCAACCCCGACGGCCGCCGATGAGGCAGGACCAGACTGCCCCGCAAATTCCAATAATGCTTTGTATTTTTCGAGGTGCTGCTTGTCGTTCTGGAGTTTGTCGAGCTGACCGCGCATTACGAACAGGCGCTGTTGCGCGTCCAGGGCCGAGTCATAGGCCATGCGGATCTCTTCGGGCGAGACTTGAATGATCTGTTTCTGCACCTGCTGCAGGTGTGACGTGATGGCAGCGTTGCGTTGGGTCAGCTTGGTCAACTCACCCTGACTCTGCTCGATCATCAGCGTGACCTCGCGCAGGGAGCGCTGGGTCTCCTCCAGTTCGGACTGCAGGTTCAAACCGTTCTGAGCGGCGGTATCTTCCAATTCATCCAAAGACATCGACCTTACTCCTCAAATCCAAATTTCGCGTCTTTCAAGGTGACCCAGCCGCGCTTGAGCGCATAGACGACCGCCTGGGTGCGATCCTCCACGCCGAACTTGCGCAGGATGGCGGTCACATGGTTCTTCACCGTCTGATGGCTGATACCCAGCAGACTGGCGATCTCTTTGTTGCTCAAGCCGCGCACCACGCAAGCCAACACTTCCATCTCGCGTTCGGACAGCGGGTGGAACGGGCTGCCGGGTTCGCTGTAGGAACGGCGCGCGCCTTCCATCTGGTCCTCGACCCACTGCTCCACTTCGCGGCGATTGAACACCTTCTCGCCGATCACGAACTTGCCCTCCGCCACCTCGCGGATGATGCGCGGCAGGTTCTGGGGCTGGAGGTCCTTGGAGCAATAAGCGGCGGCGCCCGCCAGCACGGCATGGATGGCTTGCTCCACATCATCGTAACCCGTCATCAGGAAGACGCGTGTGGGTAATTTATCCTGGGTGACCTGGTGCGTGATCTGTTGTCCGTTCATGCCGGGCAGGTTCACGTCCAGAACGGCCACAGCAGGGCGCAGGGAACGGATCAGGTTCAGGCCTTCCTCCCCATTGGCGGCCTGCCCCACTACATTCATATCGGGTTCGAGCGACAGCGCATCCACGACGCCCTGGCGAAACAGCGGGTGGTCATCGACAACGATCAGTGTTATCTGTTTCATGTATCCCGTCCGAGTCGGATTTTTCTGCAACGGGTATTTTAACCCATTAAGGTGCCTTCCAACGGTAAATTGTCATGCTAATGCCATCTATTTCGCGCGTGATGACGCCGTTTGCCACAAAAATTACTTCTTTTCCCTGGATCATCTGGGGGTAGAGATCGGGGAAAGCAATCAGGTAGTCTGCGCCCTGGGCATCCAAATAGGCGGCTAATCGGTCTTCGTCGCGGATGAAGGGAATCACCTCAGGCGAGACCAGCCCCGCCAGGTCGATCAAGGCATGGTTGTCGAAGTATCCCAACGCGCCGATGTCATGAACCGCCAACAGGGCGTCGGGCGGGAGATTGGCCGCAGTCCACTTGGCAGCGGTCACCATCTCGCCCTCGATGAAAGCCACATCCCGCGCATAGGAACGCGCACCCAGGACGATAAACAAGAGCGTGACCATCGCCAGGCTCATCCGCCAGAATGTATCGGCGATCCAGTGATAACGGCCAAAGGTCTTGGAATAGGAGAATTCCACGACAGCCAGCAATCCCAGTAGGAAGAAGATGGGCATGGCAGGCATGACGTAACGTCCGTGTTGATAGACGGGCAGGCGCATCAGATACAACCCCATGTACCCCAGCGACCAGGCCAGCGCGGACAGGCTGCCCCAGTCCCATTTACGGAAAGAACGCACCGTCCACACCAGCACGCCAGGGATCAAAAGGAAGGACGGGCCAACCAGCAACTGGAGCAGCAATTCGTTCAGGCGCGCGAGGATTGGAAGAGTCTGCCAGACGGCGTATTCAGCCTGCTTGGCGTAGAAAGTGTTCGGCATGGGCGTGCCGCCGATGAGCAAGTTGAAGAAAAGGTAGAACACGAACAAAACGCCAAAGCCGATGAAATACTTGACCAGCCCGCCGAAGCGGGAGCGCATATCCCTTTCGGTCAGGAGGATTGTCAGCGCGGCGGGGCCGAGCAGGGTCAGGCCATCGGGGCGGACCCAGACCGAGAGGCCTGTCAGCAGGCCGAGGGTCAGGTAGCGGCGGGAACCCGTCATCAACGCGACCAGGATGACGGTCGCCAGCAATCCGTGGAGCAGGGTCTCCATCCCAGACATGGCCGCCCAGAGCAGATGCCATTCCACCGCCATGAAGATTCCCACCCACGGCAGGCGCGGACGGTAAGCGGGCACCAGCCGTCGGGCGGCTGTCTCACTGACAACGGTCAGGGCCCAGAGCGTAAGCAACCCCAGCAGGTAGGTCCAGGCGTAGGGGGCGAGGTGAATCCAAAAACCGATGGCCAGCAACGCCGACCAAAGCGGCGAGGTGGATCCCGCCGATGGCACGCCCAGGCGGAAAGCCCACTGTCCATGTTCGGCCAGGTTGCGCGCAAACGTCAGGTGGATCCACGAGTCGTCGAGCGGAAAGCCGATGCGGTACAGCACGGCGCAGGTGACGAGGTAGATTCCACCTGCGGCCAGGGTGACGCCGCCCAGGATGGCCAGGTCTCGGCGCGGCAGGGGGCTACGGAATATGGAAGATACGCGTGCCATTCACTTCACCCAGATAATCGAGTTGGTCGTACGCTTCGGGATGGTCGTACAGGTCGCGGAGCGGTTTCAGTTTACCCTGCGCCTCGAAAGCAAAATAGTGGACGTTGTATCGCTCCGCCACAGCCAGCAGGGTATCCACGTCACCGTATGGCTGTACAAAGGCGGGCCGTCCCGTCATCAGGTAGTAGCCAGGCGGACTGAGCACGATGACAGGCTCGTCTGCTGCCGCGCCATGCGCCAGCAGAAATTGCTCGACAGCGGGATAGGATAGTTCGCCCTCCTCCCATCCATGCTGGACGACCCGCGCCCACACCACCCAGACCGAGAGGATGATCACGATCTGGATGAGGGCCACGCGGAAGATGATGAAGGCTTGCGGCGTGAAGCGGCCCTTGCTCCGCGCCCAAGCCACCACCTCGTCCAGACAGTAGGGAGTCAGGACCCAAAACAGTGGCTGGAGCGCCGCCCCCGCATGGAAGAAGCTGCCACGCGTGCCCGCAAATGGGAAAACGAAAGTCATCACGAGGAATAGGATGACCCAAGCCAGCAGGCCGAGCTGCACGCGGCGGTCCTTGCGTTGAAGCCACATCCCGCCGACGATGAACGGGAACAGGATCAGATGCCCCTGCGCGGCGATGACGGTCTGGAGGTTGTTGGTGAAGGACCACCAACGCACTTTGAGGATCTCCATCCAGCCGCTGGCCAGCCAGGATTGCAGCGTGAGTTTCGAGGCGGGATAAATGAAGGTCTCCTCGTAGACCGTCAGCCAGAGGGCGCGACTGCCTGCGGGCGACATGAGCGCGCCGAAGACGGATAGGTTGCGCGCGTACCAGGGCCCCATGATGAGGAGAAATCCCAGGAAGGCGATCGTGCCATCTTGGATCAGCAAACCAAGCGAGCGCTTCTCGTCGCGGACTCGCCAGAGAATATACAGAAAGGTCAACGCCAGCCAAAGCAGACCGTCGCTGCGGGCCAGGGCCATCAGGCCAGAGAGCAGCCCCAGCCAGAACCACGGGCGCGGACGGTCGGCCAGCAGGAAGTATAGTCCGCCCAGGACCATCAGGATGCCGTAGTTGTCGGGCACGGGCAAGAAAGGCAGGTGGAAAACAGGGAAAACGGCCAGCAGGCCCGAGGTCCAGGCGAAGGCGAGGTTGCGGAAGAACTTATAGGACAGGGCCGCCGTCAGCGGCGGGACGAGGGCGGCCAGCAGGATGAAGGTCAGGCGGCCTGCGGCGTAGGTCTGCGATCCCGTCAACCACATCCCCAAGGCGGAAACTATGGAAGCCAGCGGCAGCCAGTATCCATGCGAGGGATGCGGAATGTCTGCTGGATCGTCGAGGTAGTTCCACAGATAGGGCTCGGTGAAACCTTTACCTTGAACGAGCTGCAATCCACCCGAGAAGTAGTAGTCGGCGTCGAGGTAGCCAGGGATGGTCTGGAAGCTGGCGACAACGATCTGCACGACCAGGGCCAAGGCAAAGAGGATGAAGTAGGAACGTTTGCTCATCGGTACTCGGGATGGGTGACGCGTTCGGTCCAGGTGCGCGGCGGGCGGACCACCCACCAGCGAATCCAATACAGGCCGATCACGGTGGCGACGGGCAGAAAGAGGAAGGTCAGGTCGGTGCGCAGGGCGGCGGGGATGAAACCGCCAAGGTACAGAATCCACGGGGCGGCGAAGAAAAGCGCCAGCAGGGAGATGGTCAGCCAGTAGCCTGCCTTCCAGCGTTCGCGGACGGTGGCAAAGATCAGGGCGGCGGCGGGAATCAGCACGACGAGATTCTCCAGCCCGCTGCGCAGCCCCGTCAACGGAGTCAGGCTGAGGGTCAGGCAGGCGGCCCAATAGAAACGGCGGAAGTCCCCGCTGCGGGCGCGTGCCCATTCCAAGGCCAGGATCAGCACGCTCAGCGCCGTCAGCCCCCAACCGAGGCGGGATCCGATCTCGGGCCACAGACGGACGAAGACTGCGCCTGGCGTGAGGCCGAAGGCCGTGGTCCAGTTGGCAAAGACGCCCACCAGATACGAGAAGACCCAGCCGGGCTGGACGAGGTAGGCAATGGCAAGCAGCGTAAAGGTCGGGATGACGAAACCGACCAACACACCCGAGCGCCGCTGGTATGCGACGTACAACAACACCAACAAAAGGAAGGGGCCGCCGATCTCCCAATGCGCAAAGGTCACCGCGATCAATGCGCCTGCGAGTTCGTCGGCCTCTTCGCGCAAGGCGAACAGAATACCCATATAGACCAAGCCCAACAGGATGGCGGGCGTCCCCTCGTACAAGGCAAACAGACTATACAGTCCCA
>CAZGFR010000044.1:0-3487 GCA_964524485.1 uncultured Anaerolineaceae bacterium | reverse complement strand
CCCAACAGGATGGCGGGCGTCCCCTCGTACAAGGCAAACAGACTATACAGTCCCAACCCTGCGAACAGGTAAAAGAGAATCGCAAAGAGTCGACGCGGACGCCAGTCTGCCAGGCGCAGGCCGAGGGCGGTCAGCGCGAACAACGCTATTTCAGCAAAGGCCAGATACAGGCCGCGCGCCACGCTCGGATTTCCGACCAGACTGAGCGGCGCGTACAGGAGCGTCAAATAATAAGGGAGATTGAAATAATACGGATTTTGTCCCGCCCGAGCGGGGCTGCCATAGGCCTGCCGCTGAACGTAAGCCGCCACCGCCCCGCTATAGGGTTCGCCGTTGTCCAACCCAAACGACACGCGGACGTTCTTCCAGGGCATGAGGATTCCGCCGCCGCCCTTCATCCGTTCGGCCAGGACCAGGTTCGCGAACAGGAAAGCCGTCAGCACGGCCGCCAGAATCAGAAAGCCGAACACCAAAAAGCGGATTTCCGCCGCGCTGAGTTTTTTCTCCTCGATGGGTTTCACCTGTCCCCCAATCTCAGACCGCATATTGAGACATGTCGGCGAATGACACCTGGACCGAACAGGTGCCCAAGATTCTGTCGGCGGGTGGAGGATAGGGGGCGGATTTTGGGGTCAAGAGAGAAAGTCATGAATGTTTGGTGGAAGCAGGGTCATTATAACAAAAGGATACAGGGACCCTGGCTCGCCCACCTCCTGCGCGTCTTCATCCAAGGATCTTGAGACGTCCAGGCTGGATCGAATACTCCAGGTCTTGAATCCATGCGGGGAATAACTCCCCATCCGCGTGGGCAGGCGAGGGATGGTCAAGGTGGATCGATATTCTCGTGGCATTGATTTCGCGCATGCCGTCCATGTAGACGTAACTCTTCTCCCCTTCGTTGAATGCGCGCGGCAGGGCGCCAAACAGTCCCAAACGAGTGGCGCGATAACCGAAGGCCAGGGTCAATTTCCCGTCGGCAGGATCAGCATGCGGGGTCATGAAGAATCCGCCTGTGCGGCGGCCATTCCCGACCGACACCAGCGAAAGCGGCCCCTTGAACTCCCCATCATCCCAGCGGACCTCGCCCTGCCATTCGGGCTTGTCCAGAATGGCCCAGACCGCCGCGACTAGGTAACGGGTGATGCCCTTGATCCAGTGAATGCGTTCGTGCTTGGTGGTGACGTACGGCTCCAGGCCGCAGGCGGAATTGTTGGCAAAGTAGCGGTCGTTGCACTTGCACAGGTCGATGGAGCGCGTCTTCCCCGCAGCAATGGCGCGCGCCGCCTCGTTCAAATCCGTGGACATGCCGAGGTTGAAGATCAGGTCGTTGGCCGAGCCGAGCGGGATGACCCCCAGCGGAACCAACTCCACGCTGTCGGAGCCTGCCGCCTGCGCCAGCCCGTTGACGGCGTCCCCGATGGTGCCGTCGCCGCCCGCCACGATGATGGGCGAAAAGCCCGCCCGCGCCGCCTCCGCCACCAGGTCGGTGACGTGGCCTTTGCGTTCGGACACGACCAACTCGAAGTCCACGCCCGCGGCTTTGAGGGCGGCTTCCGCCTCGGGCCAGCGGGCTTGCGAATTCCAGCGATTCGAATACGGATTCAATACTACTTTGGCGGTCATCGGCCCTCCACAAGATGGTCATGGTCCACGGAAGACGAAGTCCATTCCTTGAACTGGGATAACAATACGGCCACGAAAATAAGCGCACAACCGAACACCTGGAGGGCGGTCAGCCGCTCATCGAGCAGCAGCCAGCCCGAGAGCACAGCAAAGACCGATTCCAGGCTAAGGATCAGGGCGGCGTCGGCGGGCGGGGTGTGACGTTGCGCCCAAATTTGTAAGGTGTAACACAGCCCGAGCGAAAAAAGTGCGGTGTAGACGACCGCAAAGAGCAGCGACCCGTTGACGGCGGGGATCGGCTCGATGAACGCGCCCAGTCCCAGGTTCAGGAGTCCACACACGACGAGTTGCCCTACCGAAAAGGACATCGGCTCGAATTTCGAGGCAAACTTCCCGAGGATGATGACGTGGAAGGTCCAGAATAACGCGCCGATCAGTTCCAACACATCCCCCGCGCGGACCTCGAACCTGCCGCCCGTCGAGAGCAGGAAGGCCCCCACCCCTGCCAATCCCACCGCGACGATCGACAGCCAGTGCGGTCTCTCGCGCCAGAAGAAGAACAAGGCCACAGGCACCAGCACCACGTACAGGGCTGTGATAAAGCCCGCATTGCCAGCCGTGGTATAGACCATGCCCGCCTGCTGCAAGGCGCTGCCTGCGAACAGGAAGAAACCCGCAATGAGCATCCACTTATATTGTTCACGTGGTATGGCGTGGAGCGGGTTGGCAACCCGCCAAACCTGCCAGGCAACAGGCAGCACCACCACCGCCGCCAGCAGATAACGCGCCGCATTGAAATAATACACGCTGCCCATCTGTCCCGCCACACGCTGGGCCACAAAAGCCGAGCCCCAGATGATGGAAACGATCAACAAGGTCAGGTCCGCTTTTAACCGCATTAAGAGTCCTTCGGATGGGAGTGATACAATTGCCCAATCTTAGCACAGACGCCCCGACCCGAGAGTCGCAGGATTTATATGTATAAACTCGACCAGATCGAAGCGGAAAAAGACCAGATGCGCCAGGCCGTATTGAACGCCCGCGCCTATAAGCCCCTGTACGTCAAGATCAAAGTTAATTACGGTTGTAATCTCAAGTGCGAGATGTGCAAGCACTGGCGCGAGACGCGCGAAGCGCCCGTTCCGATGGGGCGCTTCAAGGAAGTCATCAGCGAACTGGCCGAGTTGGGCTGTCAGAAGATCCATTTTTCAGGCGGGGAGCCGTTGCTGCGCCCGCAACTGCCCGACCTGATCGAATATGCCACGGGATTGGGCATCCGCGTCACGTTGACCACCAACGGCACACTGATCGACAAGGTCAAGGCCAAGCGGCTGATCGAGGCGGGGCTGCGCGGCGTGAACGTGTCCATCGACTCGCCCATCCGCAAAATGCACGAGAAGATTCGCGGCGTGGAAGGTTCGTTCAAGCTGACCACGCGCGCCGTGTCGCTATTCCGCAAGTACGCGCACAAGGGCAAGCTGACCGTGCGCATCAACACCGTGGTCGGCCGCTCGAACTACGAGACGCTGGCCTCTCTGCCCGAGCTGGCCCATCAGCTTGGCGCGGATGGCATCAACCTGATTCCCGTCGATGATCATTGCGGCGAGCATCTGTCGATGCGCAAAAAGGACATCGCGTTGTTCAACGCCGAGATCGCACCCCTCATCGAACAGCGCGCCAGCGAGTTGGGTATCACCATCGCCGACGAGGATGCCTATCCCTTCGGCCGTGACGAAGACGCCGTCCGCCTGGGACGCGCGGGCCGCTACGCCTTCGGCTACTACAACAAGTTCCCCTGCTACGCGCCCTGGACCCACAGCCTGATCGATTTCAACGGGCTGGTCTACGTCTGCTGCATGACGCG
>CAZGFR010000043.1:0-25430 GCA_964524485.1 uncultured Anaerolineaceae bacterium | reverse complement strand
TTCACGGTCGACATCCCCGTATCTGCCCTGACAGATGAGCCCGCGCTGGGTGGGTATCTCGAACGCCTGATTCCCTTCCTCGCCGCCTACCCCACCGACAGCCTGCCTGCCCGCCTCAACCGAATCGACGTGCGTTTCTTCGTCAGCGAACAGGAATTCCGCTATGTGCGCTTCGAGCTAAGTGCGGGCGTCGCCGCCTACGAGCAAGGTCTGCGCGGCGCGGAATTGCTGCGGGAGTTGGATCGATAGGGACCCACGGGACGGCAATTTTGACTTGCGCCCGCAAATAACACTTACTCACTTCGCCCTTTCGAGGATATTGCATAAGCAGGGATGAACACTTTTTGCCAGTACTGTAAATGGAATTCAAGGCAATATGACAAAAGTTTCCTTGTTGGAACTTACCGATCCTATCCACGACGACACTGCAACCCCGTCAATCGTTTGAGTAATGTCCAAATCATTCTGATAAATTGCAACGATGGTGTATTTTTCTCCCCTCTTAAACATCTTTTCATAAAAGAAAAGACTACCTCTAAGATAAAATATTTTTGAAACTTTATCTCCGGGTTTTAATTCAGTCAGAGTGTCAACACTTGGCGGATCGTAATTTGGATAAACGTGATAGTTTGCCACTTCATTCCCGCTTGAATCAGATATCAAAATTAGCATTTCAGCCCACCTTGCGTCCACAGGAACCCCGAAGTAATATAAGCGGCTATGGACCAAAAAACTCGTATCGCCTTGGTTCGTCAGAATAACTTGAAACTGGATATCATCAAAAGAATGAACCTCGGACTTTGTCAGGGTGAGTTTTAAATTGATCGGCTCTTTCTCAACTGTTGGAGATGATGTGAGGGTGCAAGATACGAGGAGCAAAAGTAGTATAACGGATGCGGCAAAGCGAAGACATTTCATTTTGACACTCATTTCCTTGTTACAAGATAACAATGAATTTGTGTAGCCGTTTCTCTTACCTGGGTTGGCATAGTGAAGCGGTGCCTGCAGCACAATTTTGCATCGAAGTCATCATTTGGTCAATTCTGCCTGCTGAGCCTCTGCTTTATCTCTGCCCCAACCGCTATGATATAACTGTGCCTCCCTGGTCTGCGTCATCCTGCGCTGATACCCGCTCAGCGCGAAGTACGTCCTGAGCAGAGCGACGAGGTTAAGTCGAGGAACGCAGTCGAAGGACGTGGGATGAAAACCATACAAACCGGGGAACATCGGTTATTTATTTTCCCCTTGACACTTTCTCACCACGGTCGTATACTTTGTTTAGTAATTACTAAACAAAGTATACGAGACAACCATGACCACCGACCTGCAAACCATACAACAAAACTTCGTCGAAAGCCTGAGCCAGATCAGCCGCTTTTGGGGCTTCCCCAAGGGCATGGGCGCGATCTTCGGCGTGCTGTATCTGTCCCCTGCTCCGCTTTCGCTGGATGAACTCGTCGAGCAGACCGGGCTGACCAAGGGCGCCATCAGCACCGAGGTCCGCAGTCTGGCGCGCATCGGGCTGGTGCATCGCTCCAGCAAGCTCGGCGACCGCAAGGACTACTACGAGGCTGAGACCGACTTCTACGCCGCCATCCGCTCGATCCTCAAGGAGCGCCAGAACAGCGAGTTCGACCGCGCCATCCGCTCGGTGCGGGAAACGCTGTCCATATTGGAGACAGGCGCGGGGTCCAATGGCCCCGAGTGGCAGTTCACGCTCGAACGTGTGCGCGCCCTGCAGGAATTCTTCGACGCCATCGACAGCCTCAACAACGCCGTCATCAAGCTGGAGAAGCTGGGCTTCGTCAACGTGCAAAGAATCCTGGGCGTGCTGAAGTAATTTTCCCGCCAACGACATCGAAGTGAATTTCCCGTTGAACCTTCGTTCAATGGTGTGGATTAACGTTCCTATTTTACAGAGAAAGGATTTGACATGAAGATCGCAGTAACTGGAGCCTTTAGCTACTCGGGCAAGTACATCACCAGACGGCTGCTGGCGCGCGGCGAGGAGGTCGTCACGCTGACAGGCCACCCGGACCGCCCCGACCCGTTCGACGGAAAGGTGCGCGCCCTCCCGCTGGACTTCAACGACCCGCGCGGCCTGACCGAATCCCTGCGCGGCGTGGACACCTTCTACAACACCTACTGGGTGCGCTTCGACAAGGGTTCGAACACCCAGCCCGCCGCGGTGGAAAACACGCGCAAGCTGGTACGGGCCGCGGCAGAGGCGGGTGTGCGGCGTATCGTGCACATCAGCATCACCAACCCCAACGCGGACTCGCCCCTGCCGTATTTCTGGGGCAAGGCCGCCAATGAAAAAGCCGTGATCGAGTCGGGCATGGAATATGCCATCCTGCGGCCGACGGTGCTGTTCGGCAAGGAGGATATCCTGATCAACAACATCGCCTGGTTGCTGCGGCGCTTTCCGTTCTTCGCCCTGCCTGGCGACGGGAGTTATCGCCTGCAGCCCGTCTACGTGGATGACCTGGCGGCGCTGGCCGTTGATGCTGGCTACGCGCAGGATAATTTTGTCTGGGACGCGGTCGGCCCCGAGGATTTCACCTTCCGCGGGATGGTGGAGAAGATCGGTCAGACCATTGGGCATCCGCGCCCGCTGCTGACGGTCCATCCGCAACTGGCGCTCAAGGCGGCGCAATTCCTCAGCCTGTTCGTGCGCGACGTGCTGCTGACCCCCGAGGAAGTGGATGGCCTGATGGCAAACTTGTTAGTCTCGCCTGAACCGCCGCGCTGCCCCACCCGCCTGAGCGACTGGCTGGTCGAGCACAAGTCCACAGTAGGCGTCGAATATGCATCGGAACTCAAAAGACACTTTTAATGTAGGAGAATTTACCATGAACCAAATCACCACCTATATCATTTCCCTGATCGTCACCCTGTTGGTCAGCACCCTGGTGACCCTGCTGCTGCGGGCCGCTCTGCGCCGCGTCCTCGTGGACCTGTGCGGCACGGAAGAGCGCGCCAACTTCTGGACCATCTTCTCGATGATCATGCTGATCGCCACACCGCTGGTCATCGGCATGGGTTATACCCCCGAGGCTTCCGTCTCCAGCGACCTGTTCTTCGAGATGACCCGCCAACTGCGCGGCAACTTCTTCGGCTACCTGTTCGCGCTGGCGGTCATCGGCGGATTCGTCTCGTTCTTCGCGCTCTTTGCCCCGCGACCCAAGGCAGGCGAAGGCAAGTAATTCGGGCCATAAAATTAATCCGCCGAGACACAGAGAGTTTTCTCTGTGTCTCGGCGGTAACGATTCTAAAAGGCAGTGAGTTATGGGCGGATCAGCTTCGCTTCCACCCACGCAGACCAATCCAAATAGGAATAGGGGCCAGGGTCCACTTCGAGGATGAACCAGCCGCTCTTCCCGACCAACTCGGGCGGGATGGGGAGCAGCCAATCGGTCACGGTCCCGTCGTTGAACTGCTGGCTCGACCCAATCAGGATGGCCGTCTGCGGGTCGCTTTCGAAGAAGGAAACGCGGAAGGTGACGCCGTCGTATAAGGCGGCTTCGCCAGAATCAAGCGAGACAGGCGGCGGCAGGCGGTAGCCCGTCTTCAAGGTCAGGTAATCGTCCCGCCCCAGGGTGACTTGGGTCAGGTCGAAGAATCCGCCCAACTTGAGGTTGTAGCAGCCGTCGAAGCTGCAATACGGATAGGCCAGGACAACACTTCGCGCCGAGCCATCGGGCCGCCGATCCCAGCCCGCATACGACTGGCCTAATTGCGTTACATAAGAGTCAGGCGCAGGGTCCCCGGGCTTTTCAAAGAACTTCACATCGCTGTACGGGTCATAGCCCACAATGGCATTGCCCGAGTAGTCGGCATAATACATGGACCAGGTCGCCCGGTTGGCCTGCTGGATGAAGTCGAACAGGATCACGGGAGCCGCCGTGGGCGTGGCGGTCGGGGTGGGAGTCAGCGTGGCAGGCGTCGGCGTGAAGGTGGGAGGCGGCGTCTTCGTCACTGTGGCGGTCGGGGTGAGGGTGTCGATCTCAGGCGGGAACGGGGTCACAGGCGGAGTACGCGGGAAGAACAGGATTCCCAACATGATCAACGTCCCCAGCGCCAGAGTCCCCGCAACAGCCGCGCCGCATCCACAGTTGAAAAAACGGCGACAGCCTGACTGACCGCCTTTGATGGGCAGCGGGATGCCCATCAGCACGTTGAGGTTGTGCTGGGTGACGGCCAGCCCCGCCTTGTCGCCGATCAACTGACGGAGATTGAGCGCCTGCGTGAGCAGGGCCTTGCCCTGCTCGGCCAGCCCGAGACACAGGGCGCGGCTGCCGAGTTGATGCAGCACCCAGGCCTCGACCTTTTTGTCGCCCAACATGCGCGCAGCCTTGAGGACGATGTTCAGCACGTCCGACCAGGCCTGCCAGCGTTTCCACAACGCGTAGGTCTTCTCGAGCGCGCGCCCGATGCGGATGACCTCGGGCCACTTCTTTTTCTCCTCGGCCTTCTTCACCGCGCGGATGAGCGCCTCGGCCGACTCTTCCATCAGCATCTGCGACGGCTGCTGCGCCACCCAGTTGACGAAATAATTGATGAGCGTGTCTTCCCACGAGGTCAGGTTCCAGGAGGCAGCCAGGGTGGCGACCAGGTCGCCGCGCAAACTGTAGCGCGGGCTGTGCGCCTGCACGAGCCCCAGGTTGACCAACCCGCGCGCGGCGGCCTGCACCTCAGGGTCGCTGGTCAGCGAGAGCAGGTGATCGAGCGAGATGATTGCTCCGCCCGACGCAGCCAGGATGGCCAGGATGCGCTTTTGGGTCTCGGTCAGGGTGTTGACGGCGGCGTTGGTCACCGCCTGCTCGGGGAGTTGGGTGTGGGCCTGGGCCAACAAGTCCGCGATGGGGAGATTCCGCTCGCGCACCAGCGCGGCCGCCTGCAGGATGCGCAGGGGATGTCCGCCCATCGACAGGCACAACGCCTTGACCTGGTCCCGTTCCCCGTCGCCGAACGTTCGGCCTGATTCCCGTTCGAAGAGCGCCAGCGCCTCCGCTTCGGGCAGCCCGCCCAACGGGACAAGTTTCCCCTCCCCCCACAGACTGCGCTGCGGCGATGCCAGCACAAACTGGCATTGCGGCGCGGCGTCGAGCAGGGTGGTCACTTCGTCACGAGCCAACTCGAGGTCATCGAGGATGATCAGCGCGCGCAGGTTCTGCAAGCCGAGGCGGATCTCGGCCTCGGTCGGCTTGAAGGTGGACGGGCTGTCGTAGAAGGCATCGAACAGGGATTGGAGCAGGTCGTCGAGGCGCAGGTCGGTCACATCCAGAAAGACCACGCCATCGGTGAATTGCGTGATCTCGGGCAGGTAGGCCAACTGGCGCAGGAAGGAGGTCTTGCCGATGCCGCCGTCGCCGAATAACGAGACGGGCGCAGAAGACTGCAAGGCTTCCTTGACGGCCTTAAATTCCGCCTCACGGTCGAGCAAAGCATCAAACGGGCGCGGACGCAGGGTCACGGGCGCGGGGCGACGAGTGGTGCGCGGAGTGCTGGACGGCGCCGCCACGTTGACCACGCCCCCGTTGACGTCGCCGATCTGGAGGATGTAACTGCCCACGGCCACCTGGCCGCTGACGTTTCCCTTGATATCGAGTTTTACATTTTCAGCCATACCAATAAATCCTTCCGTGCTTCAACGAAGGGAAACCACGCCAGGGCAGCGCGGACTGTCCATGCAGCCGTAATACTCCTTCCCCTTTTGAGGCCCGTCACGGTGAATGCGCAATACCATCATCCGCCCACAGACGGGACACATCGGCACCGAGTCTGCAGCGGAATCCGCACGCGGCCTGGCGTTGGATTTGGTCAACGCCAACTGGAACAGGTTGACCAGGTCCGTGAGGACGTAGTTCGCGGCGGAGGGCACGTGCACGAGCGGGATGCCCGCCTCGAGGAAGAGGTCCTCCATGAACTGGTCGGCGCTGCGCGTCTCGGATTTGGCGATGGGCTTGACCACCTCCACGCCAAAGGCGGGTTTCATGCCCTGCGGCTCGCACAGCAGAAAGTCGACGTGCTTGCGGAAGATCTTGTTGAAATAATGGACGTTCTCGTTGGGACGGACGATCATGAAGATGTCGTTCAAGGCCACCTTGGGACAGACCACGTAACGGCCCTCGCTCATCTTCGTCAGCGCACGGAAGAGGGCCAGTTCGGGGGACGATAACAACTGTCCGCGCAGGCGGTAGGGGAGGCGGTCGTCGCTCTTCGGAGGCGGGGCAGGCATCGGGTCGGCCATGAACGGTGAAATCATTATAGAACAACGCCAACCTTAAAGCAACAGGGTGGCGTCGTCGATGTCAAAATCGAGGGATTGGCTGCGGTTACTTTGTCTCGGTCACCTTGCGGATGCTGCGCGGGGCTTCGGTGCTGAAACCTTTGGCGCGGGTCAGGTGGTAGGCCAGTAGTTGCGCAGGCAGGATGCCCACCAGCGGCGTCAGCCACTCGGGCATCTCGGCGGGGATGGTGAACGGCACCTGCGCCAGGGAGAGCGCCTTCTTCGCATTCGAGATGACCAGTAACTCGGCCAGGATGTCCTTGCGCAGGCGAGCCATCAGATCGAGCATCGAGGCGAAGACCTTGCCCTGCGGCGCGACCACCATGACGGGGAATCCGCGCTCGACCATGGCAATGGGTCCGTGCTGAAAGTCAGCCGAAGAATACGGCTCGGCTTCCACGTAGGTCAGTTCCTTGAGCTTGAGCGCCCACTCGAAAGCAGTGGCATAGTTGAAGCCGCGCCCGAGGACCACGCATTGGCGCATGTAGCGATAACGCTGAGCCGCCTGCTCGACCGCATCGTTCTGCTTGAGCGTTTGCTTCATCCACTTGCCCACCTGACCGAGATCTTTCCAATCTTCCTTGCTGCCATTCATCGCCACCGACAGCATGGCAATGGTCATCAGCTCGGTGGTGTAGGTCTTGGTGGCAGCCACGGCTTTTTCGGGACCCGCCTGAATGTCGAGCACAAAATCCGCGGCGGAGGCCAGGGGCGAGTTGGGCTCATTGGTGATAGCCAGGGTCGGGTTGCCCTGCTTGCGCCCCTCCTCCAGCACACTGACGATGTCGGGGGACTGTCCCGACTGCGAGATGCCCACCACCAGCGCGTTCTTCAACTTCGGCGGCTGGTTGTAATACGTGAACAGCGACGGCGTAGCCAGCGCCAGCGGCAGTCCGTTGCGCGCACCCCACAGGTAGTTGGCGTAACGCCCCGCATTGTCCGAGGTGCCGCGCGCGGCCAGGAAAGCATATTGCACATCGCGCTTCTGAACCTCCGCTGCAATGTGTTCGACGTTCCTGCGCTGGGCGGTCAACAGGTTCTGGATGCGTTCGGGTTGTTCCAAGATTTCAGAGAAGAGGGACATGGGTTTAGGATATCTTATACAAACCAGGAATGGAAACGGGCAACCGCCCTCGGGCCTGATTCTGTCCGAAGAGCGTTTTCGCCAGAGCGCGCATCGACGGTTCGAGGATGCTGTACGTGCACAGATAGGTCGGCGCTTGAGGGAAGGCCATCAGGTCATAGGGCAGGCGCAGGGCCACGACGATGGTCGAGGCCTGCCCCTTGAGCAGTTCCTGCACCAGGGCAGCCTGCCCTTCCTGATTATAGGCGTTCAGCGTACCAATGACAATCAAATCATATTCTCGCGCGCGCTCCAGCACAGCGGCGATGTCGGCGGGCTGCGGCGCGTAGGGGATGACGAACTCGTCCACGCGCGGGTGATGGGTGCGGATGGCGGCCGCGAGTTGCGGCGTGACATACGAAGAGGTATCCGCGGGCGTCAGGTCGAGCGGCTTGGGCACGATGACGGCGATGCGTTTCTCATCAGAGAGACGCAGCGGCAGGAGCTTCGCGTCATCGCGGACCAAGGTGATCGAGGCTTCGGCGATCTCATCCGCCACGCGCAGGTGGTCCGCGCAGCGCACCACGCTCAAGTCGGGCATGGATTGATTCGACAACCAGGCTTTCAGGGCAGCGATACGCTCGACCGAGGCGCGCAACTCTTCCACGTTCAAGTGCCCGTTCTGGGCGCCTTCGCTCAACGCCGTATAAACGCGGCGATGGTCTTCTGGGTCGGCGGTGACTAGCAACAGGTCCGCGCCTGCGTTAACCGCGCGGATCGAGTCCGCGCCGAGGAATTCACCCTGGCGGATGGCGTGCATGTCCATCGCGTCGGTGACGATCACACCGTCGAAGCCCAGGTCGCAGCGCAGGATGCCTTTGAGGATGTTTTCAGAGAGCGTCGCGGGCGGCGCCTCAGGCCCGTCAATGGCGGGCAGACCGACGTGCGCGCTCATGACCAGCTTGACGCCTGCATCGATGGCGGCACGGAAGGGCGGAAACTCGACGGCCTGCAGGCGGTCCAGTCCGTGCGGGACGGTGGGCAGGCCGAGATGCGAGTCGCTGGCGGTATCGCCGTGCCCAGGGAAATGCTTGACCGTGGCAGCCACGCCCTGAGACTGGATGCCTGCGATCATAGCCGCGGATAGACGCGCCACCTCGCGCGGATTCTCGCCGAAGGAGCGCACACCCACCACAGGATTCTGCGGGTTGACATTGACGTCTGCGCTGGGCGCGTAGTTGACGTTGACGCCCATCGCGGCCAGTTCGCGCCCAAGCACTTCGCCTGCGCGGCGCGAAAGTTCCTCGGAGCCCGTCGCACCGAGCGCCATGTTGCCAGGCAGCGGCGTGCCGTCACCGACGGCCATCAACTGCCCGCCCTCCTGGTCGGTCGCGATCAATAACGGAGGCAGGCCGAGGTTCAGGGCTGTTTTTTGCAGCGAAGCGGTCAACGCTCGAAGCTGCGCGGGGTTGTCCACGTTGTAGGGACGGAAGAGGGTCAGACCTGCGGGTTGATACTCCTTGAAGGCCTGGATAATCTCAGGCGTGGGGCCCTCCTTGGCCTGGAAAGCCAGCAGGATCTTCTGACCGATGAGCGACGACAAATCCACACTTAACCTTTCAGGCCTGAGACGACCACGCTCTCGAGGATATAGCGTTGGGCAAAGAAGAAGACCACGATCAGCGGCACGGTGGTCAGCACGGCGGCGGTCATGATGGTCGGCCAGGGCTGGGTGGTCTGGTTGATGTTGAAGAGCGTCGAGACGTAGACGGGCAGCGTATACAGATTGACGGTCTGCAAATACATCAGCGGGGTCAGCAGGCTGTTCCACAGGCCGACAAACAGGAAAGTGGCGATGGTGGCCAGCGGCGCCTTGACCAACGGCAGGATGATCTCCCACCAGATCTGGATGTGGTTGGCGCCGTCCACGAAAGCGGATTCGTCCAACTCCTTGGGAATCTGCGCCATGGACTGACGCAGGAGGAAGATCATGGCCGCGCCGCCCGCGAAGTAGCCAGGGATGATGAGCGGGTTGAAGGTACCGATCCAGCCGAGCTTGTTGAAGAAGACGTACTGCGGCACGATCAGCGCCTGGGGCGGAATCATCATGGTCGAGAGCATCAGGAAGAAGACCAGGTTGCGGCCAGGCCATTCCACACGGCTGAAGGCGTAGGCCACCGCCGCAATGGAGAGGATCGTCCCCACCAGCGCCAGGGTGACGTAAAAGACCGAGTTGAAGTACGAACGCAGGAAGTCTTGATTCTGGAAGATGTCGACGTAGGCCTGGAGGGTCGGTTTCGCGGGAATCCACACGATGCCAGGCGAGTTGGTCTCCTGCACGGTCTTGAGCGAAGAGGAGATCATCCAGAACAACGGGAACGACATCACGACGGTGGCGCCCGTCAGAAGGACGTACAGCAGCAGGCTGCGGAGCATGGGCCAGTATTTTTTCACAGCAGCCTCCTAATACACGTCGTACGTGACCCAACGATCCTGCAAGCGGAACTGGATCACGGTGACGATGAGAATGATGACAAGGATGACCCACGAGATGGCCGAGCCATAGCCGATCTCGAAATGGCTGAAACTCTTCTGCCACAGGTAGTACACCATCGAGATGGCCGACGGCACCAGCGGCTGATTATCGCGATAGAGAACAAAAATGGGCTCGAAGATTTGCAGGGAGTTGATCATGCCCACGACCAGGTTGTAAAAAATATACGGCGTGAGCAGGGGGAAGGAGATCTTCCAGAAGCGCTGCCAGCCTGTGGCCCCGTCCACTTCGGCGGCTTCGTGCAGTTCCTTCGGGATGTTGTTGAGTCCCGCCAGGAAGATGAGCATCATCGCGCCGCAGCCCCAGATCATCAACAGAATGACCGACATCTTGGACCACATCGGACTCTGCACCCAGAGCGGGACACGGTTCGCGGCAGGGAAACCCGCTTCAAGGACCTTGGTCAGCAAATTGAACTTGCCATTGTTGATTCCGAGGAAGAAAGCGGAGAAGATTTCCTGGACGTAGATCAGCGCGCGCAGGAGGTAGCCAATCGGCGGGACGGAGGCCGCCGCTCGCCACATCTGGTTGATGATGCCCGTGCCCGTGTTGAGCATCAAGCGCCAGCACAACAACACGGCGGTGTTGAAACCCAAAATAACGGGCAGATAAAATGCCATGCGGAAGACGCGTTCCCCTTTCGTCTTCTGGTTGAGCAGGACGGCCAGCAGCAGGGCAAATCCCATTTGAAGCGGCAGGCCGATCACGGTCAGGTAGAGCGTGTTGACGATGGAGGCGCGGAAGCTGTCATCCTTGAGGAGCAGGTTCTGGTAGTTCTCGAATCCCAGCCATTGCGGCGGCTGGTTGGCGGTGACGCGGTAGTCGGTGAAACTCCAGTAGAGGGAAAATCCCAGCGGAACCACCACGAAGATGAGGAAACCTACAATCCACGGCGCGGCGAAGAGATACCCCGCAAAGGTGTTCGCCTGCTGTTTGGGCGTCGCACCGCGCAGGCGCGCCACTCCGCGCGCCAGGGCCCCCAGGCCAAAACTGCTCGCAACAATGAAAGCCAGGGTCAATACAGCCGTGACCAGCACATTCAGATAAGGATTTTCAGGCATGGTCCTGTCCTCCAACAAATGGAAAAGATGGAGGGGCGGTCGCCCCTCCATCTTTTAGTATAAGCCAGCGGGCTTACTTGAGCGCGGCGGAGTATTCTTCCTGGATCTTCGCCACGACCTCTTCGACGGTCAGTTCCTCGGTGATGAGCTTGCCGAGGGCGTCCTGCATGATGGTGGAGAGCTTGGCGGCTTCCTTGATGCCAGCGAAACCGACACCGTACTTGGAGGCCAGTTCAGCCTCGGCCTTGAGCTGCGCGGACTCGGTCACATAACCGTACTGCGAGTCGTTGCGGGCGGGGATCAGGCCCATGGTCTCGTTCCACTTGTTGTTGGCTTCCTTCGAGAAGGCCATCTTCAGCCATTCCGCGGCCAGTTCCTTGTTGGGGCTGTAGTCGGCCACGGCCAGCCAGTCATTGAAGGCCAGCACGACGGGTTTGCTGTTCGGGAAGTTGGCGGGGTCGCCATAGAACGGTTCGATGCTGATCTTGTCCCAGATGGGGCGGTCGAAGGCGGGGGCAGCCCAGCCAGAGTGGGCGAGACAGACGCCGCCGTTGTCCTTGCCTGTGGCGTCGTCCACGTCGATCACGGAGCCCTGTCCAGCGGGGAGGGCGCCGACGGCGTTGGCGGCGGGGCCGTAGGTGGCCTGGCGCATGTCATACAGGAACTGGGTGGCAGCCAGGGCTTCGGGGGAGTCGAAGTTGGGGGTGCCATCAGCCTTGTAGAGCTGGCCGCCGAGCGAGTAGAACACGAGCAGCCACCACTGCCAGTCAGCCATCGAACCAGCGTCCACGGGGACGAGCGCCTGCTGGGTGAGGGAGTTCGTGGCGGGGTCGATCTTGGAGGCCTGCTTGGCGAAGGCGGTCCAATCCGCGAAGTTCTTGGGGGTGCCGGTCGTCCAACCAGAGGCTTCCATCAGGTCGGTGCGGCAGAAGACGTAACGCGGAGCGGTGAAGATCGGCAGGCCGCGCAGTTTGCCTTCGTACTTGGCATTCTCGAGGGCGGGGCCGAAGTTCTTGATGTCAGGCCAGGCGGCTTCGCCGAGGTAGGGGTCCATGTCGGCCAGGCTGGCGCCGTACAGGGTGTTCATCTCGGAGCCGAGGTTGATGATGTCGGGGCCTTCGCCAGCAGCGAAGAAACCGCTGAAGGTCGTGTCCCAACCAGACCAGGAGCCTTCGGTGATCTCAACGGTCACGCCGGGGTGAGCGGCTTCGAAAGCGGGGTTGATCTCGCTCTTGAGCCAGGCGATGGTATCGGGGGTGTAATCGAGCAGATAGATCTTGAGGGTCACGGCCTCGGCAGCAGGAGCCTTGGTCGCGGCGGGGGCTTCCGTCATGGCAGGAGCTTCCGTCGCAGCGGGCGCTTGGGTTGCAGCAGGGGTGCCGCAGGCGGCCAACAGCATGCTGGCGACCACCAGAACGGACATCAAAGCAAACAGCTTCTTACTCATGGGTTTCTTCTCCTTGGATTTAGTCGAAAGGTGTTGCAAAATTGGGCCGAACCACAGGTTTCTTTGGGACAGATCTCCTTTCTGCTGGATGACTGGATAATGCCAAGAAAAGGGTTAACTCATCCTGCGAACGCGGTCTTCAACATCCTGTGCAAAGCGCTGGATCAGGCCGTTGGCAAACGCCGCCGGGTTCAGGGAGGCATCGTTCATCAGCGGACCCATGTCCATCGCGTAAGACAGCCCGGTCGTATTGTCCACGCCGTGCGACTCGAAGTACGTGGCATTGGCGCGGCGGCGGCCCATCGACGCCAGGTCATAGCGTTTGCCGCCGACGATCTGCGAATCAAAGACACCCAGTAAAGCAAACTGTAAATTCTCGTGAGCAGACACGTCCATCTGGACCTTGTCCGAATCGACCATCCAATCCAGCGCGCGCCAGACCTCACAGCCCAATAATCGCTCTGGACGTTCGGCCTGGTCCAGCTTTCGAAGGGCGGCCACCACCCTCAAAGCAACCGAGACATGCGTATCGTGCTTGTCGGCCAGGTTGTGGGTGTAGATGACCTGCGGCTTCGCGGCGCGGATCAGCGCGACCAGGTCCTCGACGGGTTCAGGGCGTGAAGCATCCTTGATGATCTTGCTGGAATAGTCGAGCATCACCTGCGCGGCGTACTCGCCCACGAGGGCGGCCTTGCGCTGTTCCTTGAAGCGGACCTCGCGCATCTCGTCGTCGGTGTAGTCCGCGTACAGGCTGTTCCGCGGAGAACCGCGCCCGTCGGTCACGACCACGCCCGTGAACCACTTGTCCTTCTGCTGGAAGCATTCCAGGATCGGCTGGGCGGCCATGATCTCGATGTCATCCTGATGCGCGGAAATGCACAGGTGCGTCGTGCGCGCCAGCGCCGCTTCCACGGGTTGGGAGTCGGGGACGAAGATTTCGGCGGTGGAGAGATTAAAGTTCATAGACCATTTCTCTTGCTGGTCGAGTAGCTCCGAACGGAGTGAGGAGCGTATCGAGACCACCTGTTTCAGGAATTTTCCTTTGTCCATTGGTGGTCTCGATACGGGCTTCGCCCTACTCGGCCACCCATACTTCTACAATTTCGGCAAACTCGCCGCGGCCACCGACTGGCCCACGCGGCGGACCTTCTCATCGGGCAGGTGCAGGCTGATGCACTCGAGCAGTTCAGGGAATTCAGCCTTGAACACTTCTCGCGCGCCTTCTAGCAACAGGTCGCCGCCACGGCCCGAGGTACAGCGGCCCAGTATCAGCACGTGCTTGAGGTCGTAAAACTCGGCGTAATGCGCCAGGCCATAACCCAAGTACACGCCCATGCTCTGCCAGATTTGGAGCGCGCCTTCGTGGCCTGCTTCCAACTTCTCTTGCACAAATTTCAACTTTTCGGCATCGGTCACATCGGCAGGGAGTTCAATGCCCGCTTTCGGTGCCAGGCGGAAGACGCACTGCTGCGAGAAGTACGAGGCGCCGCAGCCCTTGTCGCCTGACCACTCCTCCACGGGAGCGTCGACGCTGTAATCGATGGGCGCGAAGGCCAGTTCGTTCAGCCAGCCCATGATGTGACCGTCCATGTTGACGTAGCCCGCGGCTTCGCTCGAACCGAGCGCGATGCCCAGAATACCGTTGTCTTCGATGGACATCGAGCCCGCCAGCGCGGTCACGTCGCCGTCGTTGATGACCTCCAGCGGGACATTCATCTCCGCGTGCAGGCGCTGGAAGATGGACTTGACCTCGCCGAAGCGCTCGCGCGGCACGCCGCGGAACAGTGACGCCACCATCGGGCGGTTGTCGATGTAGATGCCCGCCGAGCTGCCGCCGATGGCGTCCACACGCGGCATCTTCGAGGCGGCAGTCTTCAACGCAATCAGAATTTCGTTGTAGTGATATTCGGGGTCGGCGTGCTTGCGCGGCTCCCAGATGACCTCTTCGCTGTAGATGGGAGTCCCGTCCACAACGGCGCTGACCTTACGGTCCGAGGCGCCCAGGTCGAAGCCGATGCGGCAGCCCCCCAGGTGACGTCCCAGCGGCTTGCCCATCTCGCGCGCAGCGGGGACCTCATCCGCGGCGCAGGAAAGGACGCGGAAGGTCCGCTCGTAGACCTGGTCGCCCATGAAGTGAAAGTCGAACTTCTGCGCGCCGCTGGCCGTATACAGCTTGTTCAGATGGTCGGCAATCCCGCGCGGACCGCCCACATAGACCGTATGTCCGCCGCGCTGCCAGAGCAGGAACTTGACGATGCGTTCCACGTACGGCAGGTTGGCGTCGAAATTGGGATGGCCCTCGGGAAAGACCAGGGTCTCATAGCGCGAGAACTCGGTCTCGCTGCGCTCCAATCCGAGCACGAGCGGAACACCAACCGAAGCCACCTGCGCGCGGAAGGCGCGGTTGGCCAACACAGCGGGGCGGAAGGATTCATCCAGCGGGGGAAGAACCGAAGGGGAAACAAGTGCAAAGGTCATTAACTTTCCTCAGCGCCCGTAAAGAGCAGGGAATAATCGTCCAACAAGAGCAAGGCCGAAGCGCCCAGGATGCAGCCGCGATAATCGAGTTTGCCGATCTCCAACTGCGTGCCCTCAGCCATGCGCGTCAACGCGGCCTCCCGCATCGCGTGATTGACCGAGTCGAGCCAGGCAGCGCCGAAGCGGGTCATGTCGCCCGTCAGGACGATCTTTTGAATATTGAGCGTGCCGATCAAATTGGCCAGCGACGCGCCGAGATAATGTCCAGCGTCCAGCACGGCTGCGCGGACTTGCATATCGCCCGCCTCGAAGGCGGCGCGGATCTCGTCCAGCGTGGACCCCCGGCCTGTTTCCGTTTGCACGCGGCGGACCACCGCCTGGGCGCTGGCCACCGTTTCGAGACATCCACACTTGCCGCAGCGGCATTGCGCGCCGTTTTCCTGCACCACCACGTGGCCGATCTCGCCCGCGCCGCCGCCATCGCCCTGGAATAGGCGTCCGTTGATCAGAATGCCCGCGCCGATGCCATGCTTGACGTTGACCACCACCAGATTACCGTCGGGTTCATGCTCGCCGTAGACGTACTCGCCGATGGCCGTCGCCTGGCTGTCGTTGAGCACGGTCACGGGCAGGCGGTAGCGCTCCTTGAGCAAATTCGCCAAAGGCAGGTCGCGCCACTCGAGGTTCACGGCGTTGACCACGATCCCCTCGCGGGTGTGGATCAGGCCGGGGGCCCCCACCCCGATTCCCACGATGGGCTTCCATTCCGTCTTGAGCAACTCGTCCAGGATGTGATAGACCTGCTCGAGCGCCTGTTCGCCATCCCCATCCCGCACGGGCAATTCGACCGTGTGCTTGATCTCGCCGCGCAGGTTGACGATTGCGCCGATGAATTTATCCTGCGCCAGATTCAAGCCGATCAGGTAACGGGCATCCGCCACCAGGCTGAGCAGGATCGGATTCTTCCCGCCCAGCGACGTGCCGTAGCCCACCTCCTGCACCAGCCCCTCGGCCAACAGCCCCGCCACCGCATCCGAGACGGTGGTGCGGGTCAGCATGGTCGCGCGGGCAATATCGGCGCGGCTGATGCTCTCGTTGGCGAAAATCGTCCGCAGGACAAGGTCGCGGTTGTGCTGTTTGGTCTGTTGATGGGTCGCTTTTTTCATGGCAGGTTGAGAGAGGAACTTTGTAAATTCACTGGACTTACAAAGCAGATTCTACTGAGAATCGAACAAAAGTCAAGTGCCAATTTCCCCTGCCCTGACAAACGTCGATGATCCAGGTATTTTTGTCACCAAACCCCGGGCTGAAACGCAGAACCAAGCTGACTCTCCGTGAAAAAAGTCTTGTCCTGAACAGCGCTCTCTTGACAAGGTAAAAAATTGGAGTAGAATCATTTTAGGTAATCCTAAATTTTATTATAGGTTTTTCTAATATGAATATTTCCAACACCCTTTTACATATCACAGGCTTGCTTTCCATGCTTGGCGCGTTTCTATACGCAATAGGAGACGTTCTCCTGCTCGCCGGCAAGGCCAACCTCGATGATTACCCCAAGCTCAAGCCCTTCGCCAAGCTCCTGTCCGACGCAGAACGGATGGCCGTCCTCTCCCCCGCCCGCATGATGGGTGGCGCGCTGGTCGGCGTCTTTTCCACGCCCCTGATCCTGGCAGGCTTCTGGCTGACCTATCAGGGGCTGGCCGCCTCGGGGTCCGCGCTGGCCCTGGTCACCGCCCTGCTGTTTGGGTTCGCGTCAGTGGTGGGCGCATTCGTGCACGGCTCATTCTTTTACATGGGCGAATACGTCCACGCGTTGAATCAGGTGGATGAATCCTCCCAGCCTGTGATCGCGGACATGATCGCCCGTCATCGCAAAGTGCTCCTCATCACCTATGCTCCCTTGATGCTGGCAGTCATCCTGGCCTCGATCCTGTTCTCGGTCCTGGTCGCCCAAGGCGGGACATCCTTCCCCACCTGGATGGCCGCTGTCAACCCCGTCACCGTCACGATCGTCTGGATGTTCGGCAAACGCATCCTGCCGCAATTTGTTCGTGACTGGACCGAAGGCGCGGGCTTCAACATCGCCTACCTCATTTTCTTTATCTGCGTCACCCTCACCCTTTGGAACGGTATCTAATGTCGGAAATCCTCACCCAGTCCATCCAGGATTACCTCAAACAAATCTACGACCTGAGCGCCGATGGCATGCCTGCCAGCACCAACGACCTGGCCGTCCGCCTCGGCGTGGCCCCCGCTTCGGTGACAGGCATGCTGCAACGGCTGGCCAATGTCTCGCCCGCCCTGGTCATCTACAAAAAGCATCAGGGCGCCACGCTTACCATCGAGGGAGAGCGCGCTGCCCTGGAGGTCATCCGCCATCACCGCCTGCTCGAGACCTGGCTGGTCCAGACCCTGGGCTACACCTGGGACGAGGTCCACGAGGAGGCCTGCCGCCTGGAACACGTCATCTCGGAGGACTTCGAGCGCCGCATCGCCGCCGCGCTGGGGAATCCTGCTCGCGATCCGCACGGCGACCTCATCCCCACCGCCGACCTGACCATGCCCAGCGACGACACCCGCCCCCTCGCCTCCTTGCGGACGGGGGAGGCTGGTACCGTCAAACGGGTCCACGGCGCCGACCCCGCTTTTCTCCGCCACCTGCAGGGGCTGGGACTCATCCCAGGCGCGCAGGTCCACGTGATTAGTTATTCCGAGTTCGACGGCAACCTGACCCTTCAAGTCGACTCTCAACCCGCCTTCGTGGTGGGTCTCGCCATCACCAAGCAGGTCTTTGTATAGCGCATCTTATTCAAGAGACGGATGAGGATCTTGTCTGTTTCAGAAAGTTTATAGGTATCTCACATGAACGAAAACATCTTTCGTACCCTGGCAGCCCTGATCCTGTTCTCGGGAGCGGGCATCTCCATTTACTTCCGCTCCAAAGCGGACAGGAACAGTGGAGGATCCATCTCGCGCAACGCGGATGGCAACCTCATGATGACGGTCATCCGTCTGGTTGGGTTGGTCCTTTGGCTGAGCCCGCTGGTGTACCTCGTCCATCCCGCCTGGATGAGCTGGTCCAAGATCGGGCTGCCCGATTGGGTCCGCTGGCTGGGCGTGGGAATCGGCAGCCTGTGCGTCCTCGGCATTTACTGGCTGTTCATCAGCATCGGAAGCGGTATCACCCCCACCAGCGCGACCCGCAAGGAGCACAAACTGGTCACACGCGGAATCTATCGCTGGGTACGACATCCGCTGTACACGGTCGGGTCGTCCTTTATCGGAGCGTTCGGCCTGATGGCGGATAACTGGTTCATCATCATGATGGCCACATTGGCCTTTATCACCATGGCCATCCGCACGCCAAAAGAGGAAGCCAATCTCATCGCCAAATTCGGCGACGAATATCGAAACTACATGAAGACCACTGGCGCATTCCTGCCAAAACTCAAATCATAGAGGCATTCCATGAACCTGCTGTATTGGAGCATTCTTGTCATTGCGCTGGCGCTGATCCTCTTCCTGCCGCGCGTAGGCCTGCTGGCGCTCTACAAGAACTGGCGCGCCGCGTCCGAACGCGAGGAAGTGGAGGATGCGCTCAAACACCTGCTCGACCGCGAACAAAGCGGACGACACGCCTCGCCCGAGTCGTTGGGCGGCACGCTCGACCTTTCGCGGTCCAAAGCCACGCGCCTGATCGAGTCCATGGAGACTCAGGGCCTGATCGAATCGCGCGGCGCGGAATTGCACCTGACCGCCGAGGGCGAACGCTGGGCTTTGCACGTAGTCCGCGCGCACCGTTTGTGGGAACGCTATCTGGCGGACGAGGCCCGCATGCCGCTGGGACAGATCCACGGCGAGGCGCATCGCCGTGAGCACCGTCTCACCGACGCCCAACTCGACGCACTGGACGCAGCCCTCGGCCACCCGACGCGCGATCCGCACGGCGACTTCATCCCCACCCGCGAGGGGTCCCTGCCCAAAGCGGAGGGAACGCCGCTGACGGCGTGGCAGGCCGATCATCCCGCCCGCATCGTCCACTTGGAGGATGAACCCGCCATCGCGTTCGAGCAGATCCTCGCGGCGGGATTGCGCCTCGGGCAGACCATCCGCATTTTGGAGCGCACGCCGCAGCGCCTGGTCCTGAGCGACGGCGAGAACGAATACCGCCTGGCTCCGACCGTGGCCGCCAACGTGACGGTGGCTGCCCTGCCCGAGAGTGAACTGCTCAAGCGGGAGGCCATCCCGCTGGTGGAATTGGCGCACGACCAGAAGGCCGAGATCGTCACGCTCGACGAGGCCGTGCAGGGCTTCACCCGCCGCCGCTTCCTCGACCTGGGGCTGACGCCTGGCACGCTCATTCACCCGGAGCTGCAAAACTTCTTCGGTGACCCGCGCGCCTATCGCGTGCGCGGCACATTGATTGCCCTGCGCAAGGATCAAGCCGCGCAGATCTGGGTGAAACCCGTTTAGAGGAAACCATGACCAACACTAAAATCAACCTCCCCACCGAACATTGCGAGACCTGCCCCGCCTTTTATCAACTCGAGCAGATGGGCATCAAGGTCGGCGATTTCGACCGTGTCATCGCGCTGGCAGGCAACCCCAACACGGGCAAGTCCACGCTCTTCAACACGCTGACGGGACTCAAGCAGCACACCGGCAACTGGCCTGGCAAGACCGTCACGCGCGCCGAGGGCGG
This sequence comes from uncultured Anaerolineaceae bacterium, assembly GCA_964524485.1. Lineage (GTDB taxonomy): Bacteria > Chloroflexota > Anaerolineae > Anaerolineales > Villigracilaceae > JACPVF01. Next base: position 5,833 of record CAZGFR010000043.1, on the reverse strand, counting down.
CTACCAGTTCAACAACGTCAAATACAAACTGGTAGACCTGCCTGGCACCTACTCGCTGCTCTCGGCTTCTCAAGATGAGGAAGTAGCCCGCGACTTCATCCTGTTCGGCCAGCCCGACTGCACCATCGTCGTCACCGACGCGACCGCGCTGGAACGCAACCTCAACCTGGCCATGCAGGTAATGGAGATCACCGACCACGTGGTGGTGGCCGTCAACCTGATGGACGAGGCCCGCCGCAAAGGCCTGGAAGTGGACGCCCGCTCGTTGAGCCGCGACCTGGGCGTGCCTGCCATCCCGATCACGGCCCGCACGGGCGAGGGGGTTCACACCCTGCTGGCGACGGTGGCCGAAGTAATCGAAGGCCAGGTCGCCACCAAGCCCATCCGTGTGAACGGCACGCCCGAGTTTCAGAAAGCGGTCAACGAACTGGCCGCCATGATCGAGCAGATGTCGCCTGGCATCCCGAACGCGCGCTGGCTGGCCATCCGCCTGCTGGACGGCGATGCCCGTGTGCAACAGGCCATCACCAGCGGCGAACTGAACGAGATCGTCGCCCGCCAGCAACGCGCCGACGTGCAATTCAGCGGAAAGATGTCCGTGGAAGGCAGGCAATAATGACGAGCTCCATCCAACCCAACGACGTGCTCGCCAAGGCCGAGGCCCTGCGCAACAACCTCAGCACGGGCTTCCGCGACGAGATCGTCAAGTCCATGTATTCCGAGGCCGAGAGCATCGCGCACCGCGCCGTCAAAACCGCCTCGGACAAAAAATACGACTTCGACCAGAAGATCGACCGCCTGGTCACCTCCCCCATCACAGGCCTGCCGATCATGCTGCTGCTACTGGCTGCGCTGATCTGGCTGACGGTGGAAGGCGCCAACGTCGCCTCCGACGCCATCGCCACGGTATTGTTCACCCTCGGAGACTGGGGCCGCAATCTGTTCGAGTACATTCATGCGCCCTGGTGGATCACAGGCTTCGTCTGGGACGGCATCTATCGCGGCCTAGCCTGGGTCATCTCGGTCATGTTGCCGCCCATGGCCATCTTCTTCCCCGCCTTCACCTTCCTCGAAGACCTGGGATACCTGCCGCGCGTGGCCTTCAACCTGGACTGGATGTTCAAGAAAGCGGGCGCGCACGGCAAACAATCGCTGACCATGGCGATGGGCTTCGGCTGCAATGCCGCGGGCGTGGTGGCCACGCGCGTGATCGACTCACCGCGCGAACGCCTGATCGCCATCCTGACCAACAACTTCGTCCCGTGCAACGGCCGCTTTCCAACCCTGATCATGCTGGCCACCGTCTTCGTGGCGGCAGGCTTCGGCGGATTTACCTCCTCCATCATCGCCGCGGGAACCGTCGTCGGCGTGGTGCTGATCGGCGTGGGCTTCACCTTCCTGATGTCGTGGATCCTCTCGCGCACGGTGCTCAAAGGCGAAGCCTCGGCCTTCACGCTGGAACTTCCGCCCTACCGCCGTCCCAACCTGAGCCGCATCCTCTACACCTCGATCATCGACCGCACCATCTTCGTGCTGTGGCGCGCGATGCAGACCGCCGCCCCTGCGGGCGCCATCATCTGGATCCTGGCCAACGTGCCCGTCGGGACCTCGAACCTGGCCGCCGTCATCGCGGGCTGGCTCAACCCCTTCGGCCTGCTGCTCGGCCTGGACGGCGTGATCCTGCTCTCGTACATCATCGCCATCCCCGCCAACGAGATCGTCGTCCCGACCATGATGATGATGTACATGGGCGCAGGCATGATGGTAGACGGCCCGTCCACGAACGAAGCCATCCGCTCGCTGCTGATCGGCGGCCACGGCTGGACCATGCTGACCGCCATCAACCTGATGTTGTTCGCCCTGTTGCACAACCCGTGCGGCACGACCATCATCACCATCTACAAGGAAACCAAGTCCCTCAAGTGGGCGACCCTGAGCGTGGTCATCACCCTGGGCACTGCCTTCCTGGTCACCTTCCTTACGGCCACGATCGCCAGGCTGCTGGGCTGGGCTTAGGATGTAAGTGGAGTTTGAAAGACCAGGCCGTGTTGAACGAAAATCCACACAGCCTGGTCCTGTGTTTGGAGGCGCTGCGCCATCGGGTAAAATAACGCCATCACCGTACAAGGAGCATCAACATGGATATGCAATATCGCCGCCTCGGGCGTGCGGGCATCAAGGTCAGCGTTCTATCGCTCGGGTCGTGGGTCACGTTCCACACCCAGGCCGACGTCGACTCGGCGGTGCAGATGATGAAGGCCGCTTATGATGCGGGAGTCAACTTCTTCGATAACGCTGAAGTCTACGCGGGTGGCAGGTCGGAAGAGGTGATGGGCAAGGCGCTGAAGGAACTCGGCTGGCGGCGCGGCAGTTACCTCGTCTCGACCAAGTTGTTCTGGGGCCTGCACAACGGTCCGAATGAGCGCAACACGCTCAACCGTAAGCGCCTGCTGGAAGGCATCGACGGCTCGCTCAAACGCTTTGGCATGGATTACGTGGACATCGTCTACTGTCACCGCGCCGACCCGAACACGCCTATCGAAGAGACCGCCCGCGCCATGCAGGATATCGTCCAATCGGGGCGCGCCATCTACTGGGGCGTCTCGGAGTGGAGCGCAGACGAGATCCGCGCAGCGTGGAACGTCTGCGACAAGTATGGCTGGCACAAGCCTATCACCGAACAGCCGCAGTACAACCTGTTCCATCGCGACCGCGTCGAAAAGGAATACGCCCGCCTGTACGAGGACATCGGTCTGGGCACCACCATCTGGAGTCCGCTGGCCTCGGGCCTGCTGACGGGCAAATACCAGAAAGGCATCCCCGCCGACAGCCGCGGCGCGCTCAAGGGCTACGAGTGGCTGCGCGACCGCCTCACCGACAAAGAACGTCTGGCCATCGTGGACAAACTCGGCCAGCTGGCCAAGGAACTGGATTGCTCCCTCGCCCAGTTCGCCATCGCCTGGTGCGCGAAGAACCCGAACGTCAGCACGGTCATCACGGGCGCCAGCCGCGTGGAACAGGTCCACGAGAACATGAAGGCGCTCGAAGTCCTGCCCAAATTGACCGAAGATGTGATGAAGCGGGTGGACGAGATCATGGGGAAGTCGACAGAAGAGGAAGATTAAACAAAAGAGACGGCCACCTCGGAGGTGGCCGTCTCTCGTTTCAAACCATATTACGGGTTGGTCTGCTGCCAGCGTCCGCCCATCATGCCGCCCGGGCCGCCGCGGAAGCCGTTTCCGTTGCCCGCGCCGTTCGGTCCATAGCCTGCGCCGTTGTGCATCGGACAATTGCCTGTTCCGTAGCCGTTGGCCTGCATCCGTTGCAGCATGAAATCAGCCTGCTCGCGGGTGAGGACGCCGTCCGCCACGGCCGCGTCAAAAGCGGCGGCGTGGACCTCGGTCAGGAAGGCGGGAACGTCCGCTTCGGCGATGCCGTTGTCAAGGGCGATCTGGTACATGGTCTTGCCCGCGGCAAACTGCTCTTCCACCTGCGCTTCGGTCAGGCCGAGTTTGTCGGCCAGCGCGCGCTCGACGTAATCGTGCATCGGGCCGTAGCCCCCGTGCATCATGCCGCGACCGTACACGGGCGGCTGTCCGCTCTGGGCATAGACAACACCCACACCCACGGCGCCCACTACCAGCAAGGCCAGGGCGATCACAGAGACGATCAAAATAGTTTTCTTCATTTCAAATACTCCTTTGAGTAACTTTTTATTTGGGTCTTGCAATGCTCAAAGGATACTTCGCAATTGTAAAGACTCGATAAAGAAATCAATAAGAGCATAAAAAGAAAAGACGGGACCGAAGTCCCGTCTCTTGGTCTATTCATCCTCACCCGAAAGCAGCTTGATGCGCTCCCAGGGCTTGAGCTTCTCATCCTCAGCCAGCAGACTCTTCAGCTCATACAACTCATCGCGCAGGGCAGCGGCGCGTTCGAACTCCAGGTTCTTGGCGGCCTCCTTCATCTGCTTTTCCATCTCGTGGACGATCTGCCGCAACTCGTTACGCGGCATGGCAGACTTATCCGCCTTGGTGCGATACTCACCCTTCATCTCGGCCACGGCCTTCGAGGACATCTCCTCGGTCAGGTCATGGATGGCCTTGACGATGCTGATCGGCACGATGCCGTGTTCCTGGTTGTACTTCATCTGCTTGGCGCGGCGGCGGTTGGTCTCGTCGATGGCATACTTCATCGAGTCGGTGACGCGGTCGGCGTACATGATGACCTTGCCGTTGGCGTTACGCGCGGCGCGGCCAATGGTCTGGATCAGCGCCGTGCCCGAGCGCAGGAAGCCTTCCTTGTCCGCGTCGAGGATCGCCACCAGCGACACCTCGGGCAGGTCGAGGCCTTCGCGCAGCAGGTTGATGCCCACCAGCACGTCGAACACGCCCAGACGCAAATCGCGCAGGATGCTGACGCGTTCAAGCGTCTCCACCTCCGAGTGCAGGTAGTGGACCTTGATGCCCAACTCCTGCATGTACTCGGATAGATCCTCGGACATGCGCTTGGTCAGCGTGGTGACGAGGACGCGCTCATGCCTCTCGACCCTTTGCCTGATCTCGCCGACAAGGTCGTCCACCTGGCCCTTGGTGGGACGCACATCCACCTCGGGATCGATCAACCCCGTCGGGCGGATGATCTGCTCAACAGTCTGCTCCGAGCGTTCGGTCTCGTACGGCCCAGGCGTGGCGGACGTGTAGATGGTGTAGCCCATCACCTGCTCGAACTCGTCGAACTTGAGCGGACGGTTGTCCATGGCGCTCGGCATGCGGAAGCCGTACTCGACCAGCGTCTCCTTGCGGGCGCGGTCGCCGTTGTACATGCCGCGGATCTGCGGCACGGTCATGTGACTCTCATCCAGCACCAGCAGGTAATCGCTGGGCAGGAAGTCGATCATCGTCCACGGATGCGTACCCGCCTCGCGGCGGTCCAGGTGACGCGAGTAGTTCTCGATGCCCGAGCAGTAGCCCACCTCTTTGAGCATCTCCAGGTCGTAGCGGGTGCGCTGTTCGATGCGCTGCGCTTCGAGCAGTTTACCCGTCTCTTTATAATATTTGAGGCGCTCCTCCAATTCCGCTTCGATGTCGGCGATGGCCTCTTTCATCTTGTCGCTGGCGGTCAGGTATTGCTTGGCAGGATAGATCGAGACTTCCTGCGGCTCGGCAAAGACCTCGCCCGTGACGGGGCTGAACTGCATGATGCGCTCGACCTCGTCCCCGAAAAAGGTGATGCGGAATCCGCGCTTGTCCTCGTAGGCAGGGATGATCTCCAGGGTGTCGCCGCGCACACGGAAGGTACCTGGCTTCAAGTCCATGTCGTTGCGCTGATACTGGGACTCGATCAACTGGCGCAGGAGCGCGTTGCGGCGGTACAACTGCCCCACCTGCAGCACGACCGTCCCTTTGCCAAACTCCTCGGGCGAACCCAGGCCGTAGATGCACGACACCGAGGCGACGATGATCACGTCACGGCGTGAGACCAGCGCAGTGGTGGCGGCCAGGCGCAGGCGCTCGATCTCTTCGTTGATCTCGGTCTCTTTTTCGATGTACAGGTCGTGGCGCGGAACGTAAGCTTCAGGCTGGTAGTAATCGTAGTAGGAAACGAAGTACTCAACCGCGTTCTCAGGGAAGAACTCTTTGAACTCGGAATACAACTGCGCGGCCAGGGTCTTGTTGTGCGCCATGATCAGCGCGGGCATCTGCAATTCCTGGATGACCGACGCAATGGTGAAGGTCTTGCCTGTGCCCGTGGCACCCAGCAGGACCTGATTGCGCTTTCCTGCGCGGACTCCTTCGACAAGTCCGCTGATGGCTTCGGGCTGGTCGCCCAT
>CAZGFR010000042.1:0-25451 GCA_964524485.1 uncultured Anaerolineaceae bacterium | reverse complement strand
TTCTTTTCAGGCTATACTATTTCAATCGTCAAATAGCCAACGGAGGAGGAACCATGAAGGACCGACCCTGGGTAGAGCATTACGACAAGGGGGTGCCCGCCACAATCGAATATCCCCAAGCGCCGCTGTTTCACTTTTTGGATGATTCCGCGCGCAAGTATCCTGACCGCGCCTGCACGATCTTCAAGGGCGCGGTCGTTTCATACAAGGAGATGAACGACATCACCGACCACCTGGCCGCCGCGCTGGTGGACATGGGCGTGAAGAAGGGCGACCGCGTGGGGATCTTCATGCCGAATTCGCCGCAATTCGTGATGGCTTATTATGCCATCCTCAAGGCGGGCGGCGTGGTGGTGGCGACCAACCCGCTGTATACCGCTCCCGAGATCGAGCATCAGGCCAGCGACGCGGGCATCGAAGTGATGTTCGTGATGACCAACTTCTACAAGACGATCAAAGCCGCCCAACCCAAGACCAGGATCAAGAAGTTGATCGTGACCAACCTGAAGGAAGCCCTGCCGCCTCTGCTGCGCCTCCTCTTTACCCTGGCGAAGGAGAAGAAAGGCGGATTCCGCATCGAGGGCGGACTCGCCGAAGGTGAGGTCTGGATGCAGGACCTGATCGCCAAATTCGCCAGCGCTTCGCGCCCCGCCCTGGAGATTGGTCCCGATGATACGGCCTTGTTCCAATACTCGGGCGGGACCACGGGCGTCTCGAAGGGCGCGGTGGCCATGCATCGCAACGTGGTGGCCAACACCCTGCAGATCAAGTCGTGGATGACGGGCCTCGAGCCTGGCAAGGAAGTGGTGCTGATGGCCATCCCGTTGTTCCACGTCTACGGCATGGTGGCGGGCATGAACTTCGCCATGTCGAATGGCGGCAGCATGGTGATGGTGCCAAACGCGCGCGACCTGAAGGACGTGTTGGATAACATCAGCAAGTACAAGGCCACCATCTTCCCCGGCGTGCCCGCGCTGTACAACGGCATCAACAACCATCCTGACGTGAAGGCTGGAAAATACAATCTTTCCTCGATCAAAGCCTGCATCTCGGGTTCCGCTCCGTTGCTGCGCGAGACCAAGGAGCAATTCGAAAAACTGACGGGCGGCAAGGTCTTTGAAGGTTACGGCCTGTCCGAGGCGCCGACCGCCACACACTGCAACCCGCTCAACGGCGTCAACAAGACAGGCTCCATCGGCATGCCCCTGCCCGACGTGGACGTGAAGATCGTCAGCCTCGACGACGGCGAGACCGAACTGGGCCAGGGCGAGGTCGGTGAGATCGTCATCCACGGGCCGCAGGTGATGAAGGGCTATCACAACATGCCCACTGAGACAGCCAACACCCTGCGGACGTTGAAAGACGGCAAGGTCTGGCTATTCACAGGCGACATCGCCCAGATGGACGAGGACGGTTACTTCTACATCGTCGACCGCAAGAAGGAATTGATCAAGCCGGGCGGCTTCCAGGTTTGGCCGCGCGAGGTGGAAGAAGCGCTGGCCGCCAACCCGAAGGTCCTCGAAGTGGGCGTGGCGGGCATCCCCGACCCGTACCGCGGCGAGACCGTCAAGGCCTGGGTCGTGCTCAAGCCCGGCCAGTCCGCCGACGAAGCGGAACTCAAGGCCTGGTGCAAGGAGCGCCTGGCCCCGTACAAAGTCCCCACACACTACGAATTCCGCAGCGAGTTGCCCAAGACCACCGTCGGCAAGATCTTGCGCCGCGAGTTGGTCCGCCAGCACAAGGAAACCAGCTCGTAGTTCGCTTTGCCGCAAAAAGACCGCGTGCTTTGAAATGAAAAAGCCTCCCGAATTCGGGAGGCTTTTTTGTCGTGTTATGCCGGTTGCGGCGTACCGCTCTTCTTGGGAGCAGGCGGCGGGAAGATCTGCTCGAACTCCTCGCGGGTGATCGATTCGACTTCCAGCAATTTCTTTGCCACGATGTCCAACTGGGCGCGGTAGGTGCTGAGCAGGTCCTTGGCCAGCTTGTACGACTCATCCACAATCCTGCGGACCTCGCGGTCGATCTGCTCGGCCACCGCTTCGGAGTAATCGCGCTGCTCGGAGATCTCGCGGCCCAGGAAGATCAATTCCTCTTTCTGGCCGTAGACCATGTTGCCGAGTTCATTGCTCATGCCCAGGCGGGTCACCATGGAGCGCGCCATGCGCGTGACCTGCTCGATGTCGTTGGAAGCGCCCGAAGTGATGTCGTCGAAGATCAATTCCTCGGCGGCGCGTCCACCCAGAGCCATGGCCAGGGTGGCAAGCATCTTTTTGCGCGACATGAGGATGCGGTCCTCATCGGGGCGGAACCAGGTGACGCCGCCCGCCTGTCCGCGACCGACGATGGTCACCTTCTGGACGGGGTCCGCCTCGGCCAGAGCGTTGGCGACCACCGCGTGGCCTGCCTCGTGGTAGGCGATGATGCGCTTCTCTTCATCCGAGATCAGGCGCGACTTGCGCTCGGGTCCCATCACCACGCGCTCGATGGCTTCCTCAAGGTCAATCTGCCCGATGGACTTCTTGTTGCGGCGGGCCGCCAGGATGGCGCCTTCATTGACCAGGTTTTCCAGGTCCGCGCCGACGAAGCCAGGGGTGCCGCGCGCCAGGGTGCTCAACTCCACTTCGGGGTCGAGGGGTTTGCCCTTGACGTGCACCTTGAGGATGGCCTCGCGGCCCTTCACGTCGGGGCGGTCCAGCGTCACGCGGCGGTCAAAGCGTCCAGGGCGCAGCAGCGCAGGGTCCAGGATGTCGGGGCGGTTGGTGGCTGCGATGATGATGATGTTGGTGTCGGTGTCGAAGCCGTCCATCTCGACCAGCATCTGATTGAGGGTCTGTTCGCGCTCGTCGTGCGAGCCGCCCAAACCCGCTCCGCGCTGACGACCAACCGCGTCGATCTCATCCACGAAGACGATGCAGGGCGAATGGCGCTTGGCCTGGTCGAACAGGTCGCGCACACGGCTGGCGCCGACGCCCACGAACATTTCAACGAATTCCGAGCCCGAGATCGAGAAGAACGGGACACCCGCCTCGCCCGAAACGGCCTTGGCCAGCAGGGTTTTGCCTGTCCCTGGAGGGCCAACCAGCAGCACGCCCTTGGGGATGCGCGCGCCCAACTGGATGAATTTCTGCGGCTCCTTGAGGAACTCGACCACCTCGGCCAGTTCCTGCTTGGACTCTTCCACGCCCGCCACATCCGCAAACGTGACGGTGGGATGCTCGCCGCTGAACATGCGCGCGCGGCTCTTGCCGAAGGACATGGCTGCATTGTTCGAGCCCTGCGCCTGGCGGAAGACGAACCACAAGATGCCGACCATGAACAGGAGCGGCAGGATGTACACGATGGTGGTCCCCAGGAATCCCGTCCAGATGGAAGGCGCCTTGACTTCGATGGCGACCTTTTCAGGGGAAAGCTCCTCCTGGGTGACCCCAAGGCTGATCAATTGGTCCACAAGGGTGGCGCCGCTTTCCTTTTGAGCGGCCACCCCGTTCTCGTCGCCGCTTTGATAAATGACGCGGATACGGTCATCCTCTTCGATGACAATGCGTGCCACTTTGCCGCTCTTGACGTCCTGGGCCACCTGGTTGATCGTCAGGGCCTGCTGCCCCGTGGTGTCCTGACGCAAACCAAGATAGACCATAGCCACGATCGCCACGATGAGGACAAAGTAGACGATGAAGTTCTGACTGCGTGAATTCACGGAATCCTCCAAATAGTTTCCGAATTATACCAAGTCCGCTCTCTAGACGCCCTAACCAGAGAAATCTTTCTATGATTCTCTAATACTTTCCTCTCAAAAACAATCAATCCCGCCCTTTCGGGCAGGACTAATCCAGGATTAATTCCACCGGGCAGTGGTCGGAACCCTGGACGTCGGCATGGATGACCACATCCCGCACTTGGGGCATCAAAGCCTCTGAGACGAGGAAATAATCCAGCCGCCAGCCGATGCCCCGTGCGCGGGCGTTCAGGCGGTACGTCCACCAGGTGTATTCCACTTTTTCGGGATACAGGCGGCGATAAGCATCCACGAAGCCGTGATCGAGGAATTTCTGCACCCAGGCGCGTTCCTCGGGCATAAAGCCTGAGATTTTCTCGTTTTCCTTGGGATTTTTCAGGTCGATGGGCTGGTGGGCGGTGTTGAAATCGCCCGTAATGACGATTTTCTCCCCACGCGCATGCAACGCATTACACAGGTCGAGCAGGTGGGCGTAAAAATCCAGTTTGTAGGCCACGCGGTCCTCGCCGCGTCCACCGTTCGGGAAGTAAATATTGAACAGGCGGAAGCCCGGATGCACAGTCTGGATGACGCGCCCTTCCACGTCGAAATGCGGGGCATCCATCCCGATTTGCTTCTCCAGCGCGGGCGCGCGTAGAAAAGTTGCCACTCCGCTATAGCCTGCACGCTCGGCGGGATTCCAGATGACTTCATGAACCGGGAACACGCGCTGTTCCTCGGTCAATTGCTCGGGACGGGCCTTGATCTCCTGCAGGCAGAGCACGTCCGGGTCCCGCGCCCAAACCCAATCCAGGGCTTGCTTCCCCAAGGCTGCGCGCAAGCCATTCACGTTCCAGGTAATTATCCTCATTTATGCAATCCGTTTTATGGTAAACTATCGAAAAGGTGTTGCATGAGCAATCAATCGGTTAAGCGTATCTTATGTGTGGAAGACGAACAGGAGATGATCGACCTCATCCGCCTGATCCTGGGACGGCGCGGCTTCGACGTCAAAGGCGCCGCGGGTGGGAAGGAGGGCCTCAGGCTGGTGCGCGAGGAATTGCCCGACCTGGTCCTGCTTGACCTGATGATGCCCGATATGGACGGGTGGGAAGTATACCAGCAAATGAAAGCGGACGAAAAAACCCGCGACATCCCTGTCATCGTCGTCACCGCCAAGGCCCAGAACATCGACCGCGTGTTGGGAATCCACATCGCCAAAGTGGACGATTACATCACCAAGCCCTTCAGCCCGCAGGACCTGCTCAACAGCGTGGAAAAGGTCCTCAGCCAACACAACCTGGTTTCCTAGTTCCCCCGCGGGCGGCCCTCCAGGCCGCCCTCTTTCATTTATTCCATGCCCCGTCCCATTCACGTCTACAACCTCACCCATGCCTTGTCTGCTCCCGCCCAGGTGGGATTTTGCGACTCGTTCCTGTGCCGCCTGCGCGGACTGATGTTCCGCTCCTCGCTCGGCCGCGACGAAGGCCTGCTCCTGGTCGAAGGGCGCGACTCCCGCCTCGACTCGTCCATCCACATGTTCTTCGTCCCGTTCGACCTGGCCGTCTTCTGGATCGACTCCAGCCTGACGGTGGTGGACAAGGTCATCGCCAGATCATGGAAACCCGCCTATCTATCCAAGGCGCCTGCCCGTTACATCCTCGAAATCCATCCCGACCGCTGGGAAGATTATCAGATTGGGGACAAAGTTGAATTCAAGAACCATTAGACTCCTTTCCATTCTCCTGCTGATCATTGGTCTGTTTGCGCTGGCCCTGCCTGTCTTTGCGCAGGACGGTGGTCCGTATTACATCGTTCAATCGGGTGACACACTCTCCTCGATCGCTTCGCGCTTCAACATCTCCGTGGATGACCTGATGACCGCCAACAATCTGGCCGATAGCAACATCTTTGCGGGCCAGCAGCTCGTCATCCCCGGGCTGGAAGGCGTCAGCGGCGTGCTCGATACCTCCCTGGTCAACTTTGGCGACTCCTATCGCAGCCTGATGCGCCGTACCCAGATCGCGCCCGACCTTTTCCGAAAACTCAACCGCATCATCAGCCCCACCGAGTTCTACGTCGGTGCAAGTATGATCATCCCCCAGCAGGCGGATGCCCCAACCCTAGCCAGCATGAGTCCCAAGGCGGGCGAATCCGCGTTGGAGATGGCCGTCCGCAACAACACCGACGAGTGGACGGTCAGCACCCTCAACGGCCTGTCTGGACCCTGGGCTGGCCTGCCCGGCGACACGCTATATGCCCCAGGAACTGGTTCCGGTCAACCCGCCAGCGGACTGCCCTCCGCCTTCGAAAGTGCGAGCATCCGCTACCTGCCGCTCAAACAAGGTGGCACAGGGGAGATCATCGTCAAGACCCAGCCCGGGGTCACGCTTGGCGGCGTTCTCGTGGACCATCTCCTGCATTTCTTCCCCATGGACGACGGCAGGCAGGTGGCGCTTCAAGGCGTCTACGCCCTGCTGGAACCTGGCCTTTACCCCTTGCGCATCGACGCCACCCTACCCGATGGCACGACCCAATCCTTCGAACAGATGGTGCTCGTGGTCTCGGGCAACTACCCCGAAGACCCGCTCCTGTACGTCGACCCGGCCACCATCGACCCCGCTGCCACCGGTCCAGAACTGGACCAGTTGACTCTTATCACCACGCCTGCCAACCCTGAAAAGTATTGGAGCGGAGATTTCATCTCCCCTGCCATCCAATACGCCGACTCCACCTATTTCACATCGCGGTACGGCAATCGCCGCACCTACATCGGCCAGGGCACGGACCTTTCGATCCAGGGTTTTCACACCGGCCTCGATTTCGGCGGAGGGACGGGGCTGCCCATCACCGCACCGGCCGCCGGGCGCGTGGTCTTCGCCAGCTTCTGGACCGTGCGCGGCAACGCCACCATCATCGACCACGGCTGGGGCGTGTACAGCGGCTTTTGGCACCAGTCCGAGTTCAAGGTCCAGGTGGGAGATATGGTCGAGCAGGGACAGGTCATCGGTCTGGTGGGCGGCACGGGACGTATCACCGGTCCACATCTGCATTGGGAATTGTGGGTCAACGGCGTCCAGGTTGACCCGCTGGACTGGCTAAATCAATCCTACCCATGACAGTTGCATCGTCCTTCTGATTATGCTACACTCTCAAATGCCATGACCTCATTCATCAACTACCTCAAACAGAGCGACATTTTCTATCAGTTCACGTCCACCCAATTGGAATTGGTGGCGAACCTTTGCCAGGAAGTGGTGTTTAATGAAGGGGATGTGATTTTCCCTGAAAACAGTTCCAGCAAAGAGCTGTACGTCATCACCCAGGGCGAGGTGGACATTCTGATTAACTCGGCTATCGTTGGTCCGGCGGGCACGAGTCAACAAGATACCGTGGTCTCCAAACTCCGCCGCGGACAATCCTTTGGGGAGGTCGCACTGGTCGACGAGGGACTGCGGTCGGCCTCGGCCCACGCTGCCCGCAAGGACACCCGCCTGCTGGTCATCCCGCGCGACAAGCTGATCATGCTGTGCGAAACCTACCCGCAGTTGGGCTTCCGCCTGATGTACAACCTGGCCGCCGACCTGGCCATGAAGATGCGCAACACCGATTTGCGCATCCGTGAGCAGTTGTTGTACAAACCACAGGCCAAGAAATAGGATACAGCCGCCTGTGTCGGCGCCTCATATGCTTCGAAGACGGCAATCCAGTATAGACAAAAAGGCTTGACCGTTGAACGAAATTGTCTTACCATTAGCGATTAATAATTTGTGCCGGTACTTATCGTAGCAACAAGCCGTGAGAAATCCCCAGGGACTTTTCTCCGGCTTTCTTGTAAGTGAGTTTCACCCCCAAACTTCGCCGAAAGGAGGTGATGCGGACAGCGTAGAGCATTGTCTGCCTGTTTTGTTGTAACCCGTTCGCGGGTATCGAAATCAGACATTGACATCGGAGGAGTAAGAAAATGACCAAGCGTTTGTTCGCTCTGCTTTCCGTGCTCGTGGTCGCCAGCCTCGCGCTTGCGGCCTGCGGCTCCACCCCCCCCGCCGCCACGGAAGCGCCTGCCACGCAGGCTCCCGCCGCCACGGAACCGCCGGCCGCTGGCCCGGTGGGCACGCTCAAGATCGTCTCCAGCCTGCCCATGACCGGTTCTTCCCTGACCCAGACCCAAACCATCGTCAACGCCATGCAGTTGCGCCTCGAGCAGGCCAATTACACCGCCTGCGGTGGCAAGTACACCCTCGAGTACGAAGCCTGGGATGATGCCTCTGCCGCGCTCGGCAAGTGGGATCCCGCCGTCGAGACCGAGAATGCCAACAAGGCCGCTGCCGATCCCGCGATCGTAGCCTACCTCGGCACTTTCAACTCGGGCGCTGCCAAGCTGTCCATCCCGATCCTGAATCAGGCTGGCCCGCTCACCATGATCTCCCCGGCCAACACCAACCCCGGCCTGACCAAGGCTGACAAGGACCTGCCCGGTGTGACCGACTCCTACTATCCGACCGGCGTCCGCAACTACACCCGCGTCGTCGCCGCTGACGACATCCAGGGCAAGGTTGCCGCCAATTTCGTGAAGTCCCTCGGCGCCACCACCGTCTACATCCTCGACGACAATGAACTGTACGGCAAGGGTGTGGCGGATGTGTTCGAAGTCACCGCCAAGGAAATCGGCCTGACCGTGCTCGGCCACGAGTCCATCGACCCGAAGGCCGCCGACTACAAGGCCCTCATGACCAAGATCTCCACCAGCAATAGTGGCGCCGCTCCGGATGCCATCTACGTTGGCATGGTCGTTGACAACAACGCCTCCCAGCTGCTCAAGGACAAGGTCGCCATCATGGGCGACAACGAGAAGGTCAAGTACGTCGGCCCCGATGGCATCCAGACCCAGGCTTTCATCGACGGCGCTGGCGCTGACGTGGCCGAAGGCGCTTATGCCTCCGTCGCCGGCGTCCCGCTGGACAAGCTGCCCCCCTCCGGTCTTCAGTTCGTCAAGGACTATGAGGCCAAGTATGGTAAGCTGACCGAGCCCTACGCTGTGTACGGCTATGAGACCATGAACGTGGCCCTCAAGGCCATCGAAGATGTCTGCGCCGCCGGTGGCGATCCCACCGATCGCGCCGCCGTCAACAAGGCCGTTTTCGCCATCAAGAACTTTGACGGCGCTCTCGGCACTTGGTCCTTCGATGCCAACGGCGACACCAGCCTCACCGACATGACCTTCTACCAGGTCCAAAAGGGTGCGTACGTGTCCGTCGGCACCTTCAAGTAATCCAGCACTCAGTTCAACTGGGGGCGGCAATCGATGCCGCCCCCACATTTTTGTCCTGACAGCCAAGGAGCACCATGGAAACCACTAAAAAGAAATTCAACTGGCGAGGGCTTGGCGTTTCATTATTGGTCCTGTACATTGTATTTTTGATTGGCCCAATCGCCAGTCTGGACATACCGTCCATCGTAACAGCAATCAAAGCTAATCCCATTCAGTTGATCCAGTTCCTGATCATTGGCATCTCCAATGGCGCGATCATCGCCATCATTGCGCTCGGCTACACCATGGTCTATGGCATCATTGAGTTGATCAATTTTGCCCACGGCGACGTGTACATGATCGGCGTGTTCACCTCCCTCACGGTCCTTTCCGTGACCGGGACACTCAACAGCAAGGACCCGCTCAAGATTGCTCTTGGGTTGATCCTGGCATTGGTCGTTGCGGTCGTGGTCGGCGCCGTGCTCAACGCGTCCATCGAACGCCTCGCCTATCGCCGCCTACGCAATGCGCCGCGTCTGGCCCCGCTGATCTCTGCCATCGGCATGTCTTTCATCATCGAGAACCTGGGTCTGATGTGGGCTGCCCAGGCCTGGCTGGTGCCTTCCTTCGGGACCACCGGCGGCGCCTCCCAAAAGGTATTCCCCGATATGCTGTCGGTCATGTTCAACAGCCTCGGACAGGATGTGAACCTTTTGGCCTCTTCCGGGCTGCCCCTGCGCTTTACCATCAAGGATCTGCTCGTCATTATTCTCGCCGTCAGTTTGATGATCGGCCTTTATCTGTTCGTGCAGCGGACCACCCTGGGGAAGGCCATGCGCGCCACAGCCCAAAACCGCGACGCCGCCAAGATGCTCGGCATCGACATCGACTGGGTCATCACCGCCACCTTCCTGATCGGCGGCGGCCTGGCCGGGGCGGCCGGCCTGATGGCTGGCCTGTACAACAACACAGCCTGGTGGTTCATGGGCTTCCGCGCCGGCCTGCAATCCTTCACGGCGGCGGTATTGGGCGGTATCGGTAACATCACCGGGGCCATGCTTGGCGGATTCCTGATCGGCCTGCTGGCGTCCTTTAGTGACGGTTATCTGAGTACCCGCTGGACGAACGCATGGGTCTTCACCGTGCTCGTCCTGATCCTGCTCTTCCGCCCCACCGGCCTGCTCGGTGAGCAAACCGGCCAGAAGGCCTAGGAGGCGATCCATGAAATATATTCGTTCCGGCATCACCTTCGGCCTGATTGGCGGCTTTTTGACCCTGCTTTTCGGCGGCTGGTCGGTGGCTGTCATCGGCAGCCTGATGGGAATCGGCCTGGGCCTGGCTCTCGGTGGGAACTTCGAACGCAAGGACCCGCTCAAGATCGCCACGGCCGTCCTGCCAAGTGCGCTCGTGGCAGCCGTCATTCTGGTGGCATTGAGCTACTACCAAAATAGCGTGGTCCAGGAAGCGCTTGGCAAGCGTCCCTTCGCTGCCGACCTGGCGCTCACCGCAAACCTGATTGGGTTCTTTGGCTCGATCCTCTTCACGGCCTTTGTCTCTGCCATCCATGGCCTCCCTGTAAACCAGGAACGCGCCATCAAGGTCGCGCTGCTGGCGGCCCTGGTGGTACTGTTCCCCTTCATCGACAATTTGACCGCCCTGCGCTGGACTGCCCAGATCATCTTCGCGCTGATCTTCGTGATCCTCGGCCTGGGCTTGAACATTGTGGTGGGCTACGCCGGTCTACTTGACCTTGGGTATGCGGCCTTCTTCGCCATTGGCGCGTACACTACGGGCATCCTGTCCTCGCCGCAGCATGGCATCTTCCTGAATTTCTGGCTGGTGATCTGGATTGCTGCCGCCATGGCTGCCATCTGGGGTCTGGTGCTCGGCATGCCGGTATTACCACTTCGCGGCGACTACCTGGCCATCGTCACGCTCGGTTTCGGCGAGATTGTCCCGGTCCTCTTCAAGAACCTGACCGACGTCACCATCCGGGAACCGCTGACCTGCTGGATCCTGCCCGGCCTCATGAAATTATTTGGGGCGCAGACCGCCATGTCCTGCATCACCCTGGTGGAGCACGAAGACCTGACTGCCGGCGATAAGGGCATCAGCCCGATCGGGCGTCCCTCCCTGCCAATCATCTCGCCCAACGAAGTCATGGGGCTTGCCCTGGTGGTCAAGATCATTGCCCTGGTGGCGATCGTCGGCTTGATCGGCTTCTATCTCTACAAGGCCATCCGCACCCGACAGAACCGTCGTACGTTCGGGTTGGCCGCCGCCCTGGCCGCGGTGTTCATCCTCTTCATCCCGCTTCCCCGCCCCGAGAGTGGATTCCTCGCCAAGTTCATGTCGGTGATCCAGCCCGGTGAGTTCAAATCGAACGACCCGACCACCTGGTACTTCCTGATCATCGCGATCATCCTTCTGTCGATCTTCGTGATCCAGCGCCTACGCGACAGCCGACTCGGCCGCGCATGGATGGCGATCCGCGAGGATGAACTGGCCGCCGCGCAAATGGGCATCGACCCGGTCAAGACCAAGCTGGCCGCCTTTGCCATGGGCGCCACCTTCTCTGGTTTTGCAGGCGCGTTCTACGCCGCCTACATCGCCGGCATCTTCCCGAGCGTCTTCGATTTCAGCACCTCGATCATCATTCTGTGCGTGGTCATCCTCGGCGGAATCGGAAACATCAACGGCGTGATCGTGGGCGGCCTTGCGATTATGTTGGCCGACCGCCTCTTCCTGCCCGCCCTCAAGGATTTCCTCGCATCCCTGCTGACCCACACCATTCTGCCCTCGATCAGCGACCCGGTGGTACAACTGGCAGTCAAGGACAACGCCAACCCGATCCTGTACCGCTTCCTGCTCTTCGGCTTGACGCTGGTCATCATGATGGCAGTACGACCCGAAGGCCTGATCCCCAATGCCCAGGTCCGCGCCGAAATGCACGCAGAGGAAGAAGCCGCTGAAAAGGCCAAGGCATAGGAGGCTGACATGAGTACATTCTTCGACGCAAAAGCCATCACCATGGTCTTCGGCGGCCTGACCGCCGTCAACAAGGTCGACTTCCAGATGGAAAAGGGCATGATCGCCTCGGTGATCGGCCCGAACGGTGCGGGCAAAACCACCTTCTTCAACACCATCACCCGCGTCTATTCCCCCACCAGCGGCGAAATGACTTTCGACGGTCATAACCTGGCGGGCCTCAAGTCCTTCAACGTGACCGAGTTGGGCATCGCCCGCACCTTCCAGAACATCCGCCTGTTCGCGAACATGTCCGCGCTGGAAAATGTGCTGGTCGGCGAACACTGCCGCCTGACATCCAACCTGATCGGACAGGTGCTGCGCACGCCCGCCACCATGAAGGAAGAGGCCGAAGCCCGCGCCCGCGCCCTCGATATGCTCGAGTACGTCGGCCTGAGGCGCAGCGATGCCAACGTCACGGCCAAGAACCTGCCCTACGGCCTCCAGCGCCGACTCGAGATCGCACGCGCCCTGGCTTCCAAGCCCAAGTTGCTCCTGCTCGACGAGCCGACCGCGGGCATGAACCCCAACGAGACCATCGACCTGACCAACTTCATTCAGCGCCTGCGCAGCGAGTTAGGTTTGACCATCCTGCTGATCGAGCATCACATGCGCGTGGTCATGGCCATCTCTGACCGTGTCTCCGTGCTGGATTACGGCGAGAAGATCGCCGAGGGTTCCCCGTCCGAGGTGCAGAAGAACGAGCGCGTGATCGAAGCCTACCTCGGCAAGGGCACTGCCACTAAATAAGAGGCGAGGATACCAATGCTTGAACTTAAAGATGTCCACACATACTACGGCAACATCCACGCCTTGAAAGGCATCTCGCTGACCGTCAATGACGGCGAGATCGTCACCCTGATCGGCTCGAACGGCGCTGGAAAAAGCACCACCTTGCGCACCATTCAGGGACTCAACAAACCCCGTTCTGGCTCCATCGTCCTCGACGGCGTGGAACTGCACAAAATGCCCGCCCACCAGATCGCCGCCATGGGTGTGGCCCAAAGCCCTGAAGGCCGCATGATCTTCCCGCGCATGACCGTGCAGGAAAACCTCGAAATGGGAGCCTACGTCCGCAAGGATCGCACGACCTTCAACGACGACCTGGAGCACGTCTTCAAACTCTTCCCGCGTCTGAAGGAGCGCATCAACCAGAAGGGCGGCACGCTCTCGGGCGGCGAGCAGCAGATGCTCGCCATGGGGCGCGCCCTCATGGCCAAGCCCAAGATCCTGCTGCTCGATGAGCCCTCGATGGGCCTTGCCCCTCTGCTGGTGGAGTTGATCTTCGAGATCATTCAGGAGATCAACAAGGAAGGCACCACCGTCCTGCTGGTGGAGCAGAACGCCCTCATGGCGCTGTCCATCGCCAACCGTGGTTATGTCCTCCAGACGGGCGAGATCATCCTGAGCGATGACGCCCAAAGCCTGAAGAACAATGAGATGGTGCAGAAATCCTATCTTGGCGTGGAATAGTCTCGCAATCCCGATCTGACACGCAGAAACCCGTTTTCCGCCGCCGCGCGAAAACGGGTTTCTTTACAAAATTATTGGGAAAAAGCAATTATTCCGCCCCGCCCCACAGGTTACAATGGCGCAAACGACCCTGGATTTGCGTGTACAATCTGGGATGACCCCACGGAGGCGTGTGTGAAGAAACTGCTCCTACGCTCATTGAGCCTGGCCATCATCGTCAGCCTGTCAATCTCGGCTTGCATTGCCAAGCCCGCCACCTGTAACGACCCGCTCGGATGCGTGACCGTCAACAACAAGGAACCCATCAAGATCGCCGTCCTGCTCACCCTGAGCGGACCTGACGAGCCCTACGGCAAAGACGCCCTGCGCGGCGTGGAAATGGCCATCGCCGACAAAAAGGAACTTGCGGGCCACCCCATCCAGTTGGTCCAGGTGGACGACCATTGTTCGGCCGAGGGCGGAGAAGCGGGAGCCCAGCAACTCGCCGCCGACCCGACCATTGTTGGCGTGATTGGTGCCACCTGTTCGAGCGCCTCCGTGCCCGCTTCCAAGATCCTTGGCGCTGCCAAAATGGTGATGATTTCCCCTTCGAGCACCGCCCCTTCGTTGACCCAGGCGGGCCAGCACGCCCAGGGTTTCTTCCGCACCATCTACAACGACCGCGCCCAGGGCAAGTCGGTGGCCGAATTCGTCTTCAAGGTCCTCGGTCTGCGCACCATGAGCACCCTGCACGACGGCACGCCCTACTCCTTTGAATTGCAGGCCGCCGCTTGCGAGAACTTCGAGAAACTGGGCGGCACCTGTCTTGGGCGCATCCAACTTGGCGACGGTGTGGATGTGAACACCCAGATCCTCTGGCTCTCGAAGTTGCACACAGACGCAGTCTATTTTCCCGTGTACACCGAGGACGGCATCGCCGTGCTGAACGCCATCAAGAAGCAGGGCATCACCAGCGCCCTGGTCAGTTCGGAAAGCCTGTTCAGCTCGGATTTCCTCCAGCAGACGGGCGACCTGGCACGCGGAATGTACATCTCGGGCCCCACACCTGTGTCCGAGTCCGCCAGTTTCTCTGCAAAATACCGCGCAGAGTATGGCGAAGACCCCATTGCCTCCTATCACCTGCAGGCCTACGACGCCGCCCTGATGCTCTTCACCGCCATTGAGCAGGCGACCATCCCCGCCTCCAGCACCGACAACACCATCTTCATCCAGCGACAGGCGATCCGCGACAGCATTTTGCGCGTGCGCGGAGTCCAGGGCCTGAGCGGCACCATCACCTGCTCCGAACTGGGTGACTGCGCCGAACCCAAGATCACCATCTTCCAGGTGCGAGATTACATTTTTGCCCCCATCTATCCGTAGGAGACCATGACCTCTGCAGAGATCATCACCATCGGCACCGAGATTCTGCTCGGAGAGATCGTAGACACCAACACCCGTTATCTGGCCCGCAACCTGCGCAGCCTGGGTGTGGACCTGTACCGCACCATCACCATCGGCGACAACGTCGAGCGCATTGCCTCCGCCATCCGTGAGTCGATGGAGCGCGCCGAGATCGTCATCACCACGGGCGGATTGGGTCCGACCGTGGACGACCCCACCCGTGAGGCCGTGGCCCGCGCCGTCGGCACCGAGGTGGAATTCCGCGAAGACCTTTGGCAGCAGGTGGTCGCCACCATCCAGCGTTATGGCCGCACCCCCTCCGAGAATCAGAAGCGGCAGGCATACGTCCCGAAGAAGGCCATCGCGATTTCCAACCCCGTCGGCACTGCGCCCGCCTTCATCGTGGAGACCAAACGCAACGCCGTCATCTCCCTGCCAGGCGTTCCAAAAGAGATGGAACACCTGCTGCACGAGTCGGTCATCCCCTATCTGCAAAAACGCTTCGACCTGCGCCACATCATCAAGGTGCGCATCCTGCACACTTCGGGCCTCGGCGAAGGCATGGTCGATGAAAGGATCGGCGACCTGGAGACGCTTTCCAACCCCACCGTCGGGTTGGCCGCTCACAATGGCGTGGTCGATATCCGCATCGCGGCCAAATCGGAGGCCGAGACCGAGGCGGATCGTATGATCGCCGAGGTCGAGCAGGATCTGCGCGTGCGCTTGAAGGAAGTCATCTTTGGCGTGGACGATGACACCCTGGAAGGAGTCACGTTCGCTGCCGCCGACCGCTGCGGCTGGAGCGTGGTTTCCCTCGAACGCGGCCTGCCCGACTCCCTCAGCCGCCGCCTGCCCAACCTTACCAGCCTGGACCTCCAGCCTGGTTCCCTTATGGACGAATTACGCGCCGCCCTCAGGCGCGATCCCGCCAAAAATGCCGCCCTGGGCATCGCCTGTTTCGTAGACGACATGGCCACCGAGTTGGGCATTATCACCCCTCGCGGCGAGAAGTCCATGCGCATCACCTACGGCGGACATCCGCGCAACCTTCCCCGTTGGGCCTTCAACAACGCCCTGAACATATTGCGGCTCGAGGCGCAATCCACGGACTAAGCCCATGCGTCCGCGCCGCAGACAGACCTCCACCACCCTTGTCCTCGCGATCTGGGGCATTAACGCGTTCGCAGTCCTGATCATTCTGCTGGTCGTCCTGGTCTATTGGGCGAGGCAGTCGGCGCAGGCCGCTTCCCAGCAGGCGCCGACCGTCACCCTCCAGCCGAGCCTCACCCCGTACCCCACCCGCTACGACCTGCCCACCGTCACGCGCAACCCGCTGTCCACCGAGATCGTCGTCCAGTCGCCGACGCCCTTCGTGTTCAGCAACACCAGCAGGGCGCTGCCCATCGGCATGTCGGTCTCAGGGCGGACCATCGAGGTGTACACCTTTGGGACGGGCGCGCGGCAGGTGATGATCGTGGCGGGTATCCACGGCGGCTACGAGTGGAACACCATCGCGCTGGCCGACCAGATGATCCTGTACCTGACCGACCATCCCGAGGTCGTTCCCAGCGACGTGACGCTGTACATCCTGCGGAATCTCAACCCCGATGGCGACGCCCGCGATCACGGCATCGACGGCCGCGTCAATGACCACGGCGTGGACCTCAACCGCAACTTCCCCGTCAACTGGTCCGCCACCTGGGACCGCTCAGGCTGCTTCGACCAGGCTCCCACCACCAGCGGGATCGGGCCTGGGTCCGAGCCCGAGACCGTGGCGGTGATGAACTTCCTCATCTATCGCAAGATCGAAGCGCTCATCAGTTATCATAGCGCCGCGCTGGGCATCTTCCCAGGCGGCAGCCCGTGGGACAAGGAATCCATCCGCCTGGCCCAGCAGATCGCGGGCGTGAGCGATTATCCCTTCCCACCCATCGAGACGGGCTGTGTGTACACGGGCACGCTGGCCGATTACGCCGTCTCACGCGGAGCGGCCGCCGTGGACATGGAGTTGAGCGACCACCTGCACACCGAGTTCAGCGTCAATTTGCGGGTGCTGAAAGTGTTGCTGAATTTCAGCAAACAGGAATAAAATCCGAGCAATTTATCTTCCCCCTGCCAACAAGGCGCGCTGCGCCTGATGATATCCGTAAAAGGAGCATGAATGACCCAAACCGTAGATACCCTTTTCACCAACGCCCTCGTCCTCACCATGGACGAAAAACTAACTCAATACTCGCCTGGTGCCGTGGCCGTCAAAGGTGACAGCATCGTGGCGGTCGGCCCTGAAGCCGAGATCCGCGCGGAATATTCCGCCGCTGAGACCTTCGATTGCGGCGGCAAAGTGCTGATGCCTGGCCTGGTCAATGCGCACACGCATGTGCCCATGACCCTGTTGCGTGGCCTGGCCGACGACCTGCGCCTGGACGTGTGGCTGATGGGCTACATGATGCCCGTTGAACGTGAGTTCGTCTCGCCCGAGTTCGTCCGCCTGGGGACGCTGCTGGCCTGCGTCGAGCAGATTCGCAGCGGCGTGACCACTTTCAATGACATGTACTACTTCGAGGATGCCGTGGCCCAGGCCGCCGCCGACGCGGGCATGCGCGCCGTGTGCGGCGAAAGCGTGATGAAGTTCCCCGCGCCCGACGCCCCCGCCTACGAAGACTCGTTCGCCCTGGCGCGCGAGTTCATCAAGAAGTGGAAGGGTCATCCGCTGATCGTGCCCGCCGTGGCCCCGCACGCCGTCTACACCACCACCCCCGAGATCCTGCGCGAGACCGCCCAACTGGCCAGGGAATTCGATGTGCCTCTGCACATTCACATTTCCGAGACCTCCTTCGAGGTCGAGAACATGCGTAACGAGCAGGGCATGCCCGTCGTGCCCTACGTCAAGAAGCAGGGACTCTTCGAGGCCAAGGTCATCGCGGCGCACTGCGTCCACATCGACACGGGCGAGATTCGCACGCTCAAGAACCACGGCGCGGGCGTCTCGCACAACCCGTCCTCGAACCTGAAACTGGCCTCGGGGTTTGCGCCCGTGCAGAAGATGCTCGAAGCGGGCCTGAACGTGGGCATCGGCACCGACGGTCCCGCCTCGAACAACGACCTCGACATGTTCGAGGAGGTGCGCCTGGCTTCGTTCATCGCCAAAGCCTCGGTCAATGACCCGACCGCCGTTCCCGCCCAGACCGCGCTGACGATGGCTACCCGCCTCGGCGCACAGGCCCTCCACCTGGGTGACATCACGGGCTCGCTCGAAGTGGGCAAACGCGCCGACCTGATCGTGGTGGACGTTTCTCCCGCGCACAACTCGCCCAAGTTCCGCCGTGACCCCAATAATGCCTACGCGCAACTCGTGTACGCCACCAAATCCACGGATGTGACCGACGTGATGGTCAACGGTCAGTGGCTGATGCGCTCGCGCGAACTGCTCACCCTCAACGAGGCGGACCTGCTCGAACAGGCTCAAGTCATCGCGCAGAAGATCGACGCCTTCCTGATCGAGCGCGAGCAGTCGGTGCTGTCGAAGCTGATCGCGCTGGGCGGATCGATGGAGGAGGAATCCTTCGAGGTGCAGGTCAAGGTCCAAATCGCGGAACCAGACCCCGTCGTCAAAGCGCTGATGGGGTCCGACATCCGCATCGTGGCCTTCAAACACTATCGTCAATTCGATAACTACTTCTTCTTCGCCGAAGCGGACCAGGGCCGCCTGCGTTACCGCGAGGATGACCTGATCAACGACAAGGGTGACTCGGTCAACGTGCGCGCGCGCCTGACTCTGATCGGCCAGAAGCGCGAAGATCATCTCGAACACGATGTGCTGCTCTCACGCAGCCGCTTCCTGGCGCCCGCCACTCACAGCCTGCGCTTCTATCGCGAGTACTTCAAACCCGCCGAGGAGGTCGTGATCGAGAAGGACCGCCTGCGCTGGCACATCAGTTATAAGGACACCGAGTTCTTCCTCAACCTGGATGAGATGACCCAGCCCGCCACAGGCCATTACCTGGAGATCAAGAGCCGCACCTGGAGCCGCAAGGATGCCGAACACAAGGCGGCGCTGACGACTGAATTGATGTCCCTGTTGGGCGTGGCCGACAGCCCGACCGTAACGGAGGATTACATCGAATTGATCCGCAAACAGAAGGCGGCAGCCTAATCATGGACACGGCTCGCAAGGGACTGGCTGGCGTTTTTGCGGCGTTGTTCATCGCGGCCGCCGTCCTGTCCCTGCTGCTGTTCAACCTGGAACGCAAAGCCTTCCTGGCCGAGACGTATCAACAGGCGTTCGCGAACGAGAACTTCTACGAACGCCTGCCCACTCTCCTGGCGAAGGCGTTCGTGACCTCATCCGACCAGCAGGGCATGCCGCTGGGCATGCGCTCGATGAGCGAAGCGCAATGGGAAGGCTTCCTGCGTGAACTGCTTCCACCTGAAACGCTCAAGACGATGGGCGACCAGGCGCTGACGTCGACCTTCGCTTATCTGAACGGCGAAACCGACTCGGCCGTCGTGGACCTGACCCCGCTCAAGAGTCAGATGGCCAGCAGCGCGGGCACGCAGGCAGTGCTGAACCTGATGCAGACCCTGCCCCCCTGCACCCTCGACGAACTCGCCCGCATCACGCTCTCCTTCCTGAGTGATCAGCAGATCGCCTTTTGCAATCCGCCCGCTGAACTGGCAGGGGTCGTTCAACCGCTGATCGAGGGCCAGGTGCAACTGGCTTCGACCCTCCTGCCCGATCAGGTGACCCTGGCCCGCTTCGACCCGACGACGGGCCAGCCCGATCCGCGCCAGCGTATCCAGTCCCTGCGCCTGCTCATGCGCCTCTCGCCACTTCTGCCGCTGATGCTGCTCTTCGCCATGACTGTGCTGGCGGTGCGCAGCCTGCGCGACTGGCTGGGCTGGTGGGGAATCCCGTTCATCGTGACGGGCCTCTCGGTCAACATCATGGTCTGGATGGGCGCCCCGCTGACGAGTTGGGTATTCCTAAAGACGATGCTGCGCTACGCGCCCACCCTGCTGCCATCTGTGCTGCTGGATGACGTCAGCCAACTGGCCGAGGCCATCGTCCACCAGGCGTTGGCGCCGCTCAGTCTGCAAGGGTGGATTCTGATCAGCCTCGGTCTGCTGATGACCGCGCTGGCGTTCGGTCCCGACCTGCTTCGAAAGGTCAGGGCCTGACGCCGCCTCTGCAACAAAAGCATCTCCTGTCTTGTATTCCTCAAGACAGGAGATTTTTTATGCGCCGATTGATCCTTGCCCTTTCGATCCTCGCCCTGGCCGCCCTGGCTTGTAGCAGCAGCAATACCGCGCCAACCGTCCCGCCCACGCCGCAGGACTCGGTCTTCGATACGGGCCGCACTGTCTACGGTTTCTTCCCTTCCCCCACGCGGGTGAAATTACAAAGTGTGTTCGACACCTATCAACGCATTGGCGAACATGCCGACGTGGTGTTATTGCAACAAAATGTCCCGTGGAAGGATTTCGTGGACGGCGTGGACGCGCAAAGTCAGGCCATTACCGATATCACCAACCAGATGATCTTGTGCGACCGCAACGGACTGGAAGCCATCTTCGTGGTGGACCCGCTCAACGGGTTGAACCGCCGCGAGTTCGCGAACCTGCCCTGGGGTTGGGCGGCGAATTTCACCAACCCCGATGTGCGCACGGCCTTCAAGAATTTCACCCTTCGCATCGTGCGCGAATATCATCCGCGTTATCTTGGCCTGGCCTCCGAGATCAACACCTACGCCGACGCCTTCCCCGAGGATTATCCCAACTACGTCAGCCTGTACAAGGAAGTCTACGCAGCGGTCAAGGCCGAAGCGCCCGAGACGCAGATCTTCGCCACCTTCCAGTGGGAAGATTTGAACAATCTCTATGAAGGTGCGAACGAAGGCCGTGCGCCCTACGACACCAACTGGGAGATCCTCGACGCCCTCGAGCCCAACCTGGACCTGTGGGTGATCTCCACCTACCCCTTCGGCGCCTTCCATAGCGCGGCCGACATCCCAGACGATTACTACACTCCACTCCTCGCGCAGACCTCCAAGCCGCTGGCCGTAGCCGAGGGCGGATTCAGTTCAGTTCCGATGGAACCCTTCGGCGGCTCGGATGCTGACCAGATCGCTTACATCACCAGGATCCACGACCAACTCGGTTCCCGCCTGGCATTCTGGATCTATATCATCATCAACGACCTGGATATGGATTCATATGCCCCCAACATGAAAAAGGACCAGGACACCCTGACCTGGTTCACCCGCATGGGCTTCTTCGACGTGGATGGAAATCCCAAGCCTGCATTGGAAGTATGGGACAGTTTCAGAGAATAAAAAAAACTTCCCGCTGATACTGACCAGCGGGAAGTTTCGATATGTTAAGGGCAGCTATTTGCCAGATGCTCTTCAAAGGTCTCGGCAAAATTATGCAGGCCAGAACCATCACACTGAGCCTGGAAATAGAAGTAGGTTGTTTTCGCAGGATAAGCCACCGCCCGCAAAGCGGACAGGTCAGGGCTGGCGATCGGGCCAGGCGGCAGGCCGACGTTCAGGTAGGTGTTGTAGGGTGAGATGAATTGCAGGTCCTGCGCGCTGAGCGGATTGGTCCACCAGGTCTGTTGGGCCACGTTGAAGCCGATGGCGTATTGCACAGTCGGGTCGCTGTCCAGCTTCATGCCCGCATTCAGGCGGTTAAGAAAGACCGAGGCGATGATGGGCTGCTCGTCGGCGATGACCGCCTCACGCTGGACGATCGACGCCAGAATAACGCCCTGGTACACATCCAGGCCCTGGCGGGCAAAGCCCTCGCGCAGGTCGCCCGTCAGGTGCAGACCGAAATTCCGCACCAGAGTTTCGAGCAATTGTGAGGCGGTGGTATCTCGCGAGAGGATGTACGTGTCAGGATAGAGGAATCCCTCCGAGGTGGCGCCAGGTCTGAAGAACTCATACCCGACGGGGTAGGAAGCCGCAGCCGCCAGGAACTCTTCGGGCGTGATGTCCAGGCCCGAGGTCGGGAGCGAAGCGGCCACTTCCTCCATGCGCCAGCCTGGCAGCACCACGAAGGTCACCTGGGCGGGCGTGGCATCCTGCAATTGATTGGCGATGTCGATCACGGACATGGACGGACTGAGCATGTAGTTGCCCGCCTGCATGGAGATATCCATGCCCTTGTAGATCAGGTAATCGCGGAAGGCGCTGCCACTGCGCACCAGCCCCTCGGACTGCAACCGCTCGGCCACCGAGGAGACCGTCTCGCCCTGTTCGATGACGAAGACCCGCTCGATACCGTTTATGTCCAGCGGATTGGTCAGGTTGCCGTCGTGCCAGAGCAGGCGGGTGGAATAGTCAATGATGCCCCACAAGCCCAAGGTGGGAGTGGGCGGACCGTAGGTGTTGGTGGCGCGCAGCGGGATAAAGATGAAGGCCGCCATCATCACACACAACAGGATCAGGATGGACATGGCCAGCGGGATATGAACGCGGCTGAAAATGGGATTGTTTCTCATGGCTGTGAATGTTGGGCTTCGAGGTAGGATCGCAGGATCATGACCGCGGCCAGTTCGTCGAGGTGGCCGCCGCGCTGCTTGCGGCCCACACCCATCGCGATGCGCGTTGCGCGCGCGTCCTGCGTGCTGAAGGATTCATCCCACAAGCGGACGGGGATCTGGGTCTGGGTTTGCAAAGCTTCGGCAAAGCGCGCCGCGCGCCGCCCCGCCAGGTTGGGCTGGCCTTCCTCATCGAAGGATTGTCCGATCACGATCAAGCCGACTTCGTTCTGCGCGGCCAGGTCGGCCACCTGGGCTGCATCCACCAGGCGTGAGACATGCTCGATCACCTTGAGCGGACTGGCGAGGATGGCGTTCGGGTCGCTGAGCGCGAGGCCGATACGCTTTTCACCGTGGTCAACTGCCAAAATTCTCATATTGCTCCAGAAGTGGGGCGGGCTACAAAGTCCGCCCAACTTGATTATTGGATGACCACCTGTACCCGCAGGGGGATCAGCGGCAGCCACGGCCACCAGGTTGGCGTGAGCCGCACCTCAGGCGGATTGGCGAATTGCTGCACTTTGGCAATCGCGGCGCGCGCGTCTTCGGGCGAACGGCCCAGCGCCAGACGCAGCACCTGGGCTGTGTCCACGCTGCGGAACAGACGGCGTTCGGCTTGCATCTGCCAGCGGGTCACGCCTTGTGCGTCGGTGACGGGCTTGGTCACCGATTGAAACGTGAGGGTGTCCACCGCAGGGGAGAATCCCTGCGGGGCAGCCGCATCCAGGCTGACCTCGGCCAGGCGCGTCAGGTCGCGGGTCGAGACCACCTGCACAGTGAACTCCAGGCGCAGGGTCAGGGCCAGGCTGGTTCCCTGGGTGTCGGCGGGCGGATTGTAAGTCTCTTCCAGAGTTTGCGAGACGGTCAGGGTGTCGGTCAACATCACGTCGTCGGCAGAGAGACGCGCGCGCAGTTGATCCTCAGCCTGTTTGGCCAGATCCGCCTGGAGGGTTTCGCGCAGGAGGAAACGGTCGTCCTGGGTCGGGCCGATGGCGGTCGTGTCGCTGCCGCCGCCCGTCGGCTCGGGGTTGGTGACCGAGGCCATCAGCCCCAGCGATCCCTCGACGGCCTGGATCGTGTCCGCGTCCACGTTGCCCGCCTGCCCCGCATCCAGCGCCTCGATGGGCACCTCCACGATCTGGTCGAAGCCAGCCGTCAGGCGCGTGGTGTTCAAGGTGGCGAAGCGCACAGGCGGGTCGTTCAACGTGTGGACCACCGTCCCTGCAGGAATCTCCACCTCGGTCTGGGTCAGGTTGCGGAAACGCGCCACGCCGCGCGCGTTGGTCTGCGGCACGGGGATGCGGCTGGTCACGTTCATCGACTGGCTTCCCTCCACCACGGCGCGTTCGGCGCGCGACGGGACGCTGCCTGTCACGTAGACGCCCTGGACGGACGGGTTGGCAACGACGGGGAAATCCAGACGCTGGATCTGTATTTCGGGATGCAGGACCACTTCGGCGCGCGGGACAAAGAGGCCTGCCACCGCTAAAACAGCCAGGACTCCCAGCCCGAAGGCGATCACGCGCACTGCCAACTTCGAGCGCCAGCCCGCCTCGACGGGGATCGAATGCGAGCGCAGTTCGCGCAGATCGCGCCGCGGCGGACGGGGAATCCGCTGCTGGCGCGGCGGGATCGTAGGCCAGGCCTCACGCTGGGCCGCGCCCGTCGACTCGAAGACGGGCATTCCCAGCGACTCGGCCTCACGTCGCACGGACGTCCGCCGCGTAACCAGTCCCAACTGCGCGCCAAGCGAATCCGCATGGCGCTGTAACACCTTCAGGTCCAGCAGACGCAGCGAGATCTTCTCACCCTTCGGCCAGACCAGCAGAATGCGCGGCGTCTTGGCCCACGAGAGTCGGTCGCGGACGGAGATCAGGTCGTCGTGGGCTTCGAGCGTGAAGATCTGGGTTTTCATCCGCCCGAATTATAGCCGATGACAGGATACGCTCATGGGGCGTGGCAATGGGAATTCCCCCCAAATGTGGGATTTCATCTGCTGGGACAGTCTGTACAATGAAACAAATCCCGTTCCCACGGGATAATTTATCTAGGAAAAGGAACTTGATATGAGACGCAGATTTACAGTCCTATTATCGGTGATAGTCATTGCGCTAACTGCGGCGGCCTTCAGCATTGGAAGGGCCTCGGCCTCGACGGGTTGCTTCAATGACACCAACGGCCACTGGGCCGAAACTTTCATTTGTTGGATGAAGGACAACGGCATTACCACAGGCACAGGCGGCGGCAATTACAGTCCCAACAATAATGTCACCCGCGCTGAAATGGCCGTCTTCATGGCCAGGCAGGCCGAGGTCCCGCCCTCCACAGGCGACATCGTGGTGAGCGCAGGCTTTGCAAATTGGCATCCGTTCAATTCCACCGACCCACTTAACTACACTTATTTTTCAAGCCAGACCCAGGTCGCCCGATCTAGCACGGGGTCGAGTTTTCTCTCGGTCAACCCTGATCTGACCACTGTGCTGTACGGCAAGAGCCTTAAATTGAAGGCGGTTGAATTTTGTTATGACACCTTTGCCAACACATCGCTGAACTACATCGAGATCAATACGTACTCGCACACGACAGGTTCACTTGGTAGGAATCTTAGATTTTCAGACTCCACCACGCGCACGGGCAACGAGTGCAGGCTGTACACCCTGCCATCACCAGTTGTGTTGACGAGGAATGACGGGGTTAATTTCTTCATCCAGGTCAACTGGGCCTCTGTCAATGCGACCTTTGCAATCGGGCGCACCAGTTTCATCTTCGAGCCCACCACCGTCACTGCCGCCGCTCCAGTAACGGCAGGAAACGATGGAGCGAGCCCCGAAACCGTCCTGTCCCCGTCCACGGAAAGCACGGCTCCGTAACTCCGCGCTTACACAAACACACCTCCAGCAAACCTGGGGGTGTGTTTCATTTCAAGCATATTGGGCGCAGTTTTAGTACATCCTTTTGCAGGGATGCGCACGCGCATAGCATGGAGGCCTGCTTGTCGCCTCAATGCGGAATTTCAATAAGACGAAAACCCTCCAATATGGGATAATGTGCCAAATTTA
>CAZGFR010000041.1:0-25631 GCA_964524485.1 uncultured Anaerolineaceae bacterium | reverse complement strand
CCAGAGGAACGTCACTGAAGATGGTTCCTGTGGCGGGGGGCGGGGTGTAGGCGGAACCATGCTCCCCGCGCAAGAGGAAGACGGCTATCTGCGCACGGGTGACGCTGGTCTCGGGACAGTACATGAGCGGGGAGGTGGAGCATCCACCCGTGATGCCCGCGTTGTAGAGTCGCTCAATAAAATTCCAGGCCCAATAGGTGGAAGGTACATCAGTAAATGTAGCTGACGAATATTCGAAGGCGCCAATATCGCAATGCGCACCTTGCGGGCGGGATATTCCGCGCTGGTCAGTGGCTGGACAGACGCTATCACTTCCTGAGTCAATAGCTGATGAACCTTCCCCGATCGGAATGGTTTGTGTAAATCCGCCATAATTTCCGAGCGTGTCAAGCAGAGGGTCATCAGTGATGATGTTTGTACATATGGTGTACGGGGAACATTCCCCTTCGACCACGCTGTTGCTCATCGTGGCGTTCCAATCATCATACATTTGTAATCCGCTTGGATCGGTATTTCCCCAAAGGATTGAATTACGAATTGTCAAATAACTATTAAGATTGGAAATGCCGCCACCGTGGGTATCAGCTGTATTCCCGTTAAAAGTAACATTCGTCAAGATAGAGGTGCGATCAGATGTATCGGCAAATCCTCCGCCATTATCGGCTGAGTTATTTACAAAGGTAGCATTGGTTAGAGTCGTCTGCCCACGATTCATCATGCCTCCCCCATACGTGACCGCCGAGTTGTCGTAAAAGGTAATGTTGTTCATCACCAGATAGGCCTGATTGTATAGGCCTCCGCCCATATCCGCAGTGTTGCCGACAAAGGCGACATCCGTCAAAGAGAGGTTTCCTTGGTTACTGATCATGCCGCCGCCAATGCTCGCCGAGGAGTTACCATCAAAGATTACCCTTGTAATGGTCAGGTCGCCTCCGAAACTACCTAACCCACCACCGCCAGCTACCCCATAATTTTCGCGAAAGATGATATCGGTCAAGATTGCGTTGCTATTCACACTCAACATTCCACCTCCTCCCGTGGACGTGTTTCGGAAGAAGAGGATGTTTGTCAGGATGGAACCGCCATAAAATTCAAAAAGACCACCGCCGCTATCGCTAGGGAAGGATGCTCCATTTGCATTCCCCGCTGTGACGGTGAAACCATCCAAAATCGCTCCGCTCGCGCCTGTGACCACATGATATGAATTGTCGGCCCGGGTAGGTTCATCCGCCAGGATCGTTTCGTTGTCGTTCCCAAGTAAATCTCCACTGAGGGTGGTGACATTGAGCGTGAAATCGCGCTCGTCGCGGGCGGATTCTGCCCCTGCGAATCCGCCATAGACAGCCACCCCGCTCTTGAGTTGGAAAGTGGCAGCGCGGTCGGTGCCTGTGGTGGGTTTGTAGACACCAGCCTGGACCCAAATCTCATCCCCGCTGACGGCGTTCGTCAATGCGGTTTGCAGGGAACAGGCGTTGGTCCAGTCGGAACAATCTCCGCTCCCATCGGGGACGACGTGCAGAATCCCTGCCGCATGTGCGGGGATAGTGCCCATCGGTCCAATGGATAGGGCCATAATCAAGAACACGCTTAGGACGCGCATCGCGAGAACAGTGTTTTTAGTGGACATGGATGACCTCCTGATGAGAGCCAATTCCTTTTGTAGTTTATCGGGCTGGATGTGTCCTTATTAAGCCCGCCTGTCATAATTTTCATTATAACCCTGGTTGGGCGGTATCTCTTTTTTCTCTCATTTTGATAAGTTTACGGTCTTGCAAGGCAAAAATTGACGGAATACACTGAATGGACGTTGCTATTTTGATAAGAGTTCCAAAGTATGAACAGAAAATGCCCTCGGGTGAGGGCATTTTTTGATTGAAATTACAATGTTCTACGCCTTCTCCAACCCGTGCGCCTCCAGCAACCTCTCGTCTTCCAGAATTTCCATCGTCAGGCCATCGGCCACGACCTGGCCTTCGTCCATGACCACCGTGCGCGGGAACAATTCACGCACCATGGCCATGTCGTGCGTGGAGACCAGCATGGTGATGGGCAGGTCGCGCAGCAGGTGGATCAGGGTGCGGCGGGCGCGCGGGTCGAGTCCCGCCGAAGGTTCGTCGAGGACCAGGATCTTGGGGTTCATCGAGAGCACGGTGGCGATGGCGATGCGTTTCTTTTCGCCCACGCTCAGGTGATGCGAGAGCCGCTCGCGATAAGCGGACATGCGCACGGCTTCCAGCGCCGAGTCCACCCGCGCGCGGACATCGTCCTCGGGCAGGCCCATGTGCAGCGGACCGAAGGCCACGTCCTCGAAGACGGTGGGGGAGAAGAGTTGGTCGTCGGGGTTCTGGAACACGAGTCCGACCATGGCGCGGATGACAGGCAGACGGTCTGGGCTGAGGCGCTGCCCGCCCACCTCGATCTCGCCATGCCCGCCCAGGATCCCGTTCAGGTGCAGCATCAGCGTGCTCTTGCCCGCGCCGTTCGGCCCGACCAGCGCCACCTTGTCGCCCGCGCACAGCTTCAGCGAGACGCCGCGCAGCGCGGTGTGGCCGTCGGGATAATTAAAATGCAGGTCTTTGACGCTCAGCACGTCGCCTTCGCATTCGGGAAATTCGTAGTGTTTAGCAGGATGAGTCACAGGCATTAGAACCGTCCAACCAGTTGGATAAGGAGCAGAAGGATGACCGCCGCCGCGCCGTAGGTCCAATCGCGCGGACGCAGGATGTGCGGATTGAGCGTGCGCAGGTGGCCGTCGTAGCCGCGCGCCAGCATGGCGTTATAGATGCGGTCGCTGCGTTCGTAACTGCGCAGGAAGAGCTGTCCCGCCATGTTGCCGGTCACGCGCGCCCGCCAAAATACGTTTCGCCCGGACCTTCGGCCTGGTTCCGCTGCCGAGCGCGAATCGCGCGCCCGCAGCAGGCGGAGGACCTCGTCGGTCAGCACGAACAGGTAGCGGTACAGGAACGAAACGATGGTGGTCAGGATGCCCGGCACGCGCAGATGCTCGAAGGCGTGGATCATGTCTGGGAAG
Source organism: uncultured Anaerolineaceae bacterium (assembly GCA_964524485.1). Classification (GTDB taxonomy): domain Bacteria; phylum Chloroflexota; class Anaerolineae; order Anaerolineales; family Villigracilaceae; genus JACPVF01. The sequence continues at coordinate 22,600 of CAZGFR010000041.1, read as the reverse complement.
CGCGTGGTGGCCACCAGCAGGATGGCCGCCTGCACCGAGATCCACGAGCGCAGCAGGATGCTGGCGAACTTGATCAGCCCGAAGTCGGTGGGGACCAACGTGAACGGCCCCAGCGTCCACGTGGCAAGCGGCTGCCCGAGCGGAGAGAAGATGGCCGAGACCGCCGCCAGTGCAAAGGGCAGCGCCACGAACGAGCGGCGGAAGGTGAAGTCCGCGCCCAGGCGCGAGAGCGCGTTGAGCCCCAACAGGACCAGCCAGGAGAGTCCGAACGCGGCCCAGGCGCCGTCGGGTAGCAGCGCGTTCGAGAGGATGAACAACACCGTCACCACCACCTTGACGCGCGGGTCGAGGCGGTGCAGCGGACTCTCCGCTTCGTGGAAACGGTCGAAGACTTCAGCATGCATCAGGAGGTCTTCGTCTTGCGGCGCAGCGCGTTCCCGAGCACGATCATCAGCCCCAGCACGACCAGCGCCCCCACCGTGCCCGCCACGATGGTCGAGAGGGCCGTCTGCCCGAGGAAGGGGATGGTGTAATCAGGCAGGAGCTTGTACGGCGCGGACTGGCTCAAGCGCAGGAAGCCCATGTCTTCGGCCACGCGTTCCAACCCGTCGGGAGAGGCGGAAGCCAGCGGCGAAAGCAGCACGGCTGCCAGGGAGACGATCACACCCACAACCACCCAGCCGCGCCCACCCTTGTCGGCCACGGCTTGCGAGTCGAGCAGGTCGGGACGGGTCTGCAGGATGAAGGCCAGCGCCGCCACGGTGACGACCGCTTCACCCAGGCCGATCAACACGTGCACGCCCAACATGGCGGGCACCACGATCTGCAATTGCGAGGTGCCGCTCAGCCATAACTGGAACGAGACCAGCAGCGCAGCCGTGACCGTGGACAGCCAGGCGGCAATTCCCGCCGCCGCCAGGCGGACGGTCTTGTTCTGATTGAGGACGCTGCGGTACAGGCCGTACCCGATCACGGCCGTCAGGATGCCCATGTTGAAAATGTTGGCGCCCATCACCAGCAGGCCGCCGTCCTGGAAGAGCAATCCCTGCAGGGCGATGACCGCGGTCATCACGAGGATGCCCGCCCAGGGTCCCAGCACGATGGCGGCCAGCGCCCCGCCCAGGAAGTGGCCCGAGGTCCCGCCTGCCACAGGGAAATTCAGCATCTGCGCCGCAAAGATGAAGGCTGCCATGATGCCCATCAGGGGGACCTGCTTCTCGCCCAGGGTCTTGTTGGTCTTGGTGATGGCGATGCCGACAGTGATCGCGGTAATGCCCCAGAAGATAATGGACATGACCAGGCTAAGGAAACCGTCGGGGATGTGCATGGGTGCGGGGGAATACAACATTTTCAATCTCCTTTTTCTATGATTGACATGCAGGACACAGGCCAAATAATGTGACGTGACTGGAGTCCAGTTTGTAGCCCGTGGAGGCCTCGAGCTGACGATAGAGTTTTTCCAATGGGGCATGTTCGATCTGCATAGATCCGCCGCAGGCGCGGCAGATGAGGTGGTGGTGATTGTCGCTGGCGAGTTCGTAGACCGTCCTGCCGTTGCCCAAGTGCGCGGCCAGCACGAAACCGTGTTCCAACAGGAAATCGAGCGTGCGGTAGACGGTGGGTTCCGTCAGCCCGGGCAGTTCTGCACGGGCCTGCTCGTAGACCTGGGACGGGGTCAGGTGTCCGCCCGCGTGCCGCAGCACGTGCAGGATGGTCATCCGCTGGGGCGTCATGCGGAAGCCTTGGGCGCGGAACTCGGGGGCAAACTCACTCACACAGCTCATAGGGGATCCTTATTGCAAATACTTGCAATTGTATATACTATATTGTGGTCCCAACAAGGCACATTCTTACCGATGAGCCCTGCCAAAAAGTATCAAAAAGCCCCGCAGGGAAGATCCATGCGGGGCGGAGATGGGTGACAGTCACTCGATCACGGTTCCCAGCGGAAGGGCATCAGCGCGAAGAGGTAGGGCCGTCCGCTGACGTATTCGAAGCCGAGCACCCAGGTCAGCCAGTCCAGGTTGCCGTTGGCCTGCGTCCCGCCGTAATAGACCGAGTAATAATTCCCCGCATACGGCCAGGCGGCCTGGTAGGTGGTGCCACCCACCTGGAGTTGGTCACAGGTCAAGGTGTAGGGGGCGTTGAAGAGCTTTAGCAAATCAGGGACGACGACTTCGTGGAACGCGCCCGTGGTGGGCAGGCCGCTGCCGGGCGCATCGCCCCAGTTCACCTGAAAGGTGGACTCGAACAGGAATTTGGCGTGGGTTTGGTCGTAGACCACCGTCCGCCCGTCGCGATAGTGGCGCACCTCCATGCCGCGCAGCGGGCTGACGAGCGCCGCCAGCAGCGCGCCGTTCGAGGTCTGCAGGGCGGTCTTGAAGCTGTCGATGGCGGCGGTCACCTGCGGGTCCGCGCAGAAGGTAGCCGAAGGGACGGGCGTCCCGCCGACGGCGCCGCCCGGGTTGGGGACGGTGGCGGGCACGAAGACGCCGGTCGGCGTGAAAGTCCCCAGCACAGCCGGGGTGACGGTGTGGATCGGGACCGCGGTCTGGGTGGGGAAGATGAGGGGGACGATGGTGGGGGTGGGCTTGGCGGCGCTCGGGAACGAGCATCCCGCCAGCAGGATCAGGGCCAGCAGGCCTATTGCGATCGATCTGGTTTTCATGGTGAAGTCTCCTCGTGACTATTGACAATTCCTATGGTTGGCATATAATCGGCCAAAATCAGAAAGCGAAGACGAGGACGAGTACGCATCAAACGACGGTTTTGGTAGAGAAAGCCTCTACCATCCAGAGAGCAGGCGGAACGCGGTGAGAGACCTGCCCGAAACGACGAAGCCGAATGGACCTCCGAGCTGCAAGGCGAAAGCCCATGGCGAGTAACCGATGACGGATTGCCCCCGTTACAGGGCTAGAGTATAAGCCTATTTGGCCGTACTCGAAAAGAGTGAAGCTGGCGTCCCGTTGCATCATAACGGGATTTTTTTATAGCTTCATTTGGGTGGCACCGCGGATGCAACAGCGTTCGTCCCATGTTGGGATGAACGCTGTTTTTGTTTGGACCAAAAGGAGAAGAGATGAACACGAACCTGATCCCCGAACCCGAGACCACGCCCTTGCAGGAACGCATGAGCGAGGTCGTTGAAGACCACTCCCGCCCTGCCGACCAGATCCTCAAGGAGCAGAGCGAGGAGGAGAACCGCCCTGCCGTCTTCGTGCCATGACTGCAACCATCCACCCAATCGAAGGAGTCCACCATGTCTGACCAAACCCGCTTCCTCTTGAACGAGACCGACCTGCCGAAGTTCTGGTACAACGTCCAGGCCGACAGCCCCGTGCCGCCGACCCCCGTCCTGCACCCGGGCACCCTGGAGCCCGTCACCCCCGACTTCCTCTCCGTGCTGTTCCCGATGGAACTGATCATGCAGGAGATCGCCACGGATCGCTACATCCCGATCCCCGAGGAGGTGCGCGAGATCTACAAGCTGTATCGCCCCACCCCGCTGATCCGCGCCCGCCGCCTGGAGCAGGCGCTCGATACGCCCGCGCACATCTACTACAAGTATGAAGGCGCTTCACCCTCGGGCAGTCACAAATCCAACACGGCTGTTCCCCAGGCCTTCTTCAACAAGGCGGCCGGGACCAAGGCCCTGACCACCGAGACCGGGGCGGGGCAGTGGGGCTCGGCGCTCTCGATGGCCTGTCAGATGTTCGGCCTCGACCTGGAAGTGTACATGGTCAAGGTTTCGTACAACCAGAAGCCATATCGCCGCATCCTGATGGAGACCTTCGGCGCGCAGGTCTTTGCCAGCCCCACCGACCGCACCAACTACGGCCGCTCGGTGCTGGCCTCCGATCCGCAAAGCCCGGGCTCGTTGGGCATCGCCATCTCGGAGGCGGTGGAAGTGGCGGCCACCTCGGGCGGCGCGAAGAAGTACAGTCTCGGCTCGGTGCTGAACCACGTCCTGATGCACCAGACCGTCATCGGCGAGGAAGCCCTTAAACAAATGGACCTGGCCGACGAGTATCCCGACGTGGTCTTCGGCTGTGTGGGCGGCGGCTCGAACTTTGCGGGCATCGCCTTCCCCTTCCTGCGCGAGAACCTGAAGAACGGAAAGCGCACACGTCTGGTAGCCGTTGAGCCGACCGCGACTCCCTCGCTGACCAAGGGCACCTACACCTTCGATTACGGCGACACGGCCAGGATGGCGCCCGTGGTCAAGATGCACACCCTCGGTCACGACTTCGTGCCGCCGTCCATCCATGCGGGCGGACTGCGCTATCACGGCATGGCGCCGATGGTCAGCGCCCTGGTGGACGCGAACCTGATCGATGCGCTGGCTGTCCCGCAGAATGCGACCTTCGAGGCGGCGATCCAGTTCGCGCGCGCCGAGGGCATCGTGCCCGCGCCCGAGTCCTCGCACGCCATCCGCGCCGCGATCGACGAGGCGCTGGACGCCAAGGCCAAAGGCGAGAAGCGCGTCATCCTGTTCAACCTCTCGGGTCATGGCAACTTCGACATGACTGCGTACGAGTCCTACCTGCGCGGCAAGTTGGAGGATTACGAATATCCTGCCGATGCCGTGGCTGACGCAATGACGAGACTGCCCAAGGTGTCGGTCCCTGCATAACCGAAACCGAGAAACAAAAAACACCCGACTCGCGCGAGTCGGGTGTTTTGCTTTTGTCTGGATCACTCTTCGCCGAAAAGGGCCACCACGATGTGTTGGTTGAGGAAGTTGGGTGTCTCTTTGCCCTGGACGATCTGCCCGAGGGTGTATCCGCCCGCCACCGGCACGGACGGGCCGAGCAGGTCCTGTACGGCGGCGACCTCTGCGCCCGGGTTGGCCTTGAGCAGCATCTGCCAGGCGATGTCCACCAGCACGAGGGCGAAGGCGGGTTTGGCATTACCCAGTCCGTTCAGAGCTTGCTGGGTGGCCTGTTGGGCGGCCTTCTCGCAATCGGTGCGGGTGCCGACCAGCACGTAGGCATCGATGCCATCGCGGACGCTGCCGTTCATGCGGAAGCTGCCGTCGGCCTCCACGCGGATGGGCGCGCGCAGCATCATCGTATCGCCCTGTTCCACGCCCAGCGGATACAGGCGGGCCAGGTGACTGAGCGGCGGGAAGGCCCATTCGCGGGCGGGATATCCGAATAGCCCCGCGTACGTCTCCGAGGCAGGACGTCCGTCCAGGGTGCGCAGCCAGAAGCCGCGCGAACGTGTGACGCGGAACTGGCTTCCGACGGGATTCCAGCCGTGGGCAAACCCGACGCCCATACGTAAGTTGCCGCGCAGCAGAGCGGCCGTCAGCGCGCCCGAGCCGGTCTGCACGCCCGACATCTGGTAGGTGCTGCCTGTGTGCAGGTCCCCGCTGGAGAGGGCGCCCGCCAGCGTCAGATTGTTGAGGAGTCCGCTGCACAGTTGCTCGGCGTCGCCGTTGAAGCCGTCCGCAAAGAGCAGCAGGGATTGGGGATCGCTGCGGGCGTTGGCCAGGTTCATTAAACGGGTGGCAGTCTCACGTCCAGATTGGGCGTAGCCGGGCAGCCAGTGCGCCTCGGCCTGGAAGTCCCCGCTGAGCAAGGCCACCACCACCGAGTGCGGATGCAGCCCATCGGAGGTGAGTCCCGCCGGGGCGCTGAATCCGATCAGCGGCGCGTCGCCCAACAGGCTGGAGACTCCGCTGGCGACTTCGCGCGGCTGGTATTGGTGCGACGAGATGACCAGCGCGAGGCTGGGCGAAGCTGCACCCAATTTGTTGAGCGCGTGATGAGCGGCCTGCAATCCCGCTTCGCGGCCGTCGAGGGCCTGGGCATGTCCAACAGAGGCAAGCAGGGTCATGTCGGTTTATCCTTCGGCCACCGGGATGGTGAAGTGGAAAGTGGTGCCTTTGCGGTACTCGCTCTCGAACCAGATGCGGCCGCCTTGCATTTCCACCAGGCTCTTGGTGATGTTCAAGCCCAGACCGGTGCCGGGCGCTTCGCGCGCCTTCGAGTCTTCAGAGCGGAAGAATTTCTGGAAGATCTTGACCTGGTCTTCGGCGCTGATGCCGATGCCATCGTCCTTGACCCACAGGTGCACCACGCGGCCCGCGCCTTCGCGGTCCCACAGGTTGACCGTATCCTCGGCGCCGACCAGGATGGTGCCGCCCTCGGGGGTGTACTTGTGCGCGTTGCTGACCAGGTTGGTGAGCACCTGTCCCACGCGGGTGCGGTCGGCCCACACCTGCGGGAGTTTGACGGACAGTTCCACGTTGACGCTCTGCTTCTTGTCTTCGAGCTGGCGCTTGGTGGAGCGCAGCACTTCGTCCACGAGGTCGGAGACTTCCATGGCCTTGAAGTCCAGGCGCAGGCGTCCCGCCTCGATCTTGGAGTTATCGTTCAGGTCCGAGACCAGGGTGGACATGCGCTCGACGTTCGAGCGGATGGTGTTGAGGAAGTTGGACTGCATCTCGTTGATGCCGCCCACCGCGCCGCTGGCCAGTAGTTCAGTGTAGCCTTTGATGGAGGTCATCGGGTTCTTCAACTCGTGCGCCACGAACGAGACGAACTCGCTCTTGGCCAGGTTGGCGCGCTGCACCTCGCCGTACAGTTGCGCGTTCGAGATGGCGATGGCGGCATGGTCGCTCAGACGGTTGAGGAAGGCCAGGTCCTCCTGCGAGTCGCTGGTGGATTCGAGCAGGATCAAGCCGATGACCTGCGCTTCGCGGCGGATGGGGATGACGACCTGCGTGTGCGCCCCGGGCAAGAGGCCGCTGCCGGAGCCGCCGCCCGCCGCCAGCGCCAGACGTTGCGGCTGGCCCGACTCCAGGGCGTTGCGGAAGGCGGGCAGTTGCAGGCGCGTGACCTGTTCGGTGACGGTCGCGGACCGTTCGTCATAGCCCTGCTCGGCCATGATGCTCAGGCCGTTATCTTCCAGCATGCCGATCAAGCCCGCCTCGGCGTGCGACTGGCGCAAGGCCCAGTCGAGGGTGATGCGCATGGCGCGGTCGGTCTCGAGGCTGGCGTTCAGTTCGCGGTCGATGCGCTGCATGACCTGCAACTCTTCCACGCGGTTGGCCAGTTCCAGGTCGGTCAGGGTGTAGAGACGGGCGTTCTCGAGCGCCACCGCCGCCTGGCCTGCGAAGGCCGTCAACAGGTCCTGGTCGCCTTCTGCGAAGGGCAAGCCGTCGCGGCGATTGACGACTTCCACCACGCCGATGACGCGTCCCTTGGCCTGCAGGGGCACGGCCAGGATCGAGTGGGTGACAAAACCCGTCTGCTGGTCGGTGGCGGCGAAGCGGGTCGGCGAGGTCTGGGCCTCGTTCTCGATGACGGGCATGCGCGTCTGGACGGCGCGGCCGACGATGCCGCTGCCCGATGGCAGGCGCTGCCCGACGAGGTTGGCGGCCACAGGGCCGACCGTCACCTTGAAGACCAGGTCGCCCGTCTGCTCGTCGACGAGGAACAGGCTGCCCGCCTCGCCGTTCAAGATGGCGACCGCGCTTTCGAGCATGCTCTGGAGCAGCGGTTCGAGGTCCAGCGTCCCGGACAATTGACGGGCGATGTCGTTCAGCGTGGAGAGTTGATGCGCGCGCTGTTGGGTCTCGGAGAGCAGGCGCGCCTTGACGATGGCGCCCGCGGTCTGGTCGGCGATGGCTTGCAGGAGCTGCGACTGGCTCTGGGTGTAGGTGACGCCCGTGTCGCGGTTGCCGATGCTCAACACGCCGATGGTCTCGGCGGCGGCGTTGAGCGGCACGCCGATCCAGGCGTAGACGCCGTCGAAGGACGGGGTCACGTTACGGGTCTGGCATTCGCGGATGTAATCCTGGGTAAGGATCGGGCGTCCCTTGCGGACGATCTCGGGGGCCAGGCCGCTGTTTGGGGGCAGGGGCAGGTTCTCGCGTTCGGGCAGGCGGTCGCCATCCTCGACGCAGAAGCCATAATAGTGGAAGTCGTTCTCTTTGTTATAGAGCGTGATGTGGAAGTGGGTGAGCGGGATGATCTGCGCGGTCTGCGCGTTGATGAGTTCCAGCACGTCGTCGAAGGTGAGCGTGACGTTCACGCCCTGCGAGACGCGCACCAGCGCGTCGGTCTCGAGGATGCGCCGCTCGAGGTCGGCCACCGTTTGGACGCGCTCGATTCCCACCGAGGCCTGGTCGCTGAGATTCTCCAGGAAGGTCAGGTCCTGAGGGGTGTACGGCTGGCCCGAACGGCGGGGCCCCAGCGCCAGCCAGCCCGCGGGGAGTTCGCCCTTGCCGGGCAGGGAGAGGAACAAGCGCGCGCCAAGCAGGTCGAGGCGCGATTTCTCGGGTTCGAGTGCGGGCGGGAGGTTTCTGTCGTCGAGATAGAGGGGTAGGTGTTCCCTGGCAAAATAGCGCGCCAGCGGACTGGCGGACCCGAAGCGTACGTCGCTGGTGGGACGGCCGTCCTCGCCGGGTAGGGCGGCGAACTGGTCGTTGACCTTGTCGTACACGTACAGGTGGATGCGGTCTGGGGCGAGCGAGGAGTTGACCTGGTCGCGCAGGATCTGGCCGATCTTGTAGAGGTCGAGCGCGGTGGTCATCTCATGGCTGAAGTTGGAAAGCCGTTCGGCGTACACGCGCTGTCCGCGGAAGAAGGTGGCGTCCACCAGGGTTTGCAGGCGGTTGCGGACCGGCTCCAACAGGAGGACCACCGCGAAGACGAAAATGCCCACCCAGATGTTGTTGGCAGGAACGGAGGTGAAGGTCAGGAAGATCAGGCTCATCCCGCCGGCGATCAGCCCGTAGCTGAGCAGGACGATCAGCGCCAGTGCGCCATAGATCAATCCGCTGCGTACCCAGGCGTCTGTGCGCAGGAAGCGGAAGCGCAGGATGGTGTAGCCGATGGAGGCGGGAAAGAAAACAATGGGCAGAAAAAGAAGAGAGGAGAATGAAAAAAGATCCCAGGGAGAAGTCACCAGCCAGAACGTAAGCGGTCCCAGCCCGATCAGGGTCCCGAACAGGATGGTCTGCGCCTGGGCTCGCACCACAGGCGAGGGGGCGCTGAGGCGCTGGTATACGTTCATGCCGAGGAAGAGCAGCACCGCCGCGGCGACGAACAGGTAAATGTAACGCCATGGCAGGATGTAGGCAGTGGGATGTTCGAAATCGAAGAGGGTGGTAAACGCGTTGACCGTCAGCCCGATGGCAATATAGATGCCGACCCAGCGCAGGTAGGGACGCCCGACCACGCTGCGCGTCTCCTGCGGGAAGGACAGGGCCAGGTCCACCAGCGCGCCGCCCGCCATGGCCGCCGCCAGCGTCCACAAGTGAGTGAGGAGGTGTGTGGTGTACAGGTCGAAGAACGATACCGTGACCATCGCCAACGACGAGGCGAACAGGGCGAAGGAGCGTCCCGCCTGTTCCGTGCGGCGCAGGCCGAAGATCCACAGACTGATGAGCAGGAAGATGAACCCGATCAGCATGGGCAGGACGAAGAATCGGATGATGTCTGCGGTGGGGAAGGCGTGCAGGGTGACATCCAGCGTGACGACGCTTCCGTCCGCCTTGCGGAGGGTGACGGGCACCGTCTCCCCTGCGAAGTTGGTGGACAGGAGCTGCATGATCTCCTGCGTGGAACGCACGGGCGTGCCTTTGACCTCGAGGATCTGATCCCCAAACCTGATGCCCTGGTCGTACAGACTCCACTCTTCGGGTGGGCTGCTTGGCGTCGCGCCGTTGACGACCAGCGTGTGCTCGGTCAACACGCCGAGGAAGGGAGTCTTAAGCCACGGGATGGCGAGAAAAATGGCGGCCAGAAAAGCCGCCACGGCCAGTGTCTGGTAGGCAAACACGGTCACTTGAAGGGTGCGATTGAAGAGCGAATCTGTCCGCTGCATGGCGTTTTTGTGTTGGTAGGATGAACCTTTCAGGGAATTTTACACTACTCCCACCCCCAGGAATTATGCTGTTTTCATAACAAAGAAGAAAGGTAAAAAAACAGGGCGGACCTGTGAGGCCCGCCCTGTGGCTTGGAACTAGATATCGAGGTTTCGCACGGTTTTGGCGTGGGTCTGGATGAAGCGGCGGCGCGGGTCGACGGCGTCGCCCATCAGCATGTCGAAGGTGCGGTCGGCCTCGGCGGCGTCGTCCACGGTGACCAGCAGCAGGGTGCGGTTCTCGGGGTTCATGGTCGTCTCCCAGAGCTGCTCGGGGTTCATTTCGCCGAGACCTTTGTAGCGCTGCAGGGAGGCCTTCTCGCCGACTTCCTTCACCAGTTTGTCCTTGTCGGCGTCCGTGTAAGCGTACTTGACCTGATTCTTGTAGGCCACCCGATACAGCGGCGGTTGGGCGATATAGAGGTGGCCCTGCTCGATCAGGTCGGGCATGTAGCGGAAGAAGAAGGTCAGCAGCAGGGTGCGGATGTGGCTGCCGTCCACGTCGGCGTCGGTCATGATGATGACGCGTCCGTAGCGCAGGCCTTCCAGATCGAAGTTATCGCCAATGCCTGTGCCCAGCGCGGAGATGAGCGCCTTGACCTCGTTGTTGCCGAGGATCTTGTCGAGGCGGGCGCGCTCGGTGTTGAGGATCTTACCGCGCAGCGGCAGGATGGCCTGGAAGTGGCGATCGCGGCCTTGTTTGGCCGAGCCGCCTGCCGAGTCACCTTCCACGATGTAGAGCTCGGTCTTGCTCGAGTCGCGCTCGGAGCAGTCGGCCAGTTTGCCAGGCAGGGTCAGCGACTCGAGCGCCGACTTGCGGATGACCAGGTCGCGGGCCTTGCGGGCTGCATCGCGCGCGCGGGCCGAGGTCAGACACTTGGCGATGATGGCCTTGGCCGCCTGGGGATTTTCCTCGAGGAAGGTGCCGAAGGCTTCGCCCGCCACCTGCGTGACGTAGGTCTGCACTTCGGGATTCATCAGCTTGACCTTGGTCTGCGACTCGAACTGCGGGCCCGGGTGCTTGACCGAGACGATGGCCGTCAGGCCTTCGCGCGTGTCATCGCCCGAGAAGTTCGGGTCCGAATCTTTGAGCAGGCCGTTCTTGCGCGCGTAATCGTTGATCACGCGCGTCAACGAGGAGCGCAGGCCGGTCAGGTGGGTGCCGCCGTCGATGGTGTTGATGGTGTTGGCGAAGGAGTAGACCGACTCGGTGTAGGCATCCGTATACTGGATGGCGGCCTCGATGCCGATGTTTTCGACTTCTTTTTCGACATACACCACAGGATGCAGGTTCTCGCGGTTGCGGTTGAGGTAGCGCACGAAGGACGTGATTCCGCCTTCGAAGTAGAAGGTCATCTCGCGCTCGGCGCGCTCGTCCACGAAGCGGATGGTCACGCCGCGGGTCACAAAGGCCATTTCGCGGAAGCGCTGCACCAGCGTGTCGAAGCGATAATCGATATCTTCAGTGAAGATGACCTTGTCGAACTTGAAGGTCTGACGGGTGCCCGTCTCGCCTTTGTCGGCCTTGCCGGTCATCTGGATGGCGCCCTGCGGAACGCCGCGCTTGTAGTTTTGCTGCCAGACCTTTCCATCGCGCTTGACCTCGGTGGTCATCCACTCCGAGAGAGCATTGACGGCGCTGACGCCCACACCGTGCAAACCACCCGAGACCTTGTAACCGCCGCCGCCGAATTTACCGCCCGCGCCGATGACCGTCATGACCACGTCGAGGGTTTCCATCGGTTTGCCGTTGGCATCCTTCTTGGTGGGGTGTGGGCCGACGGGGATGCCGCGTCCGTTATCCTGGATGGTAACGCTGCTGTCGGGATGGATGGTGATGTCGATGCGGGTGCAGACGCCAGCCAGGGCTTCATCGATGGCATTGTCCACCACTTCGTAGACGAGGTGGTGCAGCGCCTTGATGTCCGTACCGCCCACGTACATGCCCGGGCGCTTGCGGACGTGCTCGATGCCCTCCAGCGCTTGGATGGAACTGACATCATAATTCGTCGGTTGATCGCTCACAAATACCTCCAGAGTGGACGGGCTGTCGGCGATTACGCCTGCCGCGGAGCGGCGCCAGCCTTCAATTTATCGAAAACGATTTGCAGCCAGGTGGTCGTATCGCGGTAGTAAATGAAACTGGCGGCCAGCAGGGCGGTGGTGATGAACGCATGGCCGAAGATGCCCACGGCCAGCATCCATGAATTGGACTTGGGGATGCTCCACAGATAGTTCAGCCCGGTGTTGATGACCAGCGCCAGCAGCACGAACAGGCTGCTGGTCGGCAGGGTGAAACGCGCCAGGCGGATGCCGCTGAGGACGGACGCGAACAGGTTCTGTCCGCGCAGGAAGATGCCGTGCCCCGCAAAATAGAACGGCACCACCACCCAGATCGAGATGAAGCCGAGGAAAAGGAACAGTCCCTGTCCCAGGATGGGGCTGATGGCGAACATCATGAACAGGAACAACAACAGCGGCATCCCGATGACGAATAGCAGCAGCATGTACAAAGCCGACAGCGAGAAGGACTGGAACAGCGCCGATAAGCTGATCTTCTGTCCCTGAGGGAGGGCCAGCGAAGCCACCCAGCGGAAATAGATTGCACCTGCCAGCCAGCCCGTCAGGACGAACAGGAACATCCAGCCGAGCATGCCTCCCGCCGAGCCGACCTTGAGCAGATACGGCGCGCCCAGCGGATTGTCTGCGGGTTGGAGGCTGCGCAGCAGGCTGGAGATTCCGATGGGGAAAGTGCTGAAGGCTGAGAACAGGTTGAAGTCCTGCCAGAAGTCGGTGGCCGTTTTGAGGAATTGTTGCACGGGCTCGGACGGCAGGTTCAGGTCTCCCGCCATCTCCCGATAGATCTTCAGGTAGGCCATCATCACTTTTTCGACGTTCAGGCGCGGACCCAGCCACAGGAATAGGTCCAGGGCCAGCGGCAACAAGATGACCGTCAGGTGGACGGTCACCGCATCGAAGCCCGCGCGGATGGCGCTGATCACGCTGGGGGGCGGGGGCAGGGTTTCAAGTTTTGGAGCTTCCATAATAACCGCTTGATTCTACCATACCGCCGGCTTTGTCCGCAAATCTGTTCTAACCAGCGGCCTGGGCGGGGATTGGGGTAAAATGATTCCGCCATGCCCGAGTCCTCCCGCACCCTGCCAGAAGCCAGCCGCGTCGGCGTGTTGACCGCCTCCGTTTTGCTGGCCTTTTCGCTCACGCGCATCCTGCCCGCGCCCGAATTCACCATGAGCCTGCAATTGCCTGGCTTTTACTTCGGCATCCCGCTGACCCTCGGCCTGGGGATGACCGTCCTGGCGGCCGGGCTGACCGCCACGGGCATGGACTGGCTGCTGCGTCCGCATCCCGGCCTGCGGGGAACATCCACGCTGGAGCATTGGCTGCTGCCCACCCTGACCACGCTGGTGGTGGGTTCCACCCTGAACCTGATCCCCGCCTTGAACGTCTGGTGGTTTGGGTTTGGCGTCAGCGCCTTGCTGTTGCTGCTGGTCTTCGTGGCCGAGTACATCGTGGTCGAGACGTCCGCGCCGCAGTATCCCATCGCGCGCGCCGGGTTGACGGCGCTGGCTTACGCCCTGTTCTTCATCCTGACGATCTTCCTGCGGCTGGCGGGCGCGCGCCTGATCGTGATGGCGCCCGTGCTCTTTCTCAGCGCGGGGCTGATCGCCCTGCGCATCCTGCACCTCGATGGCGCCGACCGTTGGGACTTCCCCTGGGCGGCGGGCATTGGCCTGGCCTGCGCGCAAATCGGCGCGGGCCTGCACTACTGGCCGATCCAGCCCACGCAACTGGGACTGATCCTGACCGGCGTGTTGTACGCGCTCACCACCCTGTCTGCCAACGTGACGGATGGGATTCCGCTGCGACGGGCCTCGCTTGGCCCGGGCATCATCCTGGCTGTGACGTGGGCCGCCTCCGTCTTCTTGAGGTGACCCACGCTGTACCTGTCCGCGGATTGGTTCGAGAGGTCGCTTCAGGCGAGCAACCATCCCGCGCAAAGCGTGTTTCTTTTTATTGACCATTGGAGAGATCAAAAGGAGAGTTAAGAGATGCAGATCCTGCTTGCAGTTGCAATCACGGCCCTGGCGTATGTGATCGGGTCGATCCCCTTCGGGCTGTTGATCGTCAAGTTGAAGACAGGCAAGGACATCCGCAACGTGGAAAGCGGTCGCACCGGCGGAACGAACGCCATGCGCGCCGCTGGTTTTTGGGCGGGTTTGCTGACCGCGCTGATGGACATCCTCAAGGGCGCGATGGGAGTGTGGATCGCACGCGCGGTCTTGCCCGAAAACGACCTCTTGCACGTGATTGCCCCCATTGCTGCCATCCTCGGACATAATTACTCGATCTTCCTGATCGAGCGCGACTCGAATGGACGCTTCGTGCGCCTGCGCGGTGGCGCGGGCGGCGCCCCCTCGGTGGGCGGCGCAATGGGCTTGTGGACGCCCGCCTTCTTCATCATCGTCCCCTTGGGGGCGGTGGTGTTCTTCACCTTCGGCTATGCCTCGGTGACCACGATGAGCGTGGCCTTGTTCGCAATCATCCTGTTCGCCATTCGCGCGGCGCTGGGACTCGATCCCTGGAGCTACGTGTTGTACGGCGTCATCGCCGAACTCCTGCTCATCTGGGCGTTGCGACCCAATATCCGGAAACTCTTTGCGGGAAACGAGCGTGTGGTGGGCATCAGCCTGCATGGACGCTTGAAGGCCAAGAAGGAAAAAGAGACCGCCGCTGAAGCGGTCAGCGAGATGGAATAAAAATAGACCCCGTCACTGGACGGGGTCTTCTCTTATTCTTCGTCCTCTTCATCCTGCATCTGGGCCACCAGCACCTTCAGGTTGCGCTCGTGCAGGGTCTGCGCCAGGCCGCCGAGGTACACGCGGCTCTTGCCGCACTCCTCGATGCGGACGGTTTCGAGGAACTCCTCGGGCGCGCGCCGACGGGCGGCCGTCTTGGCGGCCTTGCGGATTGCGGACAGGTAGTTCAGGTTCTCCTTCACGGCCGCATCGATCTCGCCGCGCAGGATGATGTCGCCGTGGCCCTGGATGATGTTCTCCAGTCCCATGCGGCCGATCTTCTTGATGGCGGCCACGTTCTCGTCGAGGTTCCCGTCCACCACGTAGGGCAGGGGCATGAAGGCGTCGCCTGCAAAGAGCACACGGTCTTCTTCCACCAACACACTGATGCCGTCCTCACTGTGACCCGTGGCGGGCGCGAGGATCAGGTTCTTCTTGCCCACGCGCAGGGTGAACTCGCCCGAATCGAAGGTGATGTGCGGCAGGACGATCTTCACCTGGCGCAGCAGCGGATTCTGGCGGCGGGCCGCCTCCAGCGACGGCTTGCCGCGCGTTTCGAGCAGGTCGCGGCAGCGCGAATGCGCGATGACGGTCGCGCCGGGGAAGAAGCAATTGCCCCAGGCGTGGTCTGCGTGATGATGGGTGTTGATCACGTAGCGTACCGGGACGCCCAACTCATGCTCGATGAACTCTCGCATCCCCACCGTCTCTTCGGGCAGGGCCAGCGTGTCGATGACCACCGCCCACTGCGGCCCCGCCACCACCCCCGCCGTCACTTGCGCATAGACTTCGCTTTGAAACCAAAACACGTTCTCCGAAACTCGTTCTCGGTGCATACGTCATCCCTGAAAGAAATTTTTCTATTGATAGCACAAGTGAAGGCAAAAAGTCAAGTTGTACAGACAAGTAGAGGCGGCGTGAATCCAGGCAGGATTTGCCCCAATCGGCCGCTTCTCCTTCCATATACATTTCCTTGCATTTCGGACCTCTGGCTTGCCTCCCCCCATTGACCGTGATACACTTTGTAGGATGAATGGCGATTTGCTGGTTGTTACCCCCGTCCCCGCGATCGCGGACGCCATCCGCCAAAACCTGCAAGAGACGGGCCCCTATCGGATTCACATCGTCAACAACAAGGCGGCGGCGGTCGTTAAAGCCGATGAGTTCTCTTGCGATCTGGCCATCCTCGACCTTGACCTGGGGGAGACCTGGGTGCTGGAGATCGGCCAGTCGCTGCGGACCATCAACCCGCGCATCAAGATCATCATCCTTTGCCAGGACCAGATCCCGCCTTCCCTTGAAGCCATTCGCCCCTGGACCCTGCTGCGTAAACCATTCTATATCAAGGATTTGCTCCATACATTAAAGGACACCGCTGGAGACTCTGTGGACACGAACACCACCACCATCCCGTGGCTGCAAGATGTTTCAGTTGCCGCCCAACACCTGACCCGCCTCACGCTCGAGAGTTCTGCGCAGGCCGCTCTCATCACACGTAAGAGCGACCTGTGGGCCTATGCGGGCGGACTCTCGCAGAGCGCGGGCAAGGAAGTGGCCCAGACCGTCACTCGCAACTGGGATGGACAGAAGGGCAGCGACCTGCTGCGCTTCATCCGCTTGGAAAGCACGCGCGCCGAGCACATGCTCTACGCCACCCGCCTGGCTCCCGACGTGGTGCTGGCCCTGGTCTTCGACGCGGAGACCCCCTTCAGCACCATCCGCTCGCAGGCCAATCAATTGATCAACACCATCGGCGTCGAAAAAGGCGAAAGCCGTCCCGTCCCCGCCCACCCTGCGGCGCAGGCCGCCCTGGCTGCCGAAGCGGCTCAGGAGGAAGCAGAAGAAGAGGAAGACGGATTGGCTGTTCCGCCAATTACCGATATCCTCAAGAGCGTGCCGCTTCCCAATCCGCCCAAGTCGCTCAAAGCGGACCCGAACCTGCCTCCCGTTTCCCCGGACTATCCCTACTCGACGACCGCTGAAACCCGCCAGTCCTCACCGCTTTCCAACATCGGTCTATTCAGCCGCGAGTCGTCGCCTGCCGTCCCGTTGGACGGGTTGGTGATGAACAGCATGTCCCTCGACGAGACCCTGCCCTCGCAGGCCACGCTCAGCGAACTGGATGTCACCGCGCCCTCCAAGCCCAAGGCCCGCCCCGAGACGCCCATCGCGCGCCCGAAGCGCGGCGAGTTGGCTGAGACCCGTCCCAGCCCGACCACCGAGGCCGCCCGCCGCATCACGATGGAACCCATCACCGCAGGCCTGTATCATCTGACGTACGCCTGCCTGCTCGTGCCGCGCTTCTCCTCCCATTACCTGACCGGCGACCTGGCTGACCGTATCGCCGAATGGCTTCCCGCCATCTGCGTGGCCTTTGGCTGGCGTCTGGAATACCAGGCCGTGCGGCCCGAGTACCTGCAATGGGTGGTGAACGTTCAGCCCAACACCTCGCCCGGTTACCTGATGCGCGTCATGCGCCAGCAGACCTCCGAGAAGATCTTCGGCGATTTCCCGCGCCTCAAAAAGGAAAATCCCTCGGGTGATTTCTGGGCTCCGGGTTACCTCATCATGGGCGGCACCCAGCCGCATCCGCCGCAACTGGTGCGTGATTACATCAAGCAGACGCGCGAACGCCAGGGCATTTCCACTCCGCGAAAATAGGCCGTCGGCCTCTCTGGAGCGCAGAGACCGCTAGAAGCGCTCTGCGCTTTTCTTTTATTAGACCCACTCAAACCTATGCCTCCCACACTCTATCTGATCGACGGCCACGCGCTGGCCTACCGCATGTACTTTGCCCTGACCGCTGGCGGATCGAGCCAGCGTTGGCAGACCTCCAAAGGTGAACCGACCGCGGGTATCTATGGTTTTGCGCGTGAGTTGCTGCGCATCCTGGAGCAGGAGAAGCCCGAGTACCTGGCTGTGGCCTTCGATACGGGCAAGACCTTCCGCGACGAGATCTTCCCCGAGTACAAGGGCACGCGCGCCAAGATGCCCGATGACCTGCGCCCGCAGATCGAGCGCATCCGCGAGATGGTGGATGCCTTCAACATTCCGCGCCTCGAAATGGAGGGTTACGAAGCGGATGACGTGCTCGGCTCGGTGGCGAAGATCGCTGCCGAACAGGGCTTGGGCGTCAAGATCATCACGGGCGACCGCGACCTGCTGCAACTGGTCAACGAGCGCACCGTGGTCTACCTGGCGGGCGATGACAAGAATTACATCACGACCGAGGACGTGCTCAAGAGCAAGTTCGCGGTGCGCCCCGATCAGGTGGTGGACTATAAAGCGTTGGTCGGCGATACCTCCGACAATATCCCCGGCGTGCCGGGCATCGGCGAGAAGACCGCCAACAATCTGCTGGCGAAATTCGACACGCTCGACAACATCTACGCTCACCTCGACGAGGTGGAGACCCGCTGGCGGACCAAGTTGGATGCGGGCAAAGAGTCCGCCTACATGAGCCGCGACCTGGCTACTATCCGCACCGACCTGCCGATCCAATTGGACCTGGAGCAGGCCCACGCCGAACATTACGATCCCGCCGTCATAACGGCCTTCTTCGAGCAGCTCGAATTCCGCACGTTAATCAAGACCCTCGACCGTCTCTCGGGGAAAGAGGCGCCCGCTCCGGGGACGTCCGCGCCCGCGGCCTATAAAAAAGGCCAGCAGATGTCGATGTTTGCGAATGAGCCGCAGGCGGTGTATGCCGCGCCGACGGCCAACCGAATCGAGGTGCGGATCATCGACAGCGCGGAGAGCCTGTCGGCGCTGGCAGCGGAACTGGCCAAGGCGGAGGTCATCGCCTTCGACACGGAGACCACCTCCACGTCTGAGATGGAGGCGGAGATCGTCGGCATTTCGCTGGCGATCCGCGCGGGGCAGGGCATCTACATCCCCGTGGGCCATGTCGCGGGCCCGAACCTTCCGCTGACGGACGTGATCGAGGCGCTGCGCGGCCCGATGACGAATCCAAAGATCGGCAAGGTGGCGCACAACGCCAAGTATGACTACATTGTGCTGGCGCGGCATGGCCTGTCTGTGACGCCCATCACCTTCGACACGATGATCGCAGAATTCGTAGTCGACCCATCCTCGCGGCACCTGGGGTTGAAGAATCTGTCCGAGGTGCGGCTGGGCGAGGAGATGACTCACATCGAGGCGCTGATCGGCTCGGGCAAGAAGCAGATCAGCATGGCCGAGGTGCCCGTGGAGGCCGCTGCCGCGTACGCCGCCGCCGATGCCGAGACGACCCTGCGCCTGATGCCGATCCTGCAAAAGGATTTGGCCCGCGTGGACGGCTTGAAGATCATGGACGAGATCGAGATGCCGCTGATCTCGGTGCTGGCCGAGATGGAGATGAGCGGCGTGCTGCTCGACCTGCCTTTCTTCAGCGAGATGGCGACCGAACTGCAGGGACGCATGGCTGGGATCGAGAAGCGCGTCTTCGAGCTGGTCGGCAAGCCCTTCAACATCAACTCGACCCAGCAGCTCTCGGATGTGCTGTTCGTGCATCTGGGGTTGCTGCCGCCCGACCGCGGACGGAAGACCGCCAGCGGAAAATATTCCACCTCGGCGGATGTGCTCGAAGCCCTGCGCGGAAAACACCCCGTGGTGGACCTGGTGCTGGAACACCGCGAACTCTCGAAGTTGAAGTCGACCTACGTGGACGCCTTGCCCGCCGCGGTCGACTCGAAGACGGGCCGCGTGCACACCTCCTACAGCCAGACCGGCGCGGTGACGGGGCGGCTTTCGTCGTCGAACCCAAATTTACAAAACATCCCGATCCGCACCGAGGAAGGCCGCCGCGTGCGCAACGGTTTCATCGCGGCGAAGGGCAACGTGTTGCTCTCGGTGGACTACTCGCAGATCGAGTTGCGCATCGTGGCGCACATGGCGGGCGACGAAAGCATGCTGGCCGCCTTCCGCGCGGGACAGGACATCCACGCCACGACGGCCGCCGCCGTGCATGGCATCCCGCTCGAGCAGGTCACCAAGGACATGCGCCGTCACGCCAAGGCCATCAACTTTGGCCTGATCTACGGCATGTCGGCCTTCGGCCTAACCCGTTCCACTGACCTGACCCTGGCCGAGGCCGAGGACTTCGTCAAGGCCTACTTCCGCCAGTTCCCCGGTGTGAAGAAATACCTGGATGGCATCCGCGACCTGGCGGCGAAGCAGGGCTACGTCGAGACCCTGCTCGGGCGGCGGCGCTACTTCCCCGCCTTGCAGGGCAGCCTCAACGTCCAGTTGAAGAATCGCGAGGAGCGCGAGGCCATCAACGCCCCCATCCAGGGGACGGCGGCGGACATTATGAAGATCGCCATGCTTAAGATCCCCGGCGCGCTGGCGAAGGCCAAACTCCGCGGACGGATGCTCCTGCAGGTGCACGACGAACTCGTGCTGGAATGTCCCAAAGAGGAGATCGAGCAGACCGCCCGCGTGGTGCAGGAGACCATGTCCTCGGCCTACCCGCTCAGCATCCCGCTCTCGACCGAGGCGCGTTATGGCGCCCGCTGGGGCGAGATGACGGTACTCTAAGTCGAATTGGCAATTCGAGATACTAAAGATAAAATATCCCTGTCGCATTTGCACCCTTTGAAGAAACGGTAGACACACGGTATGCCTGGACGAGATGACGTTTTTCAGAAAGCCATGAACGAGGGCCACTCGGCCGCCTGGGATCAGGAGTGGGACAAGGCCATCACTTCCTACCGCAAAGCGTTGGAGGAGTTCCCCGATCAGCCCAAGGCGCTCAACAGCCTGGGGCTGGCGCTCTATCAGGTGGGGCAGTTCGAAGAGGCGCTGCAGACCTATCAATACGTCGCCAGGCTCTCGCCCAACGACCCCGTCCCGTTCGAGAAGGTGGCTCAACTTTCCGAGCGACTCGGCGACCTGCGGATGGCCGTCGAATCGGCCATGCGCGCCGCCGACCTGTACCTCAATCAGCGCGACGTGGACAAGGCCCTCGAGAACTGGGTGCGCGTCACCACGCTCAACCCCGAGCATGCCGCCGCGCATTCGCGCCTGGCGCTCGTCCATGAGAAGATCGGCCATGCCCAACAGGCCGTCACCGAATACCTGGCCATCGCCAGCATCTTTCAACGCGCGGGCAATGCCGAGAAGACGCAGGAGATGGTGGATAAGGCCCTGCAGCTGATGCCCGCCAACCCCGAGGCGCGTCAGGCACAGACCCTGCTCAAGACGGGACAGTTACTCCCCAAGCCGGTGCGGACCAAGGGCGGCACGGGACCCATCCGCATGGCGCAGGTCAAACAGTTGCAGAAACCCAAACAGACGGAATCAGGCCTGGACCCGATCGCGGAGGCGCGCCAAAAGGCGTTGTCTCAGCTGGCAGAGATCCTCTTCGAATACTCGGACGAGAGTCCCGCCGCCTCGCAGGAACGCCGCGGACTGGCCGCCATTATGCGCGGCACGGGTCAACTCTCGATGCAAAGCGCCGAGCAAACCAAGGTGGTGTTGCACCTCGGCCTGGCCATCGACGCCCTCTCCCGCAACCAGGACGCGCAGGCCGCCGAAGAGTTGGACCGCGCCCTCGAAGCGGGATTCAGCCATCCGTCGCTGTACTTCGTGCTGGGCCTGCTGCGCTCCAGGGGGGACCGTCTCGAAAGCGCCCAGCGCCATCTCCAGCACGCCGTCAAACACAATGATTACAACCTGGCGGCCCGCCTGCTGCAGGGACAGATCCTCAACCGCAAGGGCCAGGTCAAGGAAGCCTCGCTCGAATATCTCGAGGCGCTGCGCCTGGCCGATGCGCTGGTGGTCCCTGCCGACCAGGCCGACGAGGTCCGCCAGTTGTACGAGCCGCTGATCGAGACCCAGCAGAATCAGACCGACGAAGAGGCCTGCCGCCGTCTGTGTGACAACGTCAATGGATTGCTGGCCCGTCCCGACTGGCGCGACCAGTTGCACAAATCGCGCGAGCAGATGCCCAAGCAGGAGGGCGGGCTGATGCCCATCGCCGAAGTGCTGATGCAGGCCCAATCGAGCCAGGTGCTCGAGTCGATCAACCGCGTGCACCAACTGGCCCGCATGGGATTCCTGCGCCCCGCCATGGCCGAGGCCTTCGACGCCGTCCAGCACGCGCCGACTTATCTGCCGCTCCACACCCTGATCGGCGACTTGCTGATCCAGGAGGGACGCCCGCAGGATGCCATCGTCAAGTTCAGCGTGGTGGCGCATGCCTACGGGGTACGCGGCGAGGTGGCCCAGGCCACCAAACTGCTGCGACGCGTCATCCAACTCGCGCCGATGGACCTCTCCGCCCGAACGCGTCTCATCGACCAGCTTGTGGCGCGCGGCATGGTGGATGACGCCATCAACGAATATCTCGAACTGGCTGACATCCATTATCGTCTGGCCGAACTGGACCTGGCCCGCAAGACCTACACCACCGCCCTGCGCGTGGTCCAACAATCGAACGCGGACCGCGCCTGGAACGTCCACATCCTGCAGCGCATGGCCGACATCGACATGCAGCGCCTGAACTGGAAACAGGCCCTGCGCGTCTTCGAGCAGATCCGCACGCTGCGCCCCGATGACGCCAACGTCCGCAAGAACCTGGTGGATCTCAACCTGCGCATGGGCCAGGATCAGCAGGCCATGACCGAGTTGGAAGGCTACATCACCTACCTCGAAAGCAAACACCAGACCGAGCCCATGCTCCAATTCCTCGAGGAGTTGGTGGCCGAGCACGATGACCAGCCTTTGCTGCGACGCGCCTGGGCCGAGCAACTCCACCGTGCGGGTCGCACCGACGAGGCCGTCGCGCAATTGGACCTGCTCGGCGAGACCTTCCTCGGCGTGGGCAAGAAGCGCGAGGCCATGGAAGTCATCCAGAAGATCATCCTGATGAACCCTGCCAACGTGGAAGACTATCGCGCGCT
>CAZGFR010000040.1:21857-25637 GCA_964524485.1 uncultured Anaerolineaceae bacterium | reverse complement strand
AACAACCCCACCACCTTGCCCGTCTTCAAATCCAGGTCCACGTCGTAGAACACGGGCCGCGTCGGCAGGCCAGGCATGGTGCGCATGTCGCCCAGGATCGGGTATAGGAAGCCCGCTCCCACGCTGGCGCGGATCTCGCGCACGCTCACACGGAATCCCGTCGGCGCACCCTTGAGCGCGGCATCCGTCGAGAAGGACAGGTGCGTCTTGGCCATGCAGATCGGCAGAGCGTCGAAGCCCAGGCGGTTGTAGCGCTGAATCTGCTGCTCGGCCTCGGGGCTGTAGTCCACGCCGTCGGCGCGGTAGATCTCGCGCGCGATGGTCTCGATTTTCTCCTTGATGGATATCTCCACGGGATAGAGCTGCTTGAAGCTGCTGGGCTTCTCCGCCGCGCGGATGACCGCCTCGGCCAGTTGGATCGCGCCCTTGCCGCCGTCCGCCCAGTGCGTCGACACCACTGCATCCATCGCGCCCGCAGCCAGCGCCGCCTGGCGCACGATCTCCACCTCGGCAGGCGTGTCGTTGGCGAACGAATTGACCGCCACCACCACGTTCACACCATACTTGAGCGCGTTCTGGATGTGCTGCTCCATGTTGGGCAGGCCCTTGCGCAGCAGGTCGAGGTTTTCCTCGGTGTACTCGGTGGCCAGCGGTTTGCCCGCCACCACCTTCGGTCCGCCGCCGTGCATCTTCAGTGCGCGGACGGTGGCCACCAGCACCACCACCTGCGGGATCAGCCCGCTGTAACGGCACTTAATGCCGAAGAATTTCTCCATGCCGATGTCCGCGCCAAAGCCTGATTCGGTGATGACGTAGCCGTTCTTGCCGACCAGTTTGAGCGCGATCTTGTCCGCGATGATCGAGGACTGTCCGTGCGCGATGTTGGCGAACGGCCCCGCATGGACCAGGGCAGGCGTGCCTTCCAGGGTCTGCATCAGGTTGGGCTTGATGGCGTCCTTCATCAGCACGGTCACCGCGCCCGCCGCACCCAGATCTTCCACGCTCACAGCTTCACCGCGTTTGTTGGTCGCCACCACCATGCGGCCGAAGCGCTCGCGCATATCCTCCAGCGAGGTGGTCAGCGCCAGCACAGCCATGATCTCCGAGGCGACCGTGATGTCGTAGCCCGAACGATGTTCGAAGCCCGCCTCATCCTTGCCCAGGCCGACCTCGACCTCGCGCAGGAAGCGGTCGTTGACGTCGATCACGCGCCGCCAGGTGATGGTGCTCTCGTCGATGTCGAGGCGCGCAAAGCGGATGCGCTCTTCGGGCGTCAGGGCGTTGGGATCGGTCTTGTCGATGCCGAGTTTCTTCAGGCGGCGCAGCATGCTGGGTGAGAAGCGGCGGTTGCCCTTCTTGTCGACGGGGCACAGGGCGTTGAACAGCTTGTCGTCGTCCTGTTGCTTCTCGTGCAGCACGCGCGCGTCCAGCGCAGCCGAGACTAGGTTGTGCGCCGCCGTGATGGCGTGGATGTCGCCCGTCAGATGTAGGTTGAAATCCTCCATCGGGATGACCTGCGAGTAGCCGCCGCCCGCCGCGCCGCCCTTGATGCCGAAGGTCGGCCCTTGCGAGGGCTGGCGGATGGCTGTGATGACCTTCTTCCCCAGATACGCGCCCAGCGCCTGCGAGAGTCCCACCGTAGTGGTGGTCTTGCCCTCACCCAGCGGGGTGGGGGTGATGGCCGTCACGTCGATGTACTTGCCGTCGGGACGGTTCTTGAGACGTTCGTAGGCCTCCAGTTTGATCTTGGCCTTGTACGGGCCGAACAATTCCAGTTCGTTGGGTTTCAGACCCAGTTCCTCCGCCACCTGGGTGATGGGCTTGAGCTTGCCCGCCTGCGCGATCTCGATATCCGAGGGCACGGGGCGCAGCAGTTTCAACTTCGTTGGCTGGAAGCCCTTCTTGGGCGCAGCCTGTTTCACGGCGACCTTTTTCTTCGCCACCGCCTTTTTGGCGGCTGGCTTGGGTTTGGTCTTCTTTACTTTTGTTGCCATTTTTGCTCCTCGCTGAAATGGGAATTCAAGTCTATTTTGGACGATTTTCCTCTTAAAGACAATAGATTTCCATCCCCCGTGACAGGGTTGTTTGTCATGCCGAGATTCTGGTCCCCAGCGCCTCGCCCGTCAGCGCGTGCGCCAGGTTGCCAGGTTCCTCCGCCGAGAAGATGACCACTTCCAGCCCGGGGATGGTCTGGACGAGTGCAAGCATCTGCCCGACCTTGGACTCCATCCCGCCGGTGACGTCGGCCCCGTGCGACGCGCCCACGCTCGCCTTCAATTCCTCGTAGGACTGCGGGTTGATTCCGCTTAACAGGTGTTTCCTGGCTGGGAAGTCGGCCCACACCCCCGCCTCCAGGCCCGCCAGCAGGATCCGCTCGGGGGTGAGTTGGCGCGCAAGGTGCTGGAACAGGTCCTCGGTCGAGAGGATGGTGCCGCCGCGCACTTCGTCGAAGACCACGTCGCCGTACACCACGGGCAGGATCCCGTTGGCCAGCGCCATGCGGATCGGCGTCGTATCCCAGATCGAGACCCTGCCGTTGCTGGCGATGACCGTGCCCGAAGGCGGGAAGGCCAGCGACGAGATGCCTGCGCGGTGCAGCGCTTCCATCACGAACTGATTCAACTGCGCGGCCTGAAAGTGGACCTCGGCGAAGCCCTTCCAGTCTTCGGCTTTGCGCACGCCGTCGCGTGTGCCGTACTCCTTTGCGGCGGTGTGGCCGAAGGACCCCGAGCCGTGCCCCAGCACCAGCCGCATTCCGCTGCCCCCCGCGCGCACCGAGGCGATCTGCGCGGCCAGGTCGGCCAGTTTGTCGCGGCGCGGGGTGTACGGGCGGGTCTTGTCGGTGATCAGCGAACCACCGAGTTTGAGCAGAACGAGTTCGTTCATGGGTTGGTTTTACCACTTCCCCGCCCGGGCTGCAACCTTTCACGGTCCAGGGTTGAATGCCTGCCCATGCTATAATCCGCCGCATGGACATCCGCGCTGGTCTCATCGCCACGATCCTGATCGTTGCCGCGGGCGCCTTTTTCTTCGTGCAGTTGGGTGTTCGCACGTACATGGCCTCCCGCAAATTGACCTTTTATCGGCTGCGCTCCCAACGCATCGGTTCGGCCTGGCGCTCCATTGGAATCGGAGTGCTTCTGTTCATTTTGGGGGTCATCCTCACCCGCTATGGCGAGCCTGTGGCCTATACCTTCTTCCCGCCCTCGCCGACCATCACGTTGACGCCGACCATCACCCTCACGCCGACCATTACGCTCACGCCTTCCATCACGCCGTCGCCGACCATCACGAACACCCCGTCAGTGACGGATACGCCCACGCCCACCACCACACCTTTCCTGCCGCCCGCCATCGAGGCGCTCTTCTCCAGCGAGGTGACGCCCAACCCTGCGGCCATCTTCAGCCCGCTCCAATTCACCGAAAACTGCGCCGACCTGGGAAACTACGAAGCCGCCACAGTCTTCGAGAATCCGCTCAAGACGATTTGCGCGGTGTATTCCTACGACCAGATGGTCCCAGGCGCGCAGTGGACCGCGCTCTGGATGCGCAACGGAGAACTGGTCTGCTATGAGACCATCCCCTGGGACGGCACCACGGGCGGGTATGGCTTCTCCGAATGCACCGATCCCATCGGCGGCTGGCAGCCTGGCACCTATGTGGTGCAGATTTTCGTCGGCCTGGAATGGAAGGTGGTGAGTCAGTTCCTGGTCCAGGGTGACCTGCCCACGCCCTCGCCGACTCTTTCCCCGACCCCCACCAAGGTCCCGATCTCGACGG
>CAZGFR010000040.1:0-21757 GCA_964524485.1 uncultured Anaerolineaceae bacterium | reverse complement strand
CCCACGCCCTCGCCGACTCTTTCCCCGACCCCCACCAAGGTCCCGATCTCGACGGAGACTCCGTCCCGCACGCCCAATCCCACTTCGACCCCATAGGTGATTCTCCATGACTGACCAGTTCCCCTCCCAGTACTATTATCCTGATGCGCTCGCGCACTGCTACGGCTGCGGTCGCATGAACGAGTTCGGCCTGCACATCGAAAGCTACTGGGAAGGCGATGAGGTGGTGGCGCGCTTCACGCCCAAGCCATATCACGTCGCCATCCCGGGTTATGTCTATGGCGGGCTGCTGGCCTCGCTGATCGACTGCCACGGCACGGGCACGGCATCGGCAGTGGCTTATCGCGCCGAGAACCGTCCCATGGACAGCCTGCCCGCCCTGCGTTACCTGACCGCCTCGCTGAAAGTGGATTTCCTCAAGCCCACTCCGCTGGGCATCGAGTTGGTGATCCGCGCCACGGCCAGGGAGATCAAGGGCCGCAAGGTGGTGGTCGAGGAGCGGCTGATGGCGGGCGACGTGGTCACTGTGCGCGGGGAGGTCATCGCCGTGCAGGTGCCAGATCAACTGGTCGAAGATTTGATGAAGGATCAGCAATAAAACATCGGGCGGGACCCCAGGTCCCGCCCGATGTTTTCTCAGTGGAATTACACGGTCCGTGTCCGCGCTTGCAAGGCCAACACGCGGGCGATCTGTGCCGCCAGCCGCGCGTTGTTCAGCAGCAGCGACAGGTTGGCCTGTAGCGACTTGCCGTCGGTCAACTCGTTGATGCGCTGGAGCAGGAAGGGGGTCAGGGCCTGACCATGGACGCCTTTTTGCTTGGCCTCCTCCGAGGCTTTTTCGATGATTGGATCCATCTCTCTTTTGGGGATGGCCGTCAGCTTGGGAATGGGGTTGGTGACGAGCACGGCGCTGTTCAATCCCATGCCCCAATGGGCCTTGGCGAAGGCGGCGATCTCTTCGGGGGAATCCAATTTCACGCTGACCTTGAGTCCGCTCTCGCGCGAGTAGAAGGCGGGGAACTCCTCGGTCTGGTAGCCGACCACGGGCACGCCCATCGTTTCGAGATATTCCAGCGTGGCAGGCAGGTCGAGGATGGCCTTCGCGCCCGCACAGACCACGATCATGGGCGTGTCGGCCAGGGACTGCAGGTCGGTGGAGATGTCGAACGGGGCTTCGCGGTGGACTCCGCCGATCCCGCCTGTGGCGAAAACCTGGATGCCCGCCTGGCGCGCCACGAGCATGGTGCCCGCCACGGTCGTGCCGCCGTGCGTCTTCTTGACGATGGCGGTGGCGAAGTCGCGGCGGCTGACCTTGATGGCCTTGGCCTTCGACAGCTCCTCGACCTCGGCCTGGGTCAACCCCACGCGGACCTGCCCGTCGAGGATGGCGATGGTGGCGGGGATGGCGCCTTCCTCCTGGACGGCGGATTCCATGTCCCGCGCCAGATGGAGGTTCTCGGGGTGGGGCAGCCCGTGTGTGACGACGGTCGACTCGAGGGCGACGATGGGGAGCGCGAGTTTCAGCGCCCGCGCGATTTCAGAAGAGGGGGTAAAGGTTGTCATCTTGCCTTTCCATTAGGTGGGTGGAGTAATGCTGTTGGGCGGATCGATCTTGCCTGGCTGATGTGAACTTCCCCAGCCAAGCAAGTCCCGGATGTGGTCGATGGCCTCTTTCAATTCCTGAATGAGGACCTGGTCATCGGGGTGGTCTTTCTTGATGAGGAGTTCGCGGGTTTCGGTCATCTGCTCGAGATAACTGACGAGAAGACGTTTGACCGCCTCCAGGTGAGGACGGCTGGCGCGCAGGTTCTCGTGGTAACGCTGGAGCGGCACTTCCTGGATGATCTGGATGGTCTTTCCCTGGAACGCTTCGCGCCTGACGCCTTCGATGGCGCCGTCGTCGCCGCGGACGGCGTTCTCGGCGCTCAACTTCCAGGCTTCCAGGTGACGATCGGTGATGAGGATGTCGGGCGTCTTCCAGGTGCCGATGTCGATCCAGTCGAGGTGCAGGCCGCGCTCGTGCGCTTTGTTCACCAGTTCTTCGTAGAACTGGCGGGTGATATCGGGACGCGGGGTGAAGGATGGTTCGTTGGGTACGTTCGGATTCGGGCCTTGCTCGTTGCGGGGGAGCACCCTGCCGCTCTCCGTGATGATCCGCGCCACCTGGGTGCGGGCCGCGTCGATCTCTGGGGAACCGTGGCTGGCCAGGAACTCGGTCAGTTTTCGGCTGTTCATGGTCTGGCTCAGGTGACCGCGGACGAATCCACGCATGACGGTCTGGATCGTGAAGGGCAGGTCGCGTTTGCCGGCCTCTGACAGGGCAGCGGCCGTACTGACGCTCTGCGACTGGCCGTACACCATCTCTTCGACCATCCTGCTGCTTTTGTATGGATGGGGTTCCCTGAGCGTGCGTTCCTTGTTGCCGCGCCAGATACTGAAGCGCATCGAGACGTTCATCGCGCTGACCTTAATGCCGTCCAGGCTGCGGCTGGGGATCTCTTCGTTGTCCTTCAGGTCGCGCAGGTCCACGTGTTGGTCGCGCAGGTCGATGACCGAGCGGAAGCGCTCGAAGCCATCCAACGGGACGGGGTCATCGCCGGTGGGTCCGACCACGCGCGGGCGGCCGTCGGCTTTTTCGAACAGGGCCACCGAGTTCTGGTCGACTTCCACGTAGCCGGGTCCGCCGAAAGCCAGGATGGGTGATTCTTCGCCGTCGTCCATGTTCACGACCTGGCCGTCTCTGATCTTCAGGGTTCCGCTGGCGCCGCCCAGGGCCACATCCCGCATGAAGGCGCGGGCGATCTGCTCGGGCTTTTCGAAGATGTCGGCCAGGTACAGGGAGGCCCGACGGAACGCGATCTGGTAGGGGAAAAGCAGGAGCGGCAGGAAACGGGCGAACTGCCAGCCGATCCTGGAGAGGACCTCACCGTAATTCAAGTCGCGATCCAAGGCTGAGCCCGGGATGAAGAGGACTCCTAGGACGTCGGCCAGAATCCGTACCCATTTGCTCAACGGCTGGGTGGAGAGGACCAACGTCATGAGGATCAGGACCACTACCCCAAACAGCAGGGCCTTGCGCCGTTTGGCCCCTTCCAGTGACAGGTCGAAGGTGCGGTTGAGCACGCAGTCGCGGGCGCGGCGGAAGTTCTCCAGAAAAACCCTGAACTCGTAGACAAGGACGGGCCAATTGGGGTTGCGCGAATTCATGTCTGGTCGCTCTCCAGCCATTGCAGGGCGTCTTCGAGTTCGTGGAGTTCGTTGCTGGCGCGCCGGTGCATGCGGTCGCTGCGAATGAGCAGCGTGCGCGAGCGGATGAGCAGAGACAGCGCGGTCTGTTTCAACGTCCGCTTTTCTCTTTTTGCGGCGAGGGTGTGAGCGGCCATGTCCTCGGCGTAGTCTTTCACGGCCTGTTCCTGTCCGCTAAGGGATGCATAGCTGCGGGCGGTTTCGATGCGGTCGCGTTCCTTTTGAGCGTTGTCGAGCCAGTTCGCGCTCCATTGGGCGAGGATCTGTTTCTCCACATCGGGAGCGAAACGTAAATTGCTGACATTCACCGAAAGGATGCGGATGCCGCGGTCTTTCAACAGTTTATATTGGTAACTCTTCCCGCTGTTATTTTGAATTATCCCGTTTCGGTCGAGTTCGTGCACGAATTCGCGGGTCATGCGCTGTTTGATCATTTCATTGATCAAGGTCAGCGCGGTGTTCCTTCGATTGTCCGCTGGCTGGGAACTGGCGGGCGCGCCTTCCTTTTCTTCGTCATCCGAGGATTTGGCGTCTTTCTTGCTTTTTTCCTCCTCCTCTTTTTCACACCTTTCAGCGAATTGCAGCAGCAGACGGTTGACCTCGCCCAGCATGGCGGCCAGGTCGGCGGTCAGGTCCCTTTTTTGGACGGCGGGTCTGGACCCGCGCACGATCGCAGTGTTTTGAACATTCGCAGGCGAGGAGTCTGGCGAAACGGGCTGCGGCAGTTCGAATCCGCCCTCGAACAACTGCCTGAGCCTGAACTTGCCCATGTACTCGCGCCACAGGTCGGCGGCGATATAGGCGGGCAGTTCGTTCCAGGCCATGCTGGAGACGTTGAGTCCATGCTTGACCGCCTGCCCGATGATGGCCTTGCGGACCGCCTCTTCGCTGTACCCGAAATGCGACCCGGGCTGGTTGCCCTTGACCGGGTCCGCGTCGATCTTGAAGGTGACCGAGATGTTCGGCACCACCTCGATGCCGTCGCGGGTCCAGGCGCTGGTCATGATGCGGCGATTATGAACTGCCCGCCCGCTCTCGGTGTCAAGGTCCTGGGGTTCAAAGGGCTTGTCTTCCTCCCGTGGACCGATGTTTTGCGACTGGATGTGCAGGTCCACCACGTTCCTCTGGGCGATCTTCTCGCCCTTTTCTGTAAAGTGGACCCCGGGTCCGATGACCTGTTTGAAGGCCATATCTTCGTGGGTGACCGCCGCGCTGGCTGCGTCCAGCCAGACCACACCCGCGCCATCGCGCTGCTCTTCGCCGGAGTGTTCGACGATGCGCCCGTTCTTGATGGAGATGGCGGGACCGCGGAACCCGAAGACATAGGCCATCAGGCGGTCGAAGATTTTCTGGCGTTCCTTGAACGTCCGCACGGGTAGGACGAACTGGGCGAAGAAGGCCACCCACACCACCAGCGACGCGACGAACAAACAGCCATCCAGGGTGAGTGCCTTGACCAGGGCAAACACATCCTTCAGCGCGACGGCTCTCGCCCAGTGACTTGGAATGATCAGGATGCTATAGATCAACAACCAGAATACACCCCAGATCAAAAGGAAGAACCACGATTTTCGGTAGATGGGTGTCTCGTCCATAAACAGGCGAAAATTGTAAAACACAATCCGAAAAACGGTAAGTGTGGATGTCACCCAATGGTGGGACTCCGCTGCGGAATCAAAAACGTCCAACGGAGTCTCCGTTGGACGTTTTGGTTGTTTGAGGATTACACGGCGGGCGCTTCGGCGGTCTCCGCTTCGTGCTCGAGGGCGATCTCGCCGTCCTCGCTGACGTTGACCAGGATGGCCGCGCCGTCGTTGAACTCGCCTGCCAGCAGCTTGTCCGATAGCGGGTCTTCGACCTTTTGCTGGATCACGCGGCGCAACGGGCGCGCACCGAACTCGGCATCGAAGCCCAGGTCGGCCAGCAGGGACAAGGCCTCGGGCGTGGCGGCCAGCTTCAGGTTGTGTTCCACCAGGCGCTCGGCCACCTTGTGCAGTTCCAGCGAAACGATCTGCTGGATATCTTCCTTGTTCAGCGAGCGGAAGATGACCGTGGCATCCAGGCGGTTGAGGAACTCGGGACGGAAGGCGCGCTTGAGCGAGTCGTTCAGGCGCTTGCGCATCTCGTCGTACGAGACCTTCTCCTCGGCGGCTTCGTCGCGCTTGAGCTGGAAGCCCAGGCCGGTCTGTTTCTTGATCATGTCCGCGCCGATATTGGAGGTCATCACGATGATGGCGTTGCGGAAGTCCACCTTGCGGCCCTTCGCATCCGAGAGGTGACCCTCTTCCATGATCTGGAGCAGCATGTTATGGACCTCGGGGTGCGCCTTCTCGACTTCGTCGAAGACCACGATGGAGTAGGGGCGGCGGCGCAGGGCCTCGGTGAGCTGGCCCGCGTCCTCATAGCCGACATATCCTGGAGGCGCGCCGACCAGACGGCTGGCGGTGTGACGCTCCATGAACTCGGACATGTCCAATTGGATGGCGGCTTCCTCGCTGCCGAACATGAACTTGGCCAGGGCCTTGGTCAGCTCGGTCTTGCCCACGCCGGTCGGCCCGAGGAACATGAACGAACCGATCGGGCGCTTCGGGTCCTTGAGGCCCGCTCGGGCGCGGCGCACCGCGCGGCTGATGGCGAGGATGGCGTCTTCCTGGCCGATGATGGCCTTGCGCAATTCGTCTTCCATCTTGAGCAGGCGCTGGGACTCTTCCTCCGCCAGCTGCATCAGCGGGACGCCCGTCCACATCGAGACGACTTCGGCGATGTCCTCGGCCGAAACGACGGGACTGCTGGCGCGATCCCAGCCCGAGCGCAGGCGTTCGATCTGCTCGCTCAGTTCCAGTTCGCGCTCTTCCCATTCCTTCACGTCCTCAGTGTTGCCTTCCTCTTGCGCAAGCGAGCGGTTCTGGCGCGCCAGGCGCAGTTGGCTGAAGAGGTCCTTGGCCTGTTTGGCGGCTGGGGATTTGTACATGCGCACGCGCGACGAGGACTCGTCGATCAGGTCGATGGCCTTATCGGGCAGGAAGCGCTCGGTGACATACCTCGACGAGAGGTGGGCGGCCGCTTCGAGGGCCTCATCCGAGATGACGAGGTGATGGTGCTCCTCGTACGCGCCGCGCACACCCTTGAGGATCTCGATGGTCTCCTCCTCGGAGGGCTCGTCCACGATGACGGGCTGGAAGCGGCGCTCGAGGGCCGCGTCGGATTCGATGTGCTTGCGATATTCATCCAGCGTGGTCGCGCCGATGACCTGCAACTCGCCGCGCGACAGGGCGGGCTTGAGGATGTTGGCCGCGTCGACGGAGGATCCCGCCGCGCCTGCGCCAACCAGCATGTGGACTTCGTCGATGAAGAGGATCGCGCCCGACTGCTTCAACTCATCGATGACACGCTTGAGGCGTTCCTCGAACTGGCCGCGGTACATGGTCCCCGCCACCAACGAGCCCACGTCCAATTGCAAGACGCGCTTGTTCATCAGCGGCGCAGGGACGTCGCCTTCGGTGATGCGCTGGGCCAGGCCTTCCACGATGGCGGTCTTGCCCACGCCCGGTTCACCGATCAGGGCGGGATTATTCTTGGTGCGGCGCGCCAGGATCTGGATGACGCGTTCGATCTCCATCTGGCGGCCGATGACCGGGTCGAGTTTCTTTTCCTCGGCCTTGGAGGTCAGGTCGCTGGCGAGTTGATCGACAAGAGGGGTCTTGGGGTTGTTGGCCTGGGGGCCGCCGCGGTTCTGTTGCTGGGAGCCAGCCGGGGCGGCGGCAGACGGGGTGGAGGTCGACTCGTTCAACACGCGGCGGGTCTGGCGGCGGATCTGGTCGGGCGTCACGCCCAGACGGCGCAGCACTTCCATGGCGGTGCCGTCCACGCGGACGAGTCCCAGCAGGATGTGTTCGGTGCCGATGTAGTGATGCCCGAGGCGGCGCGCCTCGTCCACGGCGAATTCGAGCACCTGTTGGGTGTCGGTCGCCAGTTCGATCTTCGACGGGTCGAAGGCGGAATCCGCGCTGGTGACGCGCTCGATGATCTCGCGCACGCGGCTGGACGTCATGCCCAGTTCACGCAGGACGCGCCCAGCCACCCCACCTTCTTCATCCATTAAACCAAGCAGAAGATGTTCGGTTCCAATATTGCTCTGGCGGGCGCGCTCAGCCTCCTGGTGCGCCAGGCTCAGCACGCGCCTTGCCCGCTGGGTAAATCTTTCCATGCTTGCCATGATCGGTTTCTCCTCGACCCATTCGAATAGGACGGGTCTGGGTGGATTTTACCAAAAAGGGGGATGAGTCCGTGTAGGAAAAAGGTTAGAGTTTCCTGATATGGCGTGGAATGTGTCGACCTTCACGAGGCGAAAATAACAAAAAAGCCGCGCACTTTGAAGGAATGCGCGGCTTTTTTGTTCTTCGGGCATTACTTTGTCAAATTGGTCGAAATGGCTTTGAAGATGTGCTGGATGAAATTGTCGAAATTCTCGGTGCTCGGGTTCTTCATGATCGTTTCGTACAAAGCCTGGAGATCCTTGTCGCCCGTGAGCGCGACTTCGATCGCAATCACCAGGTCATTGTCTTCCTCCACAAAGATCGAATTGAGGATGATCGCATATAAGCTGGCTTTGTCGACATTCGTTTTGACGAGCTTGGCTTTGTTCTGCGCATCCGTCAGGATTTGCTGCGCGGTCTTGGTGTCGGCCTGGGCTGTTTCCGTATCTGTTTTGGCCTGGGCAATTTGCTTGGTCAGTGCTTGATTGTCGCTCTGCAATTTGTCGTGCTTGCCTTGAAGGTCGGCCAGGCGGGTCTGCGCATTGGTCAATTCGTTGTTGAGCGTATATCCCTTGTAGGCCAAACCCGCGATCCCTCCCAGAAGGACGAGGATCAAAAGGCTGATGAGGATGGCCCCCCACGGACCTTTCTTCTTCACAGGTTGGACCGGAGCAGCTTGCACAGGCGTTGCAGGGACCGGGTTGTTCGGCTGGACATTCTCTTCCATTTTGGTCGATTCGTTTTCCATGTTGTCCTCCGCTATCTATTTCTCGGTCAGGTTGGCGAAAATGGCCGCAAACAAATGATCATAGAAGAGGTTCAAATCTTCCTGCCTGCCGCTGCTCTTGAAATCTTCCCACAGGCCGATCAATTTGCTGTCTTCGGTCGCCTTGACCTTTTTATCGACGACATCCAGGTCCTCATGGTCGACAAAAATGGAAGAGGCGATATCCAGGAGTTGGAGTGTGGCATCGATGCGGGTCTGTACGGTCTTTGCCTTGTCTTCGGCGTCCTTCACATTGTCGTTGGCCTTCTTCAAGCTGCCATTGGCCTTTTCGAGGTCGGCTCTTGCTTTCTCAAGGTCGGATGTCAACTGTTTGTTATCTTTTTGAAGGGTCTCGTACTTTCCCTGCAAGGTCGAAATCTGGTCGTTTGTCGACAGTAATTTCGTATTCAGGGTGTAGTCCCAATATCCCACACCGCCGGCGACTGCCAGCAAGAAAAAGATCAGCAGTCCCACGAAAATTTTGACGAGAACGCCGGTCTTCCTGGCTGGCGGGGGAGCGGGAACCGCCTCCGGTCGGGGCGATGGCTCGACGGGGGATTCGGGCAATAGGGTGCCCTGCGCGCCTTCCGATTGTGTTTCCATTTGTCCTCTCTTTGCCTTGCAGAAATTTGAACTCTCTCCACACCTTTAGAAATGTCTTCCCATCTGATTAGTGAAATTATACACGAGAATTGTGGAAGAAAATAGGCCGATGCGCACTGTAAGGAAAAAGAAAGGCATTCTCAACGAGAATGCCTTTCCAAACATGTAATTTGCCAGGCTAGCGGTTGTCCCCGTCGCCCTTGATGACTCCGCGCTCCAGGCGGTCGTACAACTTGGTGATGTTGTGCTCGGCCACTTCATCGAGGGAAAGCCCCAACTCGGTGCTGACCTGGGCCAGGTACCACAACACGTCGCCCAGTTCCGCTTTGAGCGCCTCGCGCGTCTCGGGGCTGATGTCGCCGCCCTTGTCGCGGAAGACCTTCTTGACCTTGCCTGCCACCTCGCCCGCCTCGTTGACCAGTCCCAGCATGGGATAGATGATGGGATGTCCGATGGCGGGATACTTGGCGGTCACGCGCGATTTCTTTTGATATTCGTTAAAGTCCATGATCACTTTCCTGGATAGAGGGTGTGTTTAATTCTTTTGCCAGCCTGCCCCACCATTCGTCTTTCTCACTAGGAACGAAGGGCGTGTACAGCGCCAGCCGGTCGGCGATGCCGTCGTAGCGTGATCTCAATGTGGCGGCCAGGTTCGACTCATCGGTGACGAGGCAAAATTCGTTTAGCATCTCATCATTGATCAGCATGGGCATCTCGGCCCATTCGCCCTTGGCGGCGTGTGCAGAGAGTTGCTCGGCGGTGGCGCCCCAGCCGTGCAGGTCCATCACGGCGCGATAGGACGGGGTCGAGGCGTAGAAGGCGACCTGCGCGCGGGCGAAGTTGGCGTCCTCGGGCGTGGTCGCCACGAAAGCCGTCACCGACACGGCCACATCTTTCCGCGTTCGACCTTCTTTTTTTGCACCCTCTTCGATGGCTGGCAGGATTACTTCATTCAAATATCGCGGTGTGTGGAACGGATGCACATGGAAGCCGTCGCACATCTCGCCTGCCAGTTTGGCCAGCCCTGTATTGACGCCTGCAATATAGATGGGAATTTTGGGATGCTCGATGGGCCCTGGATTGAAGAACGGCGACATGAGCGTGATCTTGTAATACTCCCCGCGGACATTGAGCCTGGTCCCGTTTTGCCAGCAATCCCACAACCCACGGATGACCTGGATCTGCTCCCGCAGCTTGCCCGTCACCGACTCGGGCCACGTCTGCCCGAACCTGCGCTCGATATGTGCCTTGACCTGAGTCCCCAACCCGAGCATGAAGCGCCCACCCGACTGCGCGGCCAGGTCCCAGGCGGTGTAGGCCAGGTTGGCAGGTGACCGCGCGAACGAGACGGCAATGGCCGTGCCCATCTTGAGCCGCGACGTGTGTTCCGCGATCAACGGGAACGGCAGGAATGGGTCATGCTGAGTCTCTTGAGTCCAGAGTGCATCGAAGCCAAGGTCCTCGGCGGCTTTCGCGATGGCAGGGACGTCTTTCAGATGGGTGGGGGGCAGGGCAGCATCGAATTTCATCGCAATCCTTTTCAACACAAAGGACACCAAGGAGCACGAAGGAGAAAGTTTTCCCTTTGTGTACTTCGTGCCCTTCGTGTTTAATCGTTTAGCAAATACGCCAGAATCCAATTCGTGGTGGCGACCAGCGAATCGGTGTGGGTGCGCTCGTAGTTGTGCGAGGCGTCGATGCCCGGGCCGATCAGCGCCACGGCCACGTCGCCGCCTGCGCGCCAGAAGGCTTCGCCGTCCGAGCCATAGAAGGGATAGATGTCGGTCTTGTACGGAATGTTGTTCATATCGGCGAGGGTGCGCAGTTTGTTCGAGAGGCCGTGATGATAGGGGCCGCCCGAGTCTTTGATGCAGATGGTGACCGAGAACTCGTCCGACTCCTGGCCTGGGCCGACGGCGGCCATGTCCACGGCGACGAGTTCATGCACCTCGGGCGGAATCCCCGCCGCCGCGCCGTGACCGACTTCCTCGTAGTTGCTGAAGTGGAAATACACGCTGCGGGCGGGCGTTTGACGGGATTCGCTCAAGGCGCGGATGGCGGCCACGATGGCGGCGACACAGGCCTTGTCGTCCAGGTGGCGGGAGCGGATGAATCCATTCGTCAGCTCCACACGCGGGTCGAAGGCTACGTAGTCGCCGACGCGAATCCCCAGGTCCTCGGTCTGTTTGGCGGACGTGGTGACCGCATCCAGGCGGATTTCCATGTGTTCTTCGTCGCGTTTCATCTCGACCGACTGCGCGCCGAAGACGTGCGCCGACGCGGCGTTGGTGAGCAGCGAGCCGCGGATCTTCTCGCCGTTGGAGGCGAAGACCCAGCAGCCTTCGGTCTCGACGGCGTTGAGCAGCAGCCCGCCGATGCGCGTGATCTGCAAACGGCCGTTGGGCTTGATGGCCTTGACCATTGCGCCGAGCGTGTCGGCGTGGGCGGTGAGCGCCACGGGTGGCAGGTCATTGTCTGCGTCCCAGTGGGCCACCAACGCGCCTTTGCGCGTGCGGGACAGAGTCAATTGTGGGAATTGAGCGAGTTCCTCTTCGATCAACTCGATGGCAGGTTCAGCCATGCCTGTGGGCGAAAGCGTGTTCAACAGGCGGACGAGAAAATCCGTGAGATATTGGGTATCGATTTGAGGCAGCGACATATTATCCTTCCACCTTCCAACCTTCGAATTTGGTAACCTTTTCCCGCCAATCCTGCGGCACGGACATGGTCTTCTTTTCCGCATAATCAAACGTGACCGCGATGACCGTTCCGCTCGAATAGACCTCGCCCGTTTCGCTGTTGACGATGGCCTGTTCCATCACCATCGACTTGTTGCCGATCTTTGCCGTGCGCACACCGACCTTGATTGGGTCGCCCCAGTGCACGGGCGCATGATAGGTGATGTGGATGTCGGCCACGATGAAGCCGATCTCCATGAAGGACTGATCCTTGCCGAACAGGCCCAGGTTCACCACATACTGAACGCGGGCCTGCTCGAAGTAGGTCAGATGCTTGGCGTTGTTGAGATGTCCCTGCGGGTCGAGGTCGCCGTAGCGGACTTCGGCGGGATGATAGAAGTGGAAGTCGTTATTCATGCGGCGATTATACCGTTTCGTTAAATAAAAGTAGGGGCGCGGCATGCCGCGCCCCTACTTGAGATCTGCTATCGGCAGAACTTCGCCAATCTCTCACGGTCAAGGATCACGACGTGGCCCTCAGTGTCGTTGCCAATCAACCCCTGCTCCTTGAAGGAAACCATCACCTGGTTGACGCGTTTGCGCGAGGCTCCCACCAGGTCAGCCATATCACCCTGGGTGAAGAGGATGCGAACCTGAATGCCGTCGTCCCGCAGGCGGCCGTATTTCTCGGCGAAGGCCAGCAGTTGACGGGCCACCCGTCCGTACACGTCGAGCGAGGCCAGCGCCTGGATCAACTGGTCGGAGAGGCGCACGCGCGCCGAGAGGATCTTCACCAGGTTGCGCGCCACGGTTGGGAAGGTGTCCAGCATTTCCTGGAAGGTCTCCTTGCCCATCCACAACATCAGCGAATTCTCGAGCGTGGTCGCGCTGGCCGAGCGGCCCACGCTGTCGATCAGGCTCATCTCGCCGATCAGGTCGCCGCTGCCCAGCAAGGCCAGGATCACGTCCCGCCCGTCGGCCTGCTCCACGTGGATCTTGACCGTCCCATGCAGCACGATGTACACCGCTTCGCCCGGTTGCTCGGCGGTCATCACGTTCGCGCCGACGGGGAACACGCGTCGATGCGCGCGCCGCGAGACCCAGTCCAGTTGTGCAGAACTCAAGCCCTCAAACAGTCGGATGTCCGAGAGAATATTGCGGGTGTTGTCGTTTTGGGTGTTGGCCATTTTGAGCATATTGTACATCCCTTTGAAAAAAAGACCTCGGAAGTCTACGGGGAGTCTTTCTGACGGAGAGCCATCATGGCAGACTTCCGAGGCCTACTGCTAACCCTTCGCGTTCGACGCTTTGACAGGCTTGCCCACACCGAGCGTAGTTTGCAGTGACGGCACCGTCTTGACCTTGATCTCCATGCCCTCGCGCGCCGCAATCGACTCGGGGAAGAACATCCGCGCGATGAACTCCATCTCGGCTACCTGTTCGTCGGCGTAAGCGGGCTCGTGGTGGAACAGGACCAGCCGCTCGGCCTCCGCCGCGGCGGCCAGTTCACAGGCCATGTTGACAGTCGAGTGGCCGTAACCCTGCGTGGACGGGAAGCCCGCCAGCGCGCCGCGATAATGTTCCTCGCTGTATTGCGCGTCGTGGATCAGCACATCGGTATCGCGCGCGAACTGCGCCAGCCGACGGTCGCCGCCCACATAGCCTTCCGTGTCCGTGGCGTATACCACTGATTTTCCGCGCCACTGGATGCGATAGGCGTACACACCGCCGGGATGCGCGGACGAGCGGTGGATTCGGACCACGACCGCTTCATCGCTGAGGCCGCGGCCTGACTCCGCCAAACGGATTCCGTCCGCATCCCAAACGATGACCTCCGTTTCCCGCACCGAGCGGATGTCTTTCCAGGCCGCCATGTCCCTCAAGCCGACGGGGAAGGTTGTCGGCGACTGGTTCGACTCCAGCACCCGTTCCAGCGTCTCGGGCGTGGCGCCCGGTCCGAAGATGTGCAGCTTCGCGCTCGGCATAAAGGCGGGCAGGAAGAATGGAAATCCCTGCGTGTGATCGTGGTGCAGGTGGCTGAAGAACAGCGCAACTTCCAGCGGCTGGTCGGTGGAGCGGGCCCGTCGCGCCAGGTCCCGCCCGAGCGGGATGATGCCCGTGCCCGCGTCGAAGATCAGCGCGCGTTCCCCTGCGCGGACCTCCACGCAGGCGGTGTTCCCGCCGAATTTAACGGTAGCCTCCCCAGGGGTCGGGTAACTTCCCCGCACGCCCCAAAATTTGACGATCAGTTCGTCCGCCATGTCTGCCTCCGTTTCCTGGTACGCCTCCATTATCTCGGTCAGACGGGATTCCCGAAAGGAAACATGGCACAGGCCATCTGGGAAATATTTCACAGGTGGTTCCGTTATTGCGAGGAGGAGTGAAGTGACGACGAATAGGACATAGAAAATTTGTGCTATACTTTACCCATGCCCGTCATCCGCGCTTCCGACATCGGAAATTACCTGTATTGCCGCCGCGCCTGGTGGTATCGCAAACAAGGCGTGCCGTCCGAGAACAAGGCCGAGTTGGCGGCGGGCACCGACCTGCACCGTCGCCACGGACGCAAGGTGCTGGCAGCGAGCCTGCTGCGCGGCGCGGCCATGCTCCTGCTGTTGATCGCTTTCGTCCTGCTGACCGTCTATCTTGCTTCGCAGTTTATGTCTTAATTCCGAAGCCCAATCCCACCTTCATGATCTACGTCATTCTCCTTTTACTCTTCCTTGCCTTTATCTTTTTTTGGC
This sequence comes from uncultured Anaerolineaceae bacterium, assembly GCA_964524485.1. Lineage (GTDB taxonomy): Bacteria > Chloroflexota > Anaerolineae > Anaerolineales > Villigracilaceae > JACPVF01. The sequence continues at coordinate 7,464 of CAZGFR010000040.1, read as the reverse complement.
AAAGTGGACGCCAGCGGAAAGAGGCGGGTCTGCCGGGCGGACGGGTCATCTACACGGATACGCGCGGCTGGGGCAAGTTGGAGCGCCCACTTTACAACGATCTGCTCGGGCTGACGGGCAAGCCCGATTACCTGGTACAAGAGAAGGGACAGATCATCCCCGTCGAGGTTAAAAGTGGACGCGCGCCCGAGTCGCCGTATGACTCGCACATCTACCAGTTGGCGGCCTATTGTCTGCTGGTGGAAAAGAGCTACGGTAAGCGCCCGCCCTATGGCATCATCCATTACGAGAACCGTGATTTCGCCGTGGATTACACCCCCGAATTGGAATCCTCATTGCTTGACCTGCTGGCCGAGATGCGCCGCGACGAGTTGAAACGCGAGGTCGAGCGTTCACACGAGCAGGCCGCCCGCTGCGCCCGCTGCGGCTTCAAGAAGGTCTGCGACCAGTCCCTGGTATGACGCGCGGGGGTTGGAGAGTATAATTGCCCAATATGTCCGCACCCTTCATTCCGCAGCGCCCTGTTGTCACGTCCTACCCGAAAATGCCCGAGGCCGTCCGTGAAGCGGAATCGATTGCTGAGTATTTCAAGGAAAAAGGCCTCGACGCGCCTGTGGGATCGCTCTACGACGATGTGCTGCGCAAACGCGTCAAGCGCGGCGAGTTCGACATGTTGGTGGCCGTCGGCGGCGACGGGACCATGCTCAGGGCGGGGCATCTGTGCGCTCCCTGCGGCGTGCCCATCCTGGGTGTGAACCTGGGGCGGCTGGGATTCCTCATCCAGTTGGAGCGCAGCGACTGGCGCGGCATGTTCGACCGCCTGCTGGCGGGCGAGGCCTGGATCGAGAATCGCATGATGCTGCGCGCCGAGTTGATTCGCGCGGATGAGCCTGCGGGCAACTGGCATGCGCTCAACGAAGTGGTCGTCAGCCGCGGACAGTACCTACGCCCGATCCGTCTCTCGGCCTCGGCGGACGGCCACCTGCTGACCACCTATGTGGCCGACGGCTTGATCGCCTCCACCGCCACGGGCTCCACCGCCTATGCCCTGGCCGCGGGCGGACCCATCCTGCCGCCCGAGTTGCGCAATATTCTGGTCGTGCCCATTGCTCCGCACCTTTCGGTGGAGCGGGCCGTGGTGCTGGCGGAGGGATCCTCGGTCAGCATCGGCGTCCACGGCGACAACGCCGTCCTGAGCGTGGACGGCCAGGTGCCGATCGGCTTGATCGAAGACGACCGCGTGGACGTCCGCGCCGCCGAATACACCGCCCAGTTCGTCCGCTTTGGCGATGCGGGATATTTCTACCGCAACCTGACTGCGCACATGAACCAAAATCGTTCCTTTGGATTGACCCGATGACCGAGACCTCCGCCACCGTTTGCTACGTTCATCCCAACCGCGAGACGAGCCTGCGCTGCAACCAGTGCGACCGTCCCATCTGCACCTCGTGCGCCATCCGCACGCCCACGGGCTATCGCTGCAAGGAATGCGTCAAGGGCCAGCAGAAGAAGTTCGACACGGCCGAGTGGTTCGATTACCTCTTCGGTTTTTCCGTGGCAGGCATCCTCTCGCTGATCACCAGCCTGTTGGCCATGCTGGTCAGCGGATTCGGATTCTTCCTCTTTTTCCTCATCGCTGCCGCCTCCTCCACGGTGGGGGTGGTCATCGCCGAAGCGGCCCGCTTCGTCACGCGCCGACATCGCTCGCGCAGACTCTACCTGACCGTGGTGGCGGGCATGATCCTGGGCGCCGCGCCGATGATCATCATCAGCCTGATCATGTTCGATATTTACAGCCTGATTTCGCTGGGCATCTATCTGGTCATTGCCGTGCCCGTCATGTACTACCGCCTGTCTGGATTGCAACTCTTCAAATAGCCATGCTGACCGAACTCCGCATCCATAACTTTGCCATCATCGACAGCCTCGACCTGCGCTTTGGGTCTGGTCTGATCATCCTCACGGGTGAGACGGGCGCGGGCAAATCCATCATTCTGGATGCGGTTGTGATGCTGTTGGGCGGCCGCGCCGACGCGAGCGTGGTCCGCGCCGAGGCGGAGACAGCCTTCGTCGAGGGCGTGTACCAGCTCAAGGGTCCGGAGCGCGAAACAGTGCACGACATCCTCAACCGCGAGGAACTGCTCGACGATCCCGATTATGTGACGCTCACCCGTGAGGTGCGGCGTGAAGGCCGCAGCGTGGCCCGCGTCAACGGGCGGACCGTGGGCGTGGCACTGCTCAAGGAACTGGGCGCCGCGCTGGTGGATATCCACGGCCAATCCGAACACCTCTCGTTGCTCGACCCGCGCGCTCACCTCGGCCTGCTCGACCGTTATGCCGAAGTCTCCAAACCCCTGGGCGAATACCGCCAGACCTATCACGCGCTGCTCAACCTGCGGCGTGAGTTGAACGACCTGCGCCAGGCCCAGGCCGACTCCGACCGCCGCATGGAGATGTTGACCTACGCCGCTGAGGAGATCGAGGCCGCGCGTCTCAAGGTCGGCGAAGACGAGGAATTGCGCAAGGAACGCGACCGCCTGGCGAATGCCGAGTCTCTGGCTGAGTATGCCCAGCAAGCCCTGGCCGTGCTCGAAGATGGCTCGCCCGATGCGCCCTCCGCGGGCGACCTGGTGGGGCAGGCCGCGCAGGCGCTGGCAGGTTTGGCCCGCATCGACTCAGCCCAGGCCGAACTCTCGAATCAGGCCAACTTGCTGGAAGACACCCTCGCGGACCTGGTCCGCAGCCTGCGCGATTACCTCGAAGCCATTGAGTTCAACCCCAAGCGGCTCGACGAGGTCGAGGAACGCCTCGACCTGATCCACCGCCTGACGCGCAAGTACGGCGGCAGCATCCCTGCCGTGGTCGCTTACGGCGCAGATGCCCGCAAGCAGCTCGAAACCCTGACGGGCGCGGCCGACCGCATTGCCAGCCTGACGGCGGAGGAGTCCAAGCTCCTGGCGCAACTGGGCAAACAAGGCGCGACGCTGACGACCAAGCGCAAGTCCGCGGCGGAGTTACTCGGCAAGGGCATCGAAGTGGAACTCGACGAACTGAAGATGGCCTCTGCTCAGTTCGGCGTGGACTTCCAGACCCGACCCGACCCGAACGGCGTCCCATTGCCCGACGGCTCGCGCATCGCCTTCGACCAGAACGGCCTCGACCGTGTGGAATTCCTCATCGCGCCCAACCCGGGCGAGGGGCTCAAGCCGTTGGTCAAGATCGCATCAGGCGGCGAGACCTCGCGCCTGATGCTGGCGCTCAAGAACGTCCTGGCCCGCGCTGATCAGGTCCCCAGCCTGATCTTCGACGAGATCGATCAGGGCATCGGCGGGCGCGTGGGTACCATCGTCGGCCAGAAATTGTGGAAGCTGGCGCGCAATCACCAGGTCTTCTGTGTGACGCATCTTCCGCAGTTGGCCGCTTTCGGTGAGCAGCATTACCAGGTCCAGAAGGTGGTGGACAAGGGCCGCACGCTGACCCGCGTCGAAAAACTGGACGGCGATGCGCGCATGTTGGAACTTTCGCAGATGCTCGGTGAAGTGGGGGAGGGAACCTTACGGTCCGCGCATGAGTTGTTGCAACTGGCGCGGCAGATGTCCAAAGCAGAGAAGTAGAATGGAAAACTTCCCCACACGGGGAAGTTTTTATTTGGGAAGAATCTCTTATTGTTGATGCATAGGTCATGTGCTATCATAATTGATGTTGTTGTAACGGCATCTTTCATTTCACAGAGAGGGTTGAATGATGTCCAAAAAGGTTCTGGTTATTGACGATGACCCCGAAGTTGGAAAACTGGTGGAAGCCATTTTGCGGCCGATGGACCTGGCGGTCCTTCAATCCTATTCGGGGACCGAGGGCCTGCAGCGCGCCTACAACCTTCATCCCGACCTGATCGTCCTGGACGTGATGATGCCCGGCATGGATGGCTTCGACGTATGTTCGCGCCTGCGCGAGATCACCACCGCCCCCATCCTCATGTTGACCGCCAGGAACTCGGACATGGACATCGTGCGCGGCTTCAACGCGGGCGTGGACGATTATGTCAAGAAACCCTTCAAGGGCGGGGAACTGAGTGCGCGCGTCCGCGCCTTGTTACGGCGGGCCGAGGAGAATGCCAAGGCTGCTTCGGACCCCCGCCCGGTTTATTCCGACGCGGTCCTGAACATCGACCTGTCCTCTCAATCCGTGAGTCTGCTTGGAAAGCCGCTGGACCTCTCGCCGCGCGAGTACGGACTGTTGTCCTGCCTGGTGCGCGAGCAGGGCAGGGTCGTATCTCACCGCGAACTGCTGCGCGAGGTGTGGGGGGATTCGTACATCGACGACACGTCCATGGTCTCGCTGTATGTGTTCTACTTGCGCAACAAGCTCGAGGATGGCAAACACGGCCACCAGTACATCCACACCCAGCGGGGACGGGGGTATCGGTTCGAGCCGCGCACAGACTAATTCTTCACACTGCCAAAAATCATTGTCGAAACTCTAAATTCGGACAAGTTACTCCGAAATCTTGACGCTTGTTTGGGACGCATGGTAATATTTATTAAATTTTATATAAAAATTATAAAAACACAGGAGAATGAACCATGCCCCAATCTGCATCCACCCTTGCCATTAACAAAGACCGTTATACGGCTATCCGTGAAGCCTTCAATGCAGATCGTTCCCAGATGACGCTGATGCTGGCCCGTCAGATGCAAATGCCCGAAGTGGAGGTGATCCGCGCCTTGCAAGGAGACCTGGCCCACGAACTGGATTCCTCATGCTGGGAACAGATCATCCGTGCCTTTGAGGCCTTGGGTAACGTGCACGTCATCGTCTCTAACGGGGCCACTACGCTGGAAGCCTTCGGGCAGTTCGGCAAATTCTCCAAGACCGACGGGTTCTTCAACGTCCAGACCAAATCTCTGGATATGCACATCCGCAGCTGGGAGTTGGCCTCGGTTTTTGCCTTCCGCAAGCCGAGCCATACTGACGGGCGCGAGGCGCTCAGCTTCCAGTTCTTCGATCAACGGGGCGATTGCGCCTTCAAGGTCTTCCTGACCTTTGGCGGGCATGACCCTGCCCCCGAGGTGTTGGAACGCTACGAGCAATTGATTCGCCAGTTCGCGAAGTGATCCCAAGGCCGCCGAAATTGGCGGCTTTTTTCTCAGTTCCACCCCAAAAACGGGGGAGTCAGTTTGTAAAATCTATGTGAATCTACATTGACTTGACCCCTCCCTTTTGGTACATTCCCCCCGCTGTTTATCGCCATCGCCAAAGGATTTACATGTTTCTCAAACGCTTGCAACTCGGCCTCATCCACGTTGCGGTCGCCATGACCCTGGTCCCGATCAATAGTACGCTCAACCGCGTGATGATCAAGGAACTTGCGCTCTCTGCCACGCTGGTGGCCATCCTGGCTTCCCTGCCTTATCTGTTCTCGCCCATCCAAGTGGCCATCGGTTCCTATTCCGACCGCCATCCCATCTTCGGCCTGCGCCGCACGCCCTACATCCTGGTCGGGTTGATCCTGTGCGTGATCGGCGTTGCCGTCTCGCCGCAGGTGGCCTTCCTGCTCTCGCAGAATTTCTGGCTCGGTATCCTGACGGGCGCCTTCGCCTTCGGCGCCTGGGGCATGGGCTATAACCTGTCCAGCGTGTCGTATCTCTCGCTGGCATCCGAACTCTCGGGCGAGAACGGACGCGGCAAGACCATCGCGGTGATGTGGTTCATGATGATCGTCAGCATCATTGCGACGGCCATCGGACTCAGCCGCATGGTGGACCCCTACACCCCCGAGGCGTTGATGCGCGCCTTCAACATGGTCGGCATCGCCGCCCTGACCCTCGGCCTGCTCGGCCTGCTGTGGCTGGAACCCCGCACCCAGGCGGATTCCGCGCAAGCGCAGGCAGAGGCGTATACCTTCAAGCAGATGGCCGCTGCCATCACGCGCAATCCCGTGGGAAAGACCTTCTTCATATATCTCTTCCTGTTGCTGGCCGCCATCCTCGGCCAGGACGTGTTGCTCGAACCCTTCGGTGCGGAGGCCTTCGGCCTGACCGTCACGCAGACCACGCGCATCACATCCATCTGGGGCACGTTCGTGCTGATCGCCATCCTGATCGCGGGTGCGCTCGAAGGCCGTGTCGCCAAGCGGACCGTGGCGCAGGCAGGCAACCTCGGCGCGTTGGCGGGCTTCCTCGTCATCGTCGCCAGCGGATGGATGCACAGCACCTCGGTCTTCTACACAGGCGTGACCCTGCTTGGCCTGGGCACGGGCATCGCCACGGTCTCGAATCTCTCGCTCATGTTCGACCTGACCGTCCCTGGTGAGGTCGGCTTGTACATCGGCGCGTGGGGCGTCTCGAATGCGCTCTCCCGTCTGGCGGGATCCGTCCTCGGCGGGGTACTGCGCGATGCGGTGACCCAGCTCACAGGTCACGCCCTGAGCGGGTACCTGGTCGTGTTCGGCATCGAGGCGCTGATGTTGTTCGCCGCTGTGCTGATGCTCTCGCGCATCGACGTCTCCGCCTTCCGCAAGCAGGCGGAGGAACCCGCTTTCGTGGAGAAGGTGGCGTTGGCTGCCGAATGATATGACGGACGAGTGGCTTTCCCTGCGCGGCGCGGCGGATATCCTGGGCGTACATCCCAGCACGGTGCGGCTCTGGTCCGACAAGGGCATCCTGCCTGTGCATCGCACCCAGGGCGGACACCGCCGCTATAAGCGCTCCGAGGTGGAATTGTGGGCCGAGCATGCCCGCCGTCAGCCCGAGGTGGGCCCCGAGACGATGGTGCAGTCGGTGGTCCGCAATGTGCGCATGCGCATCGCCGACGGCACGCTCGAGGCCGAGGCTTGGTACCAAAAACTGGACGAGGAGGCGCGCATCCAGTATCGCCAGAGCGCGCAGATGCTCTTCCAGGGGTTGATGGCCTATCTCGGTTCGGGCGGAGAGAACGCCGCCTCGCAGGCGCACGCCATCGGATATTCCTATGCTGCCCGCGCCCGCCGCTACGAGTTGAGTTACGTGGATGCGGCGCGGGCTTTCCTGTTCTTCCGCAATGTGTTGATCGAGTCGGTGGTGAAGGTCTACCGCGAGGCCAACGTCCCCTCGGCCCGCGCATGGGAGGACATGCTGCATCGCATGCACAGTTTCACCGACCAGATCCTGATCAGCCTGCTGGAAACCTATCAAACCATGGAAGTCAATCACGGCTGATCGTTGAGCCCGTTCGACGGCCCCCAGGCGAACGGACTTTATAGGGGGATGCCAACTGCATGAGAGGAGATTGCCAGCGCGTTCATTCGCGGCCTGGACGGTTGTGTTCCCCGCCCGCGCCGCACATCACACACAGGAGCAGTCTCATGCAAAACCCTACACACTACATCCCGATCCTCACCACCCTGGTGTCCTTTGCCTTCACCGTGGTCCTGTATCGCCACTGGCAGCGCAAGCCCGGCACGGCCTACCTCATGTGGTGGACCCT
>CAZGFR010000039.1:17578-26583 GCA_964524485.1 uncultured Anaerolineaceae bacterium | reverse complement strand
CCAGGCCTGGGTGTTCTTCGAGGACTGCGACCTGCGTCCCGCGTTGAGGATGGCGTGGACGGCTTCTGTGGGCAGCGGCTGGCTGCTGAATTTACGCACGGCGCGCTTGCTGCGAATGGCTTCGGAAACGTTCATGGGGACCTCTTTTCTTGTTCATCTGATGGTCATTATACATAGAACCAAGGTTCCTCTTGGCACTACCGAAAGGGGAAGTTTATCAATGGACAGTCCGCCGCATTCCTTAGATAATGAGAATGGCTGAATGGCCGTCCAGACTTTGTTTTCCAATCAGGAGACCTTCCATGACCTTACCTGTCGAATCGACCCTTTTAGGGGAATATACCTACGACCTGCGCCCCGTCGAGCGCGGATACGCCAACCGCACCCTCTACATCAACCTGGCCGACAATTCCATCCGTGAGAAGCCTGTCACCCAGCAAATGAAGGACCTGTTCACGGGCGGGCGCGGTTTTGCGCTCAAACTGCTGTGGGATGCGGTCACGCCCGAGACCACCTGGGACGACCCGCGCAACGAGCTGGTCATTGCCAACGGGCCGATCTGCGGCATCACCGCCTACCCGGGCAGCGGCAAGGCCACCGTGGTGACCCTCAGCCCGCTGACCCAGAACGTGATCGACAGCAACGTGGGCGGCTACTTCTCGCCCTTCCTCAAGTTCTCGGGCTTCGATGCGCTCGAGATCCAGGGCAAGGCTAAAGAGGACGTGCTGATCTTCATCGACGGTGACAATGGCAAGGTTACCATCGAGCCGTACGCTTACGAGGAAGAGGATTCGCATCTGATCGGTAACATTTTGACCGCCAAGTATGGCGGCGACGAAAAAGGCCGACGCGGCGTCTCGGTCCTCTCGGCGGGACAGGCGGCCAACCATATCCGCTACGCGGCCATCAACTCGACCTGGTACGACGTGCGCCGCAAGGAAGCCCGCCTCAAGCAGGCGGGACGCGGCGGCCCCGGGCGGGTCTTCCGCGACAAGAAGATCGCCGCCATCGTGGTGCGTTTCTCCGACATGGGCGGCGACAAGAACGGTGTGGCCGACATGGCCCTGGTCCGCAAGGCGGGCGCGCGCATCAACAAGGAGATCGCCGACCTGGACGACAAGCAGAACCAGATGCGCAAGGTCGGCACCGCCAACATCGTCGAGGTGATGGACCACTTCGACCTGCTGCCCACCCACAACTTCCGCTACGGCTCGCACCCCGAGACCTACAAGATCGACTCGAAGATCTGGAAGGAAGCTTTCACCCAGGGCCTGCCCGATGGCTGCTGGCTGGGCTGCACCATGTCCTGCTCGCATGGCGTGGACCATTTCCCTGTCAAGACGGGACCCTACGCGGGTCAGTGCGTGCTGGTGGACGGTCCCGAGTACGAGAACGCCGCGGGTCTGGGATCGAACATTGGCAACTTCGACCCGCAAAAGGTGCTCGAACTTAACTTCTACTGCGACACCTACGGCATCGATACCATCTCCTGCGCCGACAGCATTGCCTTTGCGATGGAATGCTATGAGGAAGGCGTCCTCAACAAGGACATCACGGGCGGGCTGGAATTGAACTTCGGCAACGGCGCGGCCGCGCTCGAACTGCTGCACCAGATGGCGCGCGGCGAGGGTTTCGGCCTGATCGTGGGGCAGGGCGTGCGTTACATGAAGGAACTCTTCGTGCGCGAGTACGGCGCGGACCCCAGCTTCGTCCACGACATCGGCATGGAGGTCAAGGGCATGGAAGTGTCCGAGTACCTGACCAAGGAATCCATCGCTCAGCAAGGCGGGTATGGCATGGCCACCAAGGGCGCCCAGCACGACGAGGCCTGGCTGATCTTCATGGACCAGGTCCACAATCTGCTGCCCACCTTCGAGATCAAGGCCGAGGCGCTGCACTACTTCCCGATGTGGCGCACCTGGTTCAGCTTGCACGGTCTGTGCAAACTGCCGTGGAACGACATCTCGCCCGAGAACAACAAATCCACCAAAGAACCCGCCAAGGTCGAGGAACACGTCGAGAACTACACCTGGATTCACGAGGGCGTAACGGGCAAGCCAACCAAGGTTGAAGATTTACTGCATCAGTCCGAGCGCGTTTACAACTTCCAGAAGGTCTTCGCCCTGCGCATGGGACGTGTCGGCCGCAAGCACGATTATCCGCCGTACCGCGCGATGGGCCCCGTCACCCCGTTGGAATACGAATCCCGCCAGGAGCGCTACGACGAACAGCTTAAACGTCTGGTGGGCATCGACCCCGAGGGCCTGTCCACGGAAGAGAAGGTCAAACGTCTGCGCGCCTATCGCGAGGCGCAATACGAGAAACTGGTGGATGCCGTCTACCTGCGCCGCGGCTGGGACGCGAACGGCATCCCGACCGTCGAGAAGCTGCACGCCCTCGGCATCGACCTGCCCGAGGTGGTCGAAGCGGTCGAGCAGGCGCGCGCAAAAGCCTGATACAGAGCGAAACACCCTGGCGAACCAGGGTGTTTTTTATGTCCGTACGCCCTCCGTGTTGACAACCTTCCCATGCCAGACTCACGGGTATAATTCAATCGATGAGTTCCCAACCCACCTTCCGCGCTTATCTGGTCCCCGCGCTGCTCATGGCCTTCGTCGGCTGGGGCGGGCTGGCCCTGCTGCTCAACTTTACCCAGCCTTACGTCTGGCCGCGCTGGGGCTTTTTCTTCCTGCTCGTCCTTGCGCTGACGGGCACCGCGCTGCCGTTCTCGTACCTCATCAACCGCCGCTTCCCCAGCGACCCACCCGCTGAACCGCCTGTCCTCGTGCGCGAGGCATTGTGGGTGGGCGTGTACGGCGCGACCCTGACCTGGCTGCAACTCGGCCGCCTGGTCTCGCTCTACGTGTGGATGGGCCTGGCGGGCGGCCTGATCGTGGTCGAGTACCTCATCCGCCTGCGAGAAAAGGCGCGCTGGAAACCTCCTGTTCCGAGCGATGAGCAACCACCTTCTTCGTAACCTCCCCTCCGTCGAGAGCCTGCTGCAGACACGCGCCGCGGCGGAATTGATTGCCGCCTACGGCCGACCGCTGACCCTGGACGCCTTCCGCACCCAGTTGGCTGAGATTCGCGCCCGTTTCAAAGCGGACCCCGAGCCTGCCCTGCCGACGATGGACGAGATCCTGGCCCTGGCCGAATCCCGCCTCTCCGCGTGGACAGCGCCCACGCTGGTGCCCGTCATCAATGCCACGGGTGTGATCCTGCACACCAACCTCGGGCGCGCCCCGCTCAGTGACGCCACCCTGCGCGCCATGGACGCCGTTTCGCGCGGCTATTCCACGCTCGAATATGACTTGGCCAAAGGTGCGCGTGGTTCCCGTCTGATCCATGCCGAATCCATCCTGCAAAAGTTGACAGGCGCGGAGGCGGCGGTGGTGGTCAACAACAACGCCTCGGCCGTGATGCTCGTCCTGGCTGCGCTGGCCAACCGCAGGCGTGTAGTCATCTCGCGCACGCAGCTGGTCGAGATCGGCGGCGGATTCCGCGTGCCCGACGTGATGAAGCAATCGGGCGCGAAGCTGGTCGAGATCGGCGCCACCAACCGTGTCAACCTGGGCGATTACGAATCCGCGTTGGCCGAATCGACCGCGCTGGTCATGCGCGCGCACCGTTCCAATTTCAAGATCGTCGGCTTCACCGATGAACCCGAACTGGCGGACGTGGTTGCCGCCGCGCACGCTCGAAGCGTGCCCGTGGTAGACGACCTCGGCTCGGGCGCCCTGCTCGACACGGCCCGCTTCGGCATCGTCCATGAGCCGACCGTGCAGGAGTCGCTGGCGGCGGGCGTGGACCTGGTCTGCTTCTCGGGTGATAAACTCCTGGGCGGTCCGCAGGCAGGCATCATCCTCGGGCGCGCCGACCTGATTGCCAGGATCAAGAAGCATCCGCTGGCGCGCGCTGTCCGCGCGGACAAGAGTTGTCTTGCGGGCCTGACCGCCACGCTGCTCCATTATCTCAAGGACGAGGCCGAGCGCGAGATTCCCATCTGGCGCATGATGGCGCTGACGTTGAAGCAGGTGCAGGGTCGGGCCGAGGCGTGGCGGCAAACGCTGGGGCAGGGGGACGTCGTCGAAGCGGAATCCACCGTCGGCGGCGGCAGCCTGCCTGGCGAGTCCTTCCCCACCTTTGTCCTCGCCCTAGACGTCAAATCCCCCGACAAGGTCCTCAAGAAATTGCGGATGCAGCATCCGCCCATCATCGCCCGCACTGAAGAAGACCGCGTGCTGATCGACCCGCGCACCGTGCTGCCCGAACAGGAAGGCGCGCTGCTGGTTGGTTTGAAGAATGCGTTACGATAAAAAGTTCAACGTCTGGAGACGTTGAGGCCCACAGGAGACCCCATGAAATCTGACCTTGATGCCCTCATGCAAGCCCGCAACCTGGATGCCCTGCTCGTGCTGGGCAGCGCGGAACACAACCCGCCCATGTATTATCTGACGGGCGGTGGACACGTCAGCGGCGCGACGTTGATCAAGAAACGCGGCGAGACGCCCGTCCTGTTCTGCAACGACATGGAGCGCGACGAGGCGGCCAAGTCAGGCCTGCCAACCCGCTCGATGAGCCTGTATCCGTTTTCGGAGTTGATGAAAGAAGCGGGCGGGAATCAGTCCCTGGCAAACGCGCTCGGCACGAAGAAGATGCTGGCCGACCTGGGTGTGACCCGGGGTCGCGTCGGCATTTACGGACACGTCGACCTGGGCAGCGCCTTCGCCGCCCTGACCCAACTCCAGCGTATTGCCCCCGACCTGGAGCTGGTCGGCGAGCACGGCATGGACTCGGTCTTCATCCGCGCGATGGAGACGAAGGAAGTGGCCGAGGTGGAGCGCATCCGCCGCATGGGCCAGATCACCACCGAGGTCGTGCGCCTGACGGCGGAGTTCCTCACTTCCTGCGAGGTCCGCGAGGATGAGGTCTTGCTCAACGAAAAGGGCGAGCCGCTTAAACTGGGCGAGGTCAAGGATAAGATCCGCCTGTGGGTGGCCGAGCGCGGCGCGGAACTGCCTGAGGGTTTCATCTTTGCCATCGGCCATGATGCGGGTGTGCCGCACTCCGCGGGCAACCCCGAGGACCTGATGCGCCTCGGCCAGACCATCGTGTACGACATCTATCCCGCCGAGGCGGGCGGCGGCTACTTCTATGACTTCACCCGCACGTGGAGTCTCGGTTACGCCACGCCCGAAGCCGAGGAACTGTACGGACAGGTCAAGGAGATTTTCGACAAGTTGTGGGAGAACTTCGACCTGAACGTGTCCTTCAAGCAATATCAGCGCATGACCTGCGAATATTTCGAGTCGAAGGGACACAAGTCGCAGTTGAACTTTGGAGCGCCCACCGAAGGCTACGTCCACAGCCTGGGCCACGGCGTGGGACTCAACATCCACGAGCGGCCATTCAGCGGACTGATGACGGGCGACGACCATCGTCTTGCGCCTGGCGTGGTGGTCACCTCAGAGCCTGGGCTGTATTATCCTGAGCGCGGCATGGGCTTCCGCATCGAAGACACCTTCTGGGTGCGCCCCGACGGCCGCATGGAAATGCTGGCCGATTATCCGTATGACTTCGTCCTGCCGATGAAGAAGTGGAAAAAGAGATAACTTTGTTCGTGTCGTCCTGAGGGCGCGCGCTCTCCGCGACCGAAGGACCTCGTTCGCAGTGGTAGAGGTCCTTCGCTTCGCTCAGGACGACACGAATAGGTGTGGACGATGGACCGTTCTGTTGGTATAACTAAAACTGTTCACTGAACACTGATTACTGAAAACTGGTAACCGATGACTGACCTAAAACCCGCTCGTATCCTGGCCCTTGAATCCTCCTGCGACGAGACCGCCTGCGCCATCCTCGAAAATGGCCGCGCGCTGCTCTCCTCGGTGGTGGCCTCGCAGATGGACATCCACGCCCGCTTTGGCGGCGTCTTCCCCGAAGTGGCTTCGCGCCAGCACGTGCTGTCGGTGGTCCCGGTGGTAGAACAGGCCCTGGCGCAGGCGCATCTCTCGCTCAGCGAAGTGGATGCGATTGCCGTCACACGCGGACCTGGGCTGGCAGGCTCGCTGGTGGTTGGCTTGAACGCCGCCAAGGGACTCGCCCTCGGGCTGGGACTTCCGCTGGTGGGCGTCAACCACCTCGAAGGTCACATCTACTCCTCGTGGGTGTACAACGCGGGCGAGACCACGCCACCCGAGCCGCAATTCCCGCTCATGGCGCTGCTCGTCTCAGGTGGGCACACCGAATTGAACCTGATGACCGACCACCTGACCTACCGCCGCCTGGGTGCCACGCTCGACGACGCGGCGGGCGAAGCCTTCGACAAGGTTGCGCGGCTGCTGTCGCTGCCATACCCGGGCGGACCGTCGGTGCAGAAGGCGGCCGAGAACGGCGACCCGAACCGCTTCCACTTCCCGCGCGCGTGGATGGAGAATTCTTGGAACTTCTCGTTCAGCGGCCTCAAGACGGCCGTGCTGTACGAGGTCAACGACTTGAAGAATCGCAGCGGCTCGCTGCCCGTGGACGACCTTGCGGCTTCCTTCCAGGCAGCCGTGGTGGATGTGCTGTTCAAGAAGACGATGGATGCGGCGCGCGAGTTTGGCGCGAAGGAAATCCTCGTGGCGGGCGGCGTTTCGGCCAACCGCGCCTTGCGTCAGGCCTTCCAAGCTCAAACGGAGTTCAAGGTCCACATTCCCCCGCTGTCGTTGTGTACCGATAACGCCGCCATGATCGGCTCGGCGGGCTATTTCCGCTATGCGCTCGGCCATACCTCTGGCATGGACATGGACGTCCAACCGACCTGGCCGCTCTCCTGATTAAAAACCCAAACCCCGCTTGGATCGGCCCAGATCCGTACGGGGTTTGAAGAGGAGAATGCACTTGTTATTATATTCAGGCAGATAAAAGAAGACTGAACGAAGCCTGAATTGCAGATAAGAGTTTCGAGGCCGCTTTTTAAGCGGCCTCTTATTTTAGCGCAGCCAGGATTTGCTCCTTCGTGAGCGGACCTTCACGCAGGAGGACGGGTTCCGCGCCGAGACAATCCACCAGCGTGGAGGGGACTCCGCCCGGGGTGACGCCTCCATCCAGGACCAGCGGGATGCGTCCGTTTAACTGGCGCATCACCTCTTCAGCGTTGACCGGGCTGGGCTGGCCCGAGAGGTTGGCCGAGGTCACGGCCATTGGCCCCGCAGCCCTGAGCAGGGCGCGCGCCACGGGATGGTCGGGGATGCGTACGGCCACGGTCGCGGTAGCAGATATGGCCTCGGGGAGAGTCGGCTGTTTGGGCACGACCAGGGTCAGAGGTCCAGGCCAGAAACGGGCGGCCAGAATCCGCGCCATGGGCGGAACGTCCACAGCGACCTTGTCCAGGTCGTCGGCGTCTGCGATCAAAATGGGAATGGCCTTTTCGACGGGGCGATCCTTGGCAGCGTAGATGGATTCCACGGCGAGGCCGTCGAAGGCCAGCGCGCCCACGCCATAGACCGTGTCGGTGGGGAAGGCCGCCAGCCCGCCCGCGCGCAGGATGCGCAGGGCCTGTTCGATGGCGTCGGGTTGTGCGGCGGGAATTAATTTCGTGTCCATTAAAGTTGAATCTCCAATAAGCGATTGCGGCCTGTCAGGTCCTGGCGTAATTGGATCTCGGCTTCGGAGAAACGGTCATACGCGAGGGAGAGCGCCTGGGACCCCTGGCTTGCCTCGATCTCGAGCATGATGCGCCCGCCTGGGGCCAGCCACTCGGGCGCAATGTCCAGCAGGCGGCGGACGAGGTCGAGGCCGTCGGCTCCGCCGTCGAGGGCGAGGGTGGGTTCCGTACCGAAAATGGGCAGCCCCTTGAGCGATTCGCTGGGGATGTAAGGCAGGTTGGCGCAGATCAGGTCGAAGTGCAGGTCGGTGGGCAGGAACTCGTGGTGCGGCGGGAGCAGGTCGCATTCGACGAAGTCCATACGCTCGGCCACGTGGAACTTGCGCGCGTTGCCGAGCGCCACTTCCAGGGCGGGCATGGAGATGTCGGTGGCGAGCACGTAGACGTCGGGAACGTGCATGGCCAGGGTCACACCGATGGCGCCCGAGCCCGTGCCCACGTCCGCCACAGTGCGGCGTTCGGGTGCGGCGTTCAGCCAGGCGATGGCTTTTTCCACCAGAAGCTCCGTCTCGGGGCGGGGGATCAGCACGTCGGAAGTGACGGTGAAATCCAGCCCGTAGAACTCCCAGTGGCCGATGACGTACGGCAGCGGCTCACCCGCCTCCAGGCGAGAGACGGCCGCTTCCACGGAATCAAGCTGCGGGGCGGAAAGGTCCAGTTCGGGGTGGGCCATCAGCCACGAGCGCGGACGATCCAGCACGTGCGCCAGCACCACCTGCGCGTCCAGGGCGGGCGTGTCGCCTGGCAGGCGGGCGGTGATTTGCGGGAGCAGGCTTCCGACGTTCACGAAGCGTCTCCGAACATCATGCGTTCGAGCAGGGTGCGCTGGAAGATGAGGAAGATGACCACCACGGGGATGGACATGATGATGGCCAGCGAGCCGAGGTAGCTCCACGGCTGCGCGCCGCCCGAGTATTGGGTCTGCACGATGGCGTAGATGGACATGGCCAGCGTGACGTTATCGGCCTTGTCCACGAAAAGCCAGCCGAGCGTGAACTCGGAATAGGCCATCAGGAAGGCGATCAGGCCTGCGACGGCGATGGAGGGCAGGGCCAGCGGCAGGGTGATGCGCAGGAAGGAGGTCAGGTCGCCCGCGCCGTCGAGGAAGGCGGCCTCTTCCACTTCCTTGGGCACGGCCTGGAAAGCGGCGCGCATGTTCCAGATGCAGAAAGGCATGGCGAAGGCCGCGTAGGTGATGACCAACGCCAGCAGGGATGTGCGGATTTGCATCAGGCCGAAAATGATGTAGAGCGGCGTCATGAAGGCCACGGGCGGCAGGACGGCCGTCAATAACAGGGCGAACAATCCCGTCTGCCTGCCTGGGAAGCGGAAGCGCGCGAAGGCGTAGGCCAGGCTGACG
>CAZGFR010000039.1:0-17478 GCA_964524485.1 uncultured Anaerolineaceae bacterium | reverse complement strand
TCCCGTCTGCCTGCCTGGGAAGCGGAAGCGCGCGAAGGCGTAGGCCAGGCTGACGCCCAGCAGGATGGCGATCAGCGCCGCGCCGAAGGAGATCAGCAGGCTGTTCTTGAGCAGTACCGTGAAGTGGACCGACTGGTAGGGTTGGTCCAGCACCTTGAGGAAGGCGTCGAAGGACCAGAGCTTGGGCGTGAGGCGGAACTCGGTGGGGCGCCCCTTCAAGGAGCCGTCGAAGGCCAGGCGGGCGATGCCCCAAATGGGCAACAGCACGAAGAAGCCGATCAGCGCCAGCGCCAGTTGGGTGGCCAGTTGACGAGGCCAGGAGATCTTACGCATAGGTGACTCCCTCTCCCGCCTTGCTCCAACGGTTGAAGAGCGAGACGAAGACCATCAGGATGATGACGGCGATGATGTTGATGACCGCCGAGACGGCGAACTGCCCGCCGTTGGGGCCGAATCCGCTGTTGGGGTTGAAGACGTTGTACGACAGCGTGGCCAGGGTGGCATCCTGGAAGTAGAAGGTCTGGAACAGGTAGAACTGATTGAAGGCAAAGATGCCGCGCACGATCAGGGCGGGGACCAGCAGCGGCTGGAGCAGCGGCCAAATCACCGAGCGGAAGGTATGCCAGGGATTGGCCCCGTCGATGGCGGCGGCATCCAGCACGTCCTGCGGGATGGTCTTGAGTCCCGTGGACGCCGCCAGCATCATGAACGGGAATCCGTACCACAGGGCGGGAATCAGGAAGACGATCAGCCACAGGCTGGCGCCGTGATTCACGGCCTGGTCCACCGCCGCGAAGAAGGAGGTCGGTCCATATTTTTGGGCGGCCAGGGCCAGCCAGCCCCAATCGGTCATGAAGATGTTCAGCCACATCTGTGCGCCGATCAACTCGGGGATGGCCCACGGCAGAATGAAGAGCGCCTGCCAGAATTTCCCGAGCCGCACGCCGCGCTGCCAGAGCAGGAGCGCCACGCCCAGGCCGAGTCCACATTGCAGCAGGACGGACAGCACCGTCCACATCACGTTGAAGAACAGGATGCTCCAACCGTTGGGACCGGCAGTGACGTACTGGAAGACGGGTGCGTAGGCATTCCAGCCGATGAAGTTGACCTGGTTGGCGCGCACGCCGACGTCGAAGGCATTGGCCGGGAGTAGCCCCGTCAGCCCGCCCGAGATGGCGCGCCACAGTCCGCCGTGGAATCCGTCGCGGATGGAGGTGGCGTTGAAGTCGGTCAGTGAGATGCCGAGCTGAAAGACGAGCGGGATGAGCGTCAGCAGGGCAAAGGCGATCAGTCCAGGCACCAGCCAGGGCAGGGCGCGGCGCGTGTCCGTTTTCGCGTAGACCTTGGCAGACTTGCGCACCCGCCACCACTCCACGACGGGCTGCCAGAGGGTCAGCATGCCCTCGCCCGCCGAGAGCGCCAGCGGCGCGGTGACGATCAGGATGTATTGCGGCCACTTGGTCCGCCAAACCAGCAACACGATCAGTTCGAGCAGCAGCCACGCGCCGAAGACGCTTTCCTTCTTCGACATGCGGCTGAATCCCACCACCGCCAGGAAGGCGATGAAGGTATCGGCCAGGATGAGGAAGGCGTGGTTCTGGTCCCACGGCACGGACATGCTCAACCAGGTCAGCTGCTGCCAGACGGGGTAGCCCGCGCTATCCACATTGGGGTTGGTGGTGGTATAGCGGACAGCGTCCAGCGTCTCTTGCAGGCGTACGATGGGATTGGGCCACAGATAAGGATTGACGGCAAAGAACACAGCAATGGATAACAGGCCCCAGGTCAGGACCTTGCCAAACAGGCGGATGCGTTGTTTGGGGTCCGCCAGTGCGCTGCGTTGGGTGTAGAGCCAGTCGAGCAGGATGGCAAACCCGACCGTGCCGTGCAGGAACTTGGTGTCGGCGGCCAGCCCGAGCAGAATCGCGGAGGCGACCATCCACCCATTGGTCTGTTTCCGTTTGTATTGGACGTAGGCCAGCACCGTCCCCAAACTGAGCAGGGAGGCCAGCCCGTCGAGCATCACCTGGCTGGTGTATTTGATCGTGAAGCTGTGGATGGCCAGCATGAACCCACCCAACGGGTTGATCAACGCCAGCAGGAAGGCCGTCAGTGTGCCGAAGAGGGCCGCCTCGGTTCGAGCGGCGCGGAGTTGGTCCTCGGGCAGGGAGGAGGCAGGCTGGGCCGTGATGGGCACATCCGCGATGAGGGGCTGTTCGGGCAGGGGCAGCAGCGCGATGGCATAGGCGATCTTGGCCAGCGGCGGATGCTCGGGTCGGTAGTTCGTGTCGAGGAAGCCGCGCCAGTCGGAGGTCTTGATCAGGTGCGCGAATTGCTGGCCCGCGCGCAGGTAGTCGTCCTCGTCGTAGTCGATGGACAGGAGCGAGGCGGCGCGGGCTCGCAGGCTCCAGGCCAGCAGGGTCACGGCAGCGACCAGGAGGAGCCGGATCAGGAATTTAAACCTTGGATTCATTTTGTCCCTTTCTGAAGGGCCAACAAAGACAGGTATTCAAAGACGACGTTGGATGCCAGCACGGAGGTGATGTCGCCATGATCGTAGGGCGGTGAAACCTCCACCAGATCGAAGCCGACCAGGTTCAGGCCGCGTAATCCGCGCACCAGCTGCAGGAGCTGATAACTGGTCAACCCGCCGACCTCGGGCGTGCCCGTGCCGGGCGCGAAGGCAGGGTCGGCCGAGTCGATGTCGACGGTGACGTAGGTCGGCCCTGTCATGCGCGCATGGATCTCCCGCAGGATGGCGGGGATGCCCTTCTCCATCACCTCGTGGATGGTGATGGTGCGCGCACCCAGCGCGGCGGCTTCGGCGTAATCGTTCGCGCCGCTGACGGGTCCGCGAATGCCAACTTGCACGTACTCGCTCTTGCGGATCAAGCCTTCCTGCAACGCATAACGGAAGGGCGTACCGTGGCTGTACGGCACGGCAGGGAACTCGGCCTCCCAGGTGTCGAGATGCGCATCCACATGGACGAGGGAGAGCGGGCCGTTTTTTTTGGCGTGGGCGCGCAAGAGCGGCAGCGCGATGGAATGGTCGCCGCCTAGCGTGATGAGGGTCGTGCCTGTTTCGATGACTCCGCTGGCGGTTTCGGTGATGGCCTGCATGGTATGCTCGATGGAGGTCGGCACCACCGAGACGTCGCCATAGTCCACCACGTGGAGTACGTCGAGCGGCGTGACATTCAACGTGGAGTTGTGTCCCCACAGCAGCAGCGACATCTCACGGATCTTACGCGGGCCGAAGCGTGTGCCGCTGCGATGCGAGGTGGCGCTGTCATAGGGCACGCCCAGGATGGCAGCGTCCACGCTTTGCAGGTCGCGCGTCACGGGCAGGCGCATGAAGGAGGGGATCCCCATAAAGGGCTGTAAGTCGGCTCCAAAGGCGGGGTTCGGGTTCATGGGTCTCCTAAAAAAATCACCACAGGGGACACTGAGCACACGGACTTTTTAAGGGTCTCGGTGAACTTCGTGATCGCTGTGGTGAAACAGGCACGGGAGGGGGAGGTTTATTCTTCGTCTTCGCTGCCTGTGGCCGCCAGTCGGTCGGCTTCGTCGCGGGTGGAGAGTTCCTCGATGAATTGCTCGATGTCTCCATCCATGACAGCGGGCAGGTTATAAACGGAGAGTCCGATGCGGTGGTCGGTGACGCGGTTCTGTGGATAATTATACGTGCGAATCTTCTCGGAACGTTCGCCCGATCCCACCTGCGAGCGGCGGTCGGCTTCCAGATCCGCGCGGCGTTTGGCTTCCTCGATCTCGTACAGGCGCGCGCGCAGGATGCTCAGGGCGCGCAGTTTGTTCTGCAATTGCGAGCGCTCGTCCTGGCAGGTGACGATCATGCCCGTTGGCTTGTGATACAGGCGCACGGCGGTGGAGTTCTTCTGCACGTTCTGTCCGCCCGCGCCCGAGGAGCGGTAGACCTCGATCTCGATGTCGCTCTCGGGGATATCCACTTCCACATCGTCCACTTCGGCCAGCACGGCCACGGTGGCGGTGGAGGTGTGGATGCGTCCCTGCGCCTCAGTGGCGGGCACGCGCTGCACGCGATGCACACCCGACTCGTATTTCAACTGCGAGTACGCGCCCTTACCCTTGACCTCGAAGATAACTTCCTTGTATCCGCCCACGCCGATGGCGTTCTCGGACATGATCTCGGTCCTCCAGCGTTTGTCTTCGGCGAAGCGCGTGTACATGCGGAACAGGTCCGCGGCAAAGATGGCCGCCTCGTCGCCGCCCGCCCCCGCACGAATTTCCACGATGACGTTCTTGTCGTCGCGCGGATCCTTGGGCACGAGCAGGGCCTTGATCTCTTTTTCGAGGACCGCGATCTTGGGAGTGAGGTCGTCCACGTCAACTTTGGCCAGCGCCAGCAGTTCCGAGTCGTTCTCAGACAACAGGATAGTCTGCGCCTCGTCCAGGCTTTTCAACGCCTGACGGTATTCCCGCGCCTTGGCAATGAGCGGCTCCAATTCCACGCGCTCCTTGTTAATCTCGGCCGCGCGTTGATAGTTCGAACCGACCTCCAGCAATTCGCTGCCGAGTTGTTCGTAGTGATCTTCGATGCCTTGCAATTTGTCGAGCATATATAACCTTTTGCGGCGGTACGTGCCGCGTGAAATGGCAGAATAAAGCGCGGCCTTATCGCCGCGCAGGCAGATTATACCAGAGGGCTAACGGGCGACTTGGCCGCCGCGATAGATGCGAACCTGCACCTTCTCGGTGGTGGCGAGCATCCCGCGTTGGATGTGACTCTCGGCGAAGGCCAGGAAGGTCTCGACCTTCTCTGCGCTGTCGATGATCTCGACCACGATGGGCAGGTCCTCAGACAGGCGCTCGATCTTGAAGGTGTGGATGATCTTCGAGTGCGCGCCGAATCCCATCATCCCGCGCAGCACGGTGGCCCCCGCCATTCCGCGCTGTTTGGCCTGGACCACTAGCCACTCGTACAGGGGCTTGCCGTCCAACTTATCGCTTTCACCGATGAAGATGCGCAGCAGCACGGATTCTTCAGGGAGCATGGCTACCTCCAGATCCAATACGCCAGGGTCCGCCCGAGCCAGACCGCGCCCAATCCCAGCACGACCTGAAGGGTCAGGTTGGTCAGGGCGGAGATGACCTCATTATCGCGGAACAGGTTGAAGGTCTCGTTGCTGAAGGTGGAGAAGGTGGTGAATCCGCCCAGCACGCCGACGAAGACCAGCGCGCGCGTCTCGGGCGTGAACACGCTGCGCACATCCGCCATTTGTGAGAGGAATCCGATCACGAGACATCCCAGCAGGTTGACGGCCAGTGTTCCGAACGGGAATCCCGCGCTGGCTGTGACCTGTTGAACCCATCCGCTGACCCAATACCGCAGGATCGATCCGACGAACCCGCCGACCCCCACCAAAAGCGCCTTGTTCACCGTTAATTGACGAAGAGCGACAAAACCATCGAGAGCAGGACGAGCAGGGAGATGACCGCAAACACGATCTGGGCGGCGCTGAGTCTGGGTTTGGGAGACTTGCTTTTTGTCATTCTAAGAACCTTTCTGATGTTTTCTGAACGCGTCCCCCAACACGCGCTCCAATTCTTCGAGAGTCACGGGCTTGGTCACGTACCCGTCCGCGCCGATGGTCAGGGCTTTGTCCACGGTGACGTCGGCAGCCTCGGACGAAAGCATGACCACGGGCAGGCCCTTCCAAACCTGGTTGCGACGCACGAACTCCAGCAGGTCGAGGCCTGTCACCTCGGGCATGTTGATGTCCAGGATCAGGGCATCGGGTCTGCGGCCCGAAAGCAGGGTACGCGCCGCCGAGCGCGCGTTCAGGAATGAGACCACTTCACAGTCGAGCAGTTTCAACATCAGCCCGACCGCCCGCGCCATTTCTTCGTCGTCGTCCACGATCCAGACTTGTTTCATTCCAGGTTCGCCTTTACGCTTTCGGCGGCAGCCGTGTTCATGCCAGGCACCGCAGCCAATTCTTCGATGCTTGCTTCTCTAATCTTATCAATCGAACCGAAATGTTTCAAGAGTGCCTTGCGCCGCGCGGGGCCAATGCTTGGCACCGAATCCAAAATGGAGGCCAGTCCCTGCTTCGAGCGGCGCGCGCGATGGGCGGTGATGCCGAAGCGGTGTGCCTCGTCGCGGATACGCTGCACGAGGTAGAGTCCCTGCGAGTGACGCGGCAGCATCAGCGAGTTCGAGCGGTGCGGGAAGAAGATCTCCTCTTCCTGCTTGGCCAGGCCCACGACGGGAACCTGGTCGGCCAGCCCGTAGGCCTCCAGCACCTTGACGGCCCGCCCGAGCTGTCCCTTGCCGCCGTCGATGATGACCAGGTCTGGCAGGAAGGAGAACGAGGCGTCGGGTTTCTTGGCCCCTGGAGTGGATTCCGCGTGTTGGCCGCCCTGCCAGCGGCGGAAGCGGCGGGTCAGCATCTCTTCCATCGAGGCGAAATCATCGGGCGCGCCGATGCTGGTGCTGTCGATGTTGAATTTGCGGTACAGCTTCTTGTCGGGCACGCCCTGGGTGAAGACCACCATCGAGCCGACCGTGGCCACGCCCTGTGTGTGCGACACATCGTAGCACTCGATGCGGTTGGGCGGCGCGGACAGGTTCAGCGCGGATTGCAATTCGGCCAGCGCGGCCTCCTGTTTGTGGGTATCGGCTTCCCATTGGGCGCGCAGCGCGGAAAGGGTCTCGGTGGCATTCTCCGCCGCCATCTTGACCAATTCCTGCGGCTGGCCCTCCTTCGGGACGAAGAATTCCATCTTCCTGCCGCCGCGCTTCGACCTGAGCCACTCACCGATGATCTTGGTCTCTTCGATCTCCTGGGGCAGCATCACCTGTTCAGGGACGCTGGCCGCTTCGGTGTAGAACTGCTTGATGAACTCGGACATCACCTCGTTGTCGGCGCTGTCCTCGGTGCCTTCCAGAATGAAATATTCGCGGCCGATCAATTTGCCGTTGCGGATGAAGAAGATCTGCACGCAGGCTTCGCCGTTGTTGCGCGCCATGGCCAGCACGTCCGAGTCCTTGTAGTCGCTGGCAAAGACGATCTTCTGCCGCTCGATGATGGACTGGATGGCCTTGAGCTGGTCTCGCACGGCGGCGGCCTTCTCGAAGCGCAATTCCTCGGCAGCCTTCTCCATGTCGTTTTGCAGGCGGACCACGATCTCGTCGCTGTATCCGCTCAGGAAATCCATCAGGTCCGAGATCATCTGGCGGTACTGGGCCTGGTCCACCGCACCGATGCAGGGCGCGTTGCACAACTTGATGTCATAGTACAGACAGGCGCGCTTGTCGAGACCGGTGATCTCGCGGTCGCAGGTCAGATAGGGAAAAACCTTCCGCAGCACGTCCAGGGTCTGGTACACGGCCCAGGCCGAAGTGTACGGACCGAAGTAGCGCGAGCCGTCCTTCTCGTCCATTTGGCGCGTGACCGTCACCTTGGGGAAGGGCTCGTTCCAGTGGACCTTGATGTACGGGTAGCGCTTGTCATCCTTGAGGCGGATGTTGTACTTCGGACGGTGCTTCTTGATCAGGTTCATCTCGAGGATCAGCGCCTCGAGTTCCGAGCCGACGACGATCCACTCGATGTGGGCGATCTCGCGTACCAGGCGGCGGGTCTTGTTATCGTGGCTGGCGTCCGCGTGGAAATACGACCGCACGCGGTTCTTCAGGCTGATGGCCTTGCCGACGTAAATGATCGTCCCCTCGGCGTTCTTCATCAGGTAGCAGCCAGGTTTGGCGGGCAGGGTTTTGAGGATGCCCTGGATGTGCTCGGAAATTTCCATACAGGAGGGTATTTTACCCGATGCGGCCCGTCCCCCAAGTTTCCTGTTGACTTTGTCCCTGTTGTGGCTACAATTTCAGTATCAACTTATTCAAGGAGAATCCCATGTCCGAACTATCCAATGAACCCGTCATGTCGGGCGGCCCCGAGCCCTTCTTCAAAATCTGGATCAAGGCCCTGACCAAACCCAACGAGCAGACCTTTGCCGAGCTGGCAGCCTCTCCCAACGCCAAGGCCACCACGGGCTATCTGTGGTATTTCGTCGCCGCGCTGGTACAACTCTTCTTTGTGGCCCTGGTCCCGAATGCAAACCTGCGGCAGATCCTGGAGCAGTACGGTGGGCAGTACGGGACGCAGTTCCCTGTGAGCGGTGGATTTGTCTCGAATCTGATCTCCGCCGTCTGCGGTGCGCCGATCGGGGCGCTCATCGGCACTCTGATGTTTGCCCTCGGTGTGGCCCTGATCCAGTGGATCGCCAGGATGTTCGGCGGACGCGGCACCAACGACCAGTTGGTCTATGCCATATCGGCTATCGTGTCGCCCTTTGCACTAGTCAACGCGGTGCTGACCTTGCTCGGCGCCATCCCATTTGTCGGCTTTTGTTTCGGGTTGATCAGTATTCTGGCTGGTTTGTATATCCTCGTTTTGGAAGTGATGGCGGTCAAGGGTGTCAATCAGTTTGGCTGGGGACAGGCCCTGGGCTCCTTCTTCATCCCTGTGCTGGCCTTCGCCTGCCTGTGCGCCTGCCTGGTAGGAGGGACCATCGCTTTGCTCGGTTCCGTCCTTGGTGAAACGTTCCGTCAGATCCAACAAGGTCTGGGTCAATAGAACCATTTGCAAAAACGCCTCCCGCTCATCGGGAGGCGTTTTTGATTCTATCCGCCGTTGTAATTTTCGGGAGTGGCGGGAACTGTCTGAGGGGTGGGACCCGGTGGCATGACCTGTCCCTGACCGGGCAGGATCATCAGGTCGGCCATGTAATAGGCATGCTGATAAGCCGTCTTGGCGCCGCCCTCGCCCGGGATCGGGTCGATGCGTTCGTCGCCGTTCAGGTCCACGCCGTTGACGATCTGGTCGGCCAGCCCCACCGCCTGGACAATATCCCCGCGCAGGTTCCCATCGAACGGGCTGGCCAGGATGTTGAGAGCCAGGTCGCGCAATTGCACGCTCCAACCTTCGATGTTCCCGATGCAGGCTTCCACATGTCCGCCATGCAAGATGACCGAGGCGGGCGCATCGCCCGTGGTCATCGCGTAAGTGGTGTGGGAGTAGACGCCGCCCGTGTAGCCTGGGCTTTCGCCGTTGAGCAGCAGGCCGTAGCCATCGCCCGGGTCGGTCACTTCGCCGTCCTGGTCCAGGTCGCCGTATTGAGCCGACTGTTTGCCCACGATCAGGTTGACCACCGCCTCGGCGTTCTTGCGCGTGGCGGCTTCATCGCCCGCCTCATAACTGGCCAGCATGGCGTTGGCGGCCTGGTCCACCAGGGCCGTGTCGATCCATAGACCGTGCATCAGGCCGATCTGCCCCGGCGTATCAGGGATCGAGACCAACAGGTGACGGACGTGCATGAGCGAGTCGCTGGGCACGCCCGAGGAGAAGGCCACCTCGTTGGACGGATTCGGGCTGGGGTCGGGGTTGGGCTCGAGGGTGATCTCCATGCGGTCGTAGCGTGCCAGCAGGTTGCGGCTTTGCTCGTCCACGAACTGGAGCGAGCCGTTCCCGCTCGCATCCAAGTTCAGGATGCCGAGACTGCGGCGTGTCTCTCCGCCCGTGCCCACCAGCCAGACCTCATATTGCTTTCCTTCGGGTGCGGCGGGCATGCCCTTGGCCGAGACCAGCACGCCGTCGACGTGGGATGCCACATCCTGGAAGCGCACCAGGCCGACGTCCGCCACCGCCTGTGCGGGACCGATGGCTGGTTCCGCCATGGAATGCGGAGTCGCGGCGGGTGACGGGAGACCCTGCTCAAGGGTGGCGGTGGCCGTCGAGACAGGGGCAGGCGCGGACGTCGGTTTCAGGAGCAGGAATCCAGCCAAGGCCACAACGGCCAATCCCGCAACACCGATCCAGATCCACGGGCTGGGCTTTCGGACGGAGCCATCCTTCTTGGGTACGGCATGGAAGACGGGCGGCAGCAGGGTGGGGGCGTCGGCGCGTTCATGCAGGGCGGCCTCGAAGGCGCGCGCCAGTTCGAGCGGGGTCTGGAAGCGGTCTTCGGGCCGCTTGGCCAGGGCGCGGTCGATGACGGCTTGAAGGGCGGGGGCCAGCCCGGGAATGGGCTCGGGCGGTTCGCTGATGTGTTTGAGCAGCACACCCATGGTGCTGTCGGCTTCGAAGGGCACGCGCCCCGCGAGGATCTCGTACAGCACGATACCGAGCGAGTAGATGTCGGTGCGGGCGTCGGTGCGCTCGCCGCGCGCCTGTTCGGGACTCATGTAGGCGGGTGTGCCCGCGATCTGTCCCGTGGCGGTTTGTGTGGCGGAATTGAGGTACCGCACCAGGCCGAAGTCGGTCAGCACGGGCTGGACGTCGGGCGGGAGCGGCTTGCCTTTCTCGACGGGTGCGCTGCGTGAGCTGAGCAGGATATTGCCCGGCTTGACGTCGCGGTGGATCACGCCGCTCTCGTGCGCGTATTGCAGAGCCTCGGCCAGGCTGGTGAGCAGCCGGGCCACGACGGGATATTCGAGCCGCAAGCTGTTCTCGTGCAGGGAGCGCAGGTAGGCGGAAAGCGCAAGGCCAGGCACGTACTCCATGACGAGATACGGCTGGCCCTGGATCGAGTCGAAGTCGAAAACCTGGACGATGTTGGGATGACGTAGATTGGCCACGACCCGCGCCTCACGCTGGAAGCGCTCCAGCAGTTCAGGGTCGTCCTGGTATTGATTGCGCAGCAACTTGACGGCCACGGACCGCTGCAGGGTGGTGTGCGTGCCGAGATAAACCTCAGCCATGCCCCCGCGGGCCAGCAGAAGTTCGATGCGTACTTTTCCCAGCGTCTTGCCAATCCAATCGGACATATTCTCTCTGATTATACTGGAAGTCCAATCCTTACACGCTCACACGAAGGGGGCAGGTCAGGTACTAGCCAGTATAATGAATACCCTGAGGTGAATCCTTGCAAAAACCAATCGAAATTCAACTGGGCGAGGCCCTTCGCGCACGCGGATTGAAACTGGCGACCGCCGAATCCTGCACGGGCGGGCTGATCGCCGACCGCCTCACCGACGTGCCAGGCTCGTCGGATTATTTCCTGGGAGGCATCGTGGCCTACGCGTATGAGGCCAAGGTGGCTCTGCTGGATGTGTCGTGGGATACGCTGCGCGTGGTTGGCGCGGTCAGCCGTGAGGTGGTGCTGGAGATGGCGCGCGGTGCGCGGAAGGCCCTCAGCGCGGACCTGGCCGTCAGCGTGAGCGGCATTGCTGGACCCGGCGGTGGGCTGCCCGATAAACCCGTCGGCACCACCTGGCTGGGGCTTGCCACCCCCGACGGGGAGTGGGCCCGCCAGTTCGTGTGGGACCGTGACCGCCGCGGCAACAAGGAACTCTCCGCCGAAGCCGCGCTTCAATTCGTGCTGGATTATCTGGATGGAAAACTAAAATGAAAATCGTCGTCATCATTTCCGCCAACGCTGAATGGCGCGTGGTCAAAGAGCTGTATCCCCACCTGGAACTTCATCGATCCCCCTTTGGCGAATATGCCGACCTGGTACTTGGTTCCCAGCCTGTGACTCTTTTCCATGGCGGCTGGGGCAAGATCAGCGCGGCGGCCACGGCGCAATACGCCATCGACCACTTCCAGCCCGACCTGCTGGTCAACTTGGGCACCTGCGGCGGATTCGCGGGTCGCATCGAGACGGGCGCGGTCATCCTCGTGGAGCGCACGCTGGTCTACGACATCATCGAGCAGATGGGCGACGGGGCCGAAGCCATCGCGCATTATGCGACAGATATTGACCTCTCGTGGATGGACGGTGGACCGAAGACCGTGGACCGTCCATCGTCCACCGTCCACGGTCTGTTAGTCTCCGCTGATCGTGACATCATCGTCGAAGACATCCCCATGCTCATCGAGAAATACGACGCCATCGCCGCGGATTGGGAATCGGGCGCCATTGCCTGGGTGGCAAAACAAAACGGCACGCGTCTGCTCATTCTGCGCGCCGTCAGTGACATGGTAGGCGGGGATGGGGGCGAGGCCTATGGCAACATCGAATTGTTCCGTCAGCGCACCAAGACCGTGATGAAGGACCTGTTCGAGCGATTGCCTGATTGGTTGTAATTACGTTAGAATCGGGTAGAATTTGACTACAATAACCAATGTTGGGAAACAAGGAGAAATAATGCAAACAAACGAGCAGACTGGTGAAATGGTTCTGGTAACAGACGAGAACTATAACGAAAGAGACTACTTGGCTTCAAATCCAGATGTTGCCAAGTCGGTACGTGAAGGCCTCATTTTTTCTGGGCGACAGCATTTTCAACTGCACGGACGTCGAGAAAGACGTGTGATGCGCTTGTCGTTGAACAATGGGGGAAGTGTAACGCGAAGCAGTTCCCAGCGACTTAAGGTTATTTATTCTTCCTTGAAGAAGGATTTTTTTCGACTGCTTTATAGAATAGCATATCCTGAATCTTTTGTCGAACTGGAAGCACAGAAATCCCCACTTCAAATGCTTGAGATCGTAGAAACCTTAAAATCTGAATTGAGTGATACTGAAATCTTGCTGAGACAGATGATGTCGATACTTAATTCAGAAATGAATCTGCCATACCCTCCCCCAAAACATTTACAAGTTAGGGTGGTTGGAAAATATAACCAGCATTTTATCAGTTCCGGCATGAGTTTCTATCCGGTCTTGAATCGGCTTTTGCGTCCCACCGGGAAGGAACTTAAGGATTTTCAAACCATCCTTGATTTTGGATGTGGCTGTGGCCGCGCTATACGCGGATTGGCGACCCTCTTGCCAGATAGCAAAATACACGGCACCGATATAGACGGAGAGGCAATTGCGTGGCTAAAGAATAATTACTCGAAATTTGCTGAGTTTTCTGTAGCCCCCCATATTCCGCCAACAGTTTACCAGGACCAAACATTTGACTTTATTTTTGGTGTCAGCGTCATGACCCATTTGCCTGAAGACATGCAGTTCAAATGGTTGGAGGAATTGAGCAGGATTACAAAGCCTGGTGGATACGTTATGTTGAGTACCCATGGAGAAAGAATCTATCGGCCCTTTGACAATGAGATCAACCAAATCATGGATACGAAGGGCTTTTTCTACTACCAACTCGGTGGATTTAATTACGGAAAAAGTATTTCGTTGCCCGATTTTTATCAAACGACATTCCATTCCCATGCTTATATTCGGCGGGAATGGCAAAAATACTTTGACGTCATTGATATTCAGTCTGCAGGACGCGGTCAAGGGCTTGATGAACGCCAGGATAGCGTGCTTTTACAGAAACGATTGTGAAGAGATATTATTGCCTGATTGGTTGTAATTTGTAGGGGCGGAGCATGCTCCGCCCCTACTCGCCACGATGCGGTGGATAGTTTCAAAAACCTTTACAACACCAACTCCATCGAGATATTGTCCATGCTCTCGCGGTAGCTGGGGATCTCGACAAAGCCCAGTTTTTTGTAGAAAGCCAGGGCGCGCAACTGCTCACTGCCCGTCTGCAAGCGGATGCGGGACCAGCCCTGGGCACGGGCAAATGCCAACAAGCGCTGGACCACCTCGTAGCCGATGCGGCGTCCGTGGTATTCCTCCAGCAGCCAGAGACGCTTCAGTTCGGCGATGTCCGCTTTGAGGTGTTTGATCGCGCCCGTGCCCACCAGCCGACCATTGTCCAGCACGGCCAGGAAAAGGCCATGATCGCCTGTGTAGATGCGCTGATAGTCGTCCACGTCGCGCAGTTCGCCTTCCTCGGCCAGCACATCGTAGAAATACTGCGGCGTCTGGTCTGGATAGTAAATGCGTTGGGCCACCGAGACGATGACCCATTTGGCGGCTTCGGTTTCGTGAGGTTGCAGGGGGCGGATCTCGATCATGCGCGGATTGTACCGTAAGAATTTCGCATCCCGATTCTCCTAGATATACGTTCGGCCGATTTGCCGTATAATCCCCCCGTTAAATTTCCATCTGAGGTGTTCTTATATGAAGCAGGTTTCGACTGGTTTGGAACCGAAATGGAAGGTTTTGATTTCGGTCATGTTCGGTATTTTCATGGTCATTCTCGATTCGACCATTGTCAATATCGCTTTCCCCACGCTGCGGCGCGAGTTCGGCGCGACCCTTTCGGATGCGCAATGGGTGCTGAGCGTCTACGTGCTGGCGTTGGGAGTGACCACGCCCGTCTCTGGTTTCCTGGCCGACCGTTTTGGCATCAAGCGCATGTACCTGTTGGGGATCGGAATCTTTGCCCTCGGCTCTCTGCTTTGTGGGCTCGCTCCGACCCTGGGCATGTTGATCCTGGCCCGCGCCTTGCAGGGTTTCGGCGGCGGGATCGCCATGCCGCTGGGCCCCGCGCAACTATACCGCGCCTTCCCCCCGAAGGAACAGGGGACTGCGTTGGGCATCTTCGGCATCGCCCTGGTGGCGGCGCCCGCCCTGGGTCCCATCCTCGGCGGCTGGCTGGTGGACCTCAACATCTGGCGCGCCATCTTCTTCATCAACGTGCCGATCGGCATCCTGGGCGTCATCCTGGGTTCGCAGTTTCTACTCGATTATCGCCTGGACCGTCGTCCGCGGTTTGACCCGTTGGGCCTGATCACGGCGGTGGTGGGATTCGGCTCTGTGCTGTATGCCGCCACCATCGCCGAAACCAACGGCTGGACGGGTTCCACTACGTTGTTCTGGTTTGGTCTGGGGCTGACGTTCCTGGTCTTGCATGTCTTCGTGGAATTAAAGGTGGCCAAGGAACCGATGATGAACCTGAATCTGTTCACCAACCC
Organism: uncultured Anaerolineaceae bacterium; assembly: GCA_964524485.1. Classification (GTDB taxonomy): domain Bacteria; phylum Chloroflexota; class Anaerolineae; order Anaerolineales; family Villigracilaceae; genus JACPVF01. Next base: position 2,734 of record CAZGFR010000039.1, on the reverse strand, counting down.
GACCTTCCTGAACGCCAGCCTGGTCGGATACGTCGCCACCGTGGCGCTGTTCGGCGCGGAATTTCTGATGCCGATCTACTTGCAGGCGTTTCGCGGCCGCTCCGCCCTGGACGCGGGCCTGATCCTGCTTGCGGTGGCCGCCACCTCCGCTGTGGCCACGCCGCTGGCAGGCCGCCTGTTCGACAAGATCGGTCCGCGCGCCATCATGGTGACAGGCTTTGTGATCCTGTGCGTCAACACCTGGCAGTTGTCCAGGATCGAAGGGACCACGTCGATCAACTACATCATCTTCCTGCTGGCTCTGCGTGGACTGGCTGTGGGCCTCACGATGCAAACCTCGTATGTCACCGCGCTGAGCAGCATCCCGCTCAACGTGCTGCCGCGCGGATCGTCCCTCTTGAACAGCACCCGTTCGGTGGTGCAGGCGGTGTCGGTGGCGGCGCTGGCCACCCTGCTGGTCAGTTCCCTGTCGCCCGCAGTGAAGGCCCAGCAGGACCAGATGCAGGAATCGATGGTGACCCAGACCGCGCCCTTTGGCGTGTGTGAGACGCCTGGCGTAGCCGCTGCCGAGAACCTGCCGCCCGCGGCGAAGGTGTCCCTGGCTGCCATGCCAGTTGCCGCAGCGGATGCAGCCAGGGCCAAGATCCTGTCAGGGCTGCAGGCGACTTGCAACGAGTCCATGCAGGGATTCGAATCTGCGTATCGCATCACCTTTTATGCATCCATCGGCGCATTGATCCTGGCCGCCTTCCTGCCGGGCTGGCCTGCCAAGTGGGGCGGACGCGGATCCACGCAGACGCCCATCGCTGGCGGACATTGACTCCTTCGCCCTAAGCAGAGGGGCGAGTGCTCGTCGAGCCCCGTAGTCGAGGCGTAGGGTAAAGAATACAACTCATGTTCAAACAAAAACTCGGATGTCGTGATGGCATCCGAGTTTTTCATTACTTTCCTAATCTTGCCCGTTCTTCTTCAGCCACACTGGGTTCCAGTTTCTTGAAGAGTGGGGCGGGTTGGTTGAGTTTTTGCCCTGGCTTCAAGTCGCTGGGTTTCCATTGGAAACCCTCCGCGCCTTTATATCTCAACACCTTATGCTCGCCGAGTGAGTCGCTCACCGTCTCGGTATACTGCTCGCCGAAGAGCGGTGTCTCATAGCCGAAGAACTCGTGCAAACGCTGCGATGTGAACGGCAGGAAGGGCGCAAACAACACCTTGAGCGAGTCGATGGCTTTCAGCGCGGTGTAGATGGTCTTGGCGGCAATTTCTTTGTCAATTTTGACCATTGTCCAAGGAGCCTGTGAATCGAGGTAAATATTCACTTGAGTGGCGAGATACATTGCCTCAGCCAAAGCTGCTCGCAGTTTTACTGCTTCGAGCAGTGAACCCATATCACTGAACCCTCTTTTTATAGTTTCCAATAGCTCAAGGTCTTGGAGGCGAAGAGTGCTCACATCCACATCAGGCACGTGACCTTCCCAGTGCTTGTAACAGAACGAGAGCACGCGGTTGGCCAGGTTGCCCCAGGTGGCGACCAACTCGTTGTTGTTGCGCGCCACGAACTCGGACCAGTCCCAGTCGCTGTCCTTGGCCTCGGGCATGTTGATGGTCAGGTAATAGCGCACGGCGTCGGGATCGAAGCGCGTTAGTACGTCGCGGCCCCACACAGCCCAATTGCGCGAGCCGCTGATCTTCTTGCCTTCCAGGTTCATGAACTGGTTGGCGGGCACGTCGTACGGCAGAATGAGCGGGATCTCCTCACCTGCGAAGATCTCCATGAAGGCGCTGCCCACGCCCATTAGTTCGGCAGGCCACAGCGAGGTGTGGAAGAAGATGTTATCCTTGCCGATGAAGTGGAACTGCTTGGCGGCAGGGTTGGTCCACCACTCGCGCCAGGCCTCGGCTTGACCTGTGATCTGACTCCACTCGATGGGCGCGGAGAGGTAGCCGATGACGGCCTCGAACCACACGTACAGGCACTTGCCGTCCCAGCCTGGGACCGGCACAGGGATGCCCCAGTCCAGGTCGCGGGTGATGGCGCGCGGCTTGAGCCCCTCGGCCTCGATCTTGCGCAGCGACTCGCCCAGCACGGTCTCACGCAGGTGGTTGGAGCGATCCTGCAGATATTTCTTGACGTCAGGTTCGAGCTTCGAGAGGTCGATATAGAAATGCTCGGTGTCGCGCAGCTCGGGCGAGGAGTTGTCGCCCTCGACCTTCGAGCGCGGGTTGACCAGCTTGGTCGGGTCGAGTACATTGCCGCACGCGTCGCATTGATCGGAGCGCGCGCCCTCGGTGCCGCAGATGTAGCAGGTCCCTTCCACGTAGCGGTCGGGCAGGAAACGGTTCAGCCCGGGCGAGAACCATTGCGGCTCGATCTTCGTGAAGAGGAAACCGTTCTTCTGCAAGGCCAGGAAGATGCTCTGCGAAACCTTGAAGTGATTCTCGCTATGGGTGGTGGTATACAGGTCGTAGGTGATGCCGATCTTTTGGAACAGGTCGATGAAGCCTTCGTGATAGAACTTATAGACTTCCTCGACGGGCTTGCCGAGCTTGTCCGCGCTCATTGTGACAGGCGTGCCGTGCGAGTCGGTGCCTGTGATCATCAGCACCTTGTCGCCTTTTAGACGGTGGTAACGCGCGGCGATATCACCCGGCAGGTGGGAACCCGTCAAGTTGCCCACATGGATCTCGGCGTTGGCATACGGCCAGGCAACGGCGATAAGAATATTTTCAGGCATTC
>CAZGFR010000038.1:17404-26943 GCA_964524485.1 uncultured Anaerolineaceae bacterium | reverse complement strand
ATTGAATGGCAGAAAAACTCAACAAAATGGAGAGGTGCAGTTACACACTTATCGGATGACATTCAGGACTGGTTGCGGTATCCTGCTTATAGGATATGTATTGTACTGAATAGTTTGCTGAACCGATTTGGATCATACATGCCCTATGCCGCGCAATCGAAATACTTGATTTGATGAAAACTGAATAAGCTGGGATGGGGGTGGAGTCACCAGGCATATGAGAAACGAGGAAATGTGTATGTATCAAAGGATTTTAGTACCACTGGATGGATCAAAGCAGGCGGAGTCAGCGCTTCTATTGGCAAGTAAGCTGGGAAGAATTTATAATGCTGAAATTGCATTGCTGCAGGTAGTGGAGTATCCGTCTGAGATCTATTCCCGGTGCCCTCCAAATGCCCTCAACGATTTCCCCCAGACAAATGAAAAGTTGCAAGCAGAAAAAGCTGCTTTCTGCAAGAATGCCGAAGATTACCTACAACGACTGGCGTCGACCATAGAGATGGCCGTGTCGAAAGTGACTATTGGTATTCAGGAATGTCCTGTGGTTGACGCCATTCTAAGCACTGTAGACAAGTCAAAAATTGACCTAATCGTAATGTCAACTATGGGACAGGGGAAGACTCCATGGATGGTAGGCTCCGTAACAAACCGTATTTTGCGTGAAGCTCAAATCCCTGTAATCCTCATAAGAAAGGGGTCGCCTGGTCTCGCTGATGATCGTTGGATTCCACAAAGTGCATCAGCGTGCAAGGAGACCAGGCTTCATTCAGGCACTTTGTCCTATTCGTGATTCTTGACCCCCAGATACTGATGGTATTCATGTTAAATTAATCGATTGGAAATCACAGCGCTGTGATCCGATGTTCATATCAATTGATGGAGGGGTCTATGGACAATACAAATGTGGGTAAGGGAAATATCAAACCCATTGAGAATCCGAAGGCGGTTTTAGAGATGCGGTACATCAAAAAATATTTGCTGGACAAAGGCTATACGCTTGATGAACTTGCCATACTGCCAGAAAGAGAAACGGTGCGACCAATGAGCGAAGCAACTCAATTTGCTTCACTCAAGCAAGTATTCAAGATGTTGCCGATTTGTGAGACTCCCTTAGTGCAGACATTGTAACGGTGCAACTTTGCTAGCTGATTTTAATGGGAAAGGAAAGGGAATGGATCGGGTTTTCATAACAGACTTGGCGGCACGTGGCATCATCGGATTGAATGATTGGGAGCGTGAGAAGCCGCAGGAAATCATGATCAATATCGTTCTCTTTGCCGATCTGAATAAGCCTGGGTATAGCGACAATATTAACGACAGTGTAAATTACCGAACGGTCGCGAAAAAAGCCCTGGCGCACGTAGAAACAGTACAGCTGCAAACCGTTGAAGCCTGACAGCGGACATTGCGCGCCTATGTCTTCAAAAGACGGGTGTGCAGAGAGTCCGTATACGAGTAGAGAAGATGGGCGCGGTACGGTTCTCCAGGTCTGTTGGAGTCGAGATCGAACGGGATAAGGACGAGTCATCATGAGGTTAGAACTTGGTGAGAGCTTTGCTCAGGTGCTAAAGCCTCATTGAGAAGGAGACAAGAATATTCAACATAAAGCGCATTTATGAGGCACCCAAAGCCAAAGACGGCGCCGGGTATTTGGTGGACCGCCTCTGGCCTCGGGGAATCAAGAAGATGAGTTTGGTCATGGATGCCTGGTTGAAAGAAGTGGCTCCCAGCAGTGAGTTGAGACGTTGGTTTGGGCACGACCCGGAGAAATGGGACGAGTTTCAGCGCCGCTATCGTGCCGAACTCGACGCCAACCCAGGCGCCTGGAAGATGTTGTTAGAAGCAGTGAAACAAGGGAATGTCAACCTGCTGTACTTCGCGCGCGATACGGAGCACAACAATGCCATTGTACTTAAATCCTATCTTGAGGAACACCTGGCAACCTGAGGAATCCGCCGAATTACGTACAACAAATACGTACTTTGGCGGTTGTTGTTTCGCAGCCGCCAGACTAAAGTAGTGCATGTATCAATCGGATGAGCAGAGCCGAGTGAACGGCTATGCAGATCCCTCAATTTAACTATTCTAGATGGAGAGTAAATAATGAGCAAACTGCCACAAACTATCTTATGGGGACAAGACGTAATCGGCAACGTCAGCGCCTACCCGGCGCTCCCTACCACTCTTTGCCCAGGTTGCGGCTCAAAGTTGTACCGAGTCTACAATACTCAGTCGGAGTGGAAGTACCTCTGCAAAGAAGAGAAAGTACTGGTGGACCCGGAAGACGTACAACAGACGCTTCAAATAGAGATCGAGTAGATCTTCAAATAAGCGGCTAACCTGACTCTCGGTAAGCGGGAGAAAATTAAAGCGCAGGGAGCGTAAGCCGCTTCCATGCTTGCTTTGTAACGCTCAATTCCCTGCCGCCGAGATAAAAGGTTCTAGGTTAGAATTGCTGCAGGAGAATATCACTAAAAAGTTCCTTTATTCTCCTGGAAGGTTTCATTCGAAAATTGAAAACTGTTTCAACTGCCAATTCTTCAGGAATCCTTCATGCAATATTCGTTTTCTGACCTGGTTGCAATCCCTGAAATCCAACGGATGCTCGTTAGGTTTCGGGCAAGTAGCGGGATATCGACCGATCTCATTGATCTGGATGGTCGAGTCATTGTTACTGTCTCAGGCAATAATGGATGGCACAAATTACATGCGACACCTATTCGGCCCAAACAAAAACTGTATAGTGATGGAGAGAGCCACTTCCCGAGCAAGGCAAAGTCTTCAAGGCTGGGTGAGTCCTTCCAGATAGCCTTTAAATACTCTAACGAGATACGCGTGGAACACCGGGAAATTGGTAAGCTCGTTTTGGGGCCGGTTCTTCATGCTCAGGCCGACGAAAACGCTGTTCGTCAGATGGCGCAGGAGTTTGATTTGGATGAAACAACTCTCCTGGAGCAAGTAAACAGAATGCCTATTATGACCCAAGAGCAAGCTCAGGGTTATGTTGAGCTTCTTGTGGAAATGATCGAGCAGATGGCTGAAAAAAGGCGGAGCGAAATGCTCCTGATGGACAGCCTGGCCGCCTCACGCGAACGGGAAGCGGAATTGCAGCGCGCGTATAGCGATCTGGAAACTCGGGTCCTGGAACGGACGGAAGAATCACAGCGAGCAAATGAATCTTTACGAGAGAGCGAACAAAGATTCAGGGTTGCGCTGATCGGCACACCGATCGTCGTGTTTAACCAGGACCTGGATCTGCGCTATACCTGGATCTATAACGCGGAGAGTTACGCAAATCAGCCTGTCGTTGGTAAGACCGATGCGGATCTGTTTTCCGCTGAGGATGCCATGCGCCTGACCGCCTTGAAGCGCAGAGTCGTGGCGGCAGGACTCTTGACGCGCGAAGAAGTATCCGTGACCGTTGACGATCGGACCAGTTTCTATGATATGACCCTGGACCCCTTGTTCGATGCGGATGGTACTGTCGTGGGCTTAACCTGCGCCGCTACAGACATCACAGAACGTAAACAGCTCTATGAGCAGATGCGGCGCAGATTATCTGAGAGTGAAAGTATCCAGAGGATTGCCAAGGGCTTGTTGCAAAGAATTGGGCTGGATGAAGTCCTGCAGATTATTTGTGCTGAGGCTATGCAGTTGACGGATGCCGCCGGCAGCGCGGTGCTACTCCTTGAGAATGATGGGTGGTTAAGAGTGACTAAAAGTGCGGGCTCACCTGCCTATGCGGAAAACCGGCTGCCGGTTAGCGGATCGTTTGCCGGGCGCGCCTTCCAGACCGGTGAGCACGTATGGATCGATCTGCAAAATAGCAATGCCGATGAGGATGTCCATCAATTGCAGGGCTACCAGTGGATCAAGGGTCTTGTTTCTCTGTTAGTAGTTCCCCTGAAGGTGGATACAAAAGTGATCGGGATCCTCAATATCCTGAACAAACCCGGTGAGCTGACGCAGGAAGATTTGCGTGTTATCGAGTTATTTGCAGATCAGGCCGCGATTATCATTGAACATGTGCGTTTACAACATCAGGCAGAGCAATTAGCTGTAATCGAAGAGCGCCAGCGCCTGGCGCGTGAGCTGCACGATTCAGTGACACAAGCTCTATACAGTGTCACTCTATATGCCGATGCGGCTCGTATGGCGTTTTCGGCGGAGAAATGGGACGCCCTGGAGCGGAATCTCCAGGAAGTTCGCAACATGGCGCGGGAAGCAATGTATGATATGCGGTTATTAGTCTTTGAACTGCGTCCCTTTATGCTGGAAATGGAAGGGTTAGTTTCCGCATTGCGTGCCAGGCTGGCTGCCGTAGAGGGACGGTCAGGGCTAAAGACCGATGTGTTTGTGGAAGAGGAACGGCGCCTGCCAATTGTGATCGAAGAACAGTTGTACCGCATTGCCCAGGAGGGACTTAACAACGTTGTCAAGCATGCCGGCGCAACGCAGGTTCAGATCCGGCTGAAGTATGAGGCAAATACGGTCTCGCTGGATATTATCGATGATGGAAAGGGCTTCGAGCCGGAAGCCGCCCATCGAAGTGGCGGGTTTGGGTTGCAGGGAATTATGGAGCGAGTGCAACAACTAAAAGGTACATTGAATATCGAAAGCGCGCCATCTAGAGGAACACATTTGATCGCACGGATTCCGCTGGAGTGAACGAAACGTTATGGGCCGAATGAATCTGCCAGGAGGCGACAGCTATGAGTAAGTCACAGATTACCTTGTTGGTTGTAGACGATCAAACGATCGTGCGCAAGGGCATACGTGCGCTGTTGGAACAGGTCGATGATATCCGTGTGATAGGTGAAGCGGCAGACGGCGAAGAAGCCGTATCCCAGGTAAATTTACTCAACCCAGACGTGATCCTGATGGATCTGATGATGCCGAAGATGGACGGTATTGCGGCTATTGGAGCAATTCAAGCTGGCAAAACGCCAAGACGAATTATTGCCCTGACCAGTTTTGTCACGGAAGACAAAGTGTTCCCAGCGATCAAGGCAGGCGCGATGGGTTACTTGCTTAAGGATTCGGAACCGGAAGAGCTCATTGCCGCCATCCGAAAGGTCAACCGTGGCGAACCATCTTTACATCCCACAGTGGCAAAGATGGTTTTGGAAGAATTAAGCCAGCCCGTTAAGCAGCCGCTCACACCTGATCCGCTCACAGAACGGGAAGTCGATATTGTGCGGCTGGTCGCGCAGGGACTTAGTAACCGTCAAATTGCTGACCAACTCGTAATCGGAGAAGCAACCGTCCGCACACATGTGGGAAACGTTCTGAATAAGCTTCAGCTGGCCAACCGCGTCCAGGCGACGCTCTATGCTCTGCGAGAAGGACTCACATCACTGGACGAAATCGGCGATCTTAACAAAGAATAGCCGTATTCCCCTGAAATTGCGTCACTTGATAGATAGGCCACCGATTGGTGGCCCTTTTCTATATTAAAGGGTCACCCTCGAATCAACAAAAGCGCGGATATGGAAATCCACGTCTTGCGGATGACATAGAAAGGCGGCTCGGGTATTCTTTGAACACGCGAAAAATTAGCCGCGAAAGTTAAAGGTGTTGTATGCAAGTCCATGAGTGTATGATCGTCAATCCAATCACTGTTTCTCCAAAAGCCACCTCTGCCGAGGCAGTTCGGCTGTTGCGTGTGATGAAATTGTCTGCACTGCCGGTAGTCGATGAAGCAGGAACACTAGTGGGGATTGTGACCAAAGGGGACTTGCTTAAGGTTTCGCCAGTGGCCAGACCTGGGATAGATGCGATCAGTTCTCTCTGGAGCACTATGCAGATCGCAGCGGCGATGACCAGGCAGGTGATCACGGTGACAGAGAACTGCCCGTTGGAAGACGTGGTCCGCATACTGGTAAACAACAAGATCGGCAGCCTGCCGGTGATGCGCGGTGACCAGGTGGTTGGGATGGTCTCCAGGATCGAACTTCTCCGAACCATGCTGGATGAATTAGGTGGGCGCTCGGTGGGATCGCGTATTTCGATTCGACTCTCCGAAGACAAAGGAGAACTTGGCGCGATTACAGATGGAATCATTCAAATGGGCGGTAAGTTGGTCGACCTGTCCACATTTTGGGGGAGTGAACCAGGCGATTGGATAATCACATTCAAAGTGCAGGGGGTGAAACAAGAGGACCTGCTTCTAATGCTGGAAAGAACCATAGGAGTTGATGTGGTTGGTTTGAGTGAGCGCGGCATTGAAGTCGATTCGAAGGACCTGTTGCCTGCAGCGCGTCCGGAAACGTTTCCAATTGATACGGTGGATCCGATAATCCCCTGGCCTTTGGAGGCGAAATGACGAACCAGACCCTGCAAACCCGTCAAAGTAAAAGAATTCTCATTTGCGATGACGAACCCAGAGCGCGGCAGGCACTGAAGGCACTCCTGCTCACTCGAGAGGCCACTTGTTGCGATGAATCGACATCAGCGATACAGGTGGCCGGGGAAGCTCGGGATGGCTATGAAGCCGTTGATCTGGTGAAAAATCTTATGCCTCAGGTCGTTGTGATCGACGCCTGGATGCCAGGAATGGATGGCCTGGAAGCGACGCGTTTCATCAAGAAGAATTGGCCCGAGATAAGAGTAGTCATGCTAACCATGTATCCTGATCAACGGGCTGCCGCACTGGATGCTGGAGTCGATGCCTTCTTACTGAAGGGATGCCGTGCGGAAACCCTAATTGAAACCATTCTGGGTTAGTTCATGGTCATCATGCTACCCATGACCATGTTCATAAATTACAACTTGTATGAGGTGACTGAAATGATGAACTCAATGATCGCCAACAGGAAAGAAATCTCTGTCGGCGACCGAGTCTGGGTGATCGATCCCCTTTTTATCCGGGAAAACGGAACGATCCCCGCGGAAGTGATTGAGATTCGCCGGGTTCTTGGAGAGCGGGTGTATCTTATTGAAACAAAAGTCGATGAGAGGAGACTTGTCAGCGCGAATCAGATTAGCCAGGTGGAACCCTCCACCAGATAAAGGAGAACCCTTATGAAGCACTATCGTTATCTAATTGTAGGCGGCGGGATGACGGGGGATGCGGCTGTGCGCGGCATTCGCGAGCTGGATGCAGCAGGTTCCATTGGCATGATCAGCAAGGAAAGCGATCCACCGTACGCGCGCCCCAGTCTTTCGAAAGGATTGTGGAAGGGCAACCCGGTCGGGAAGATCTGGCGTAACACCCGGGATTTTGGAGTCGACTTATACCTGGAACGTGCAGTGACTGATCTCGATCCAGAGTGGAAGTATCTGTGCGATGATGCTGATGGTGAATTCACCTACGATAAATTACTCCTGGCTACGGGCGGCTCACCGATTCGCTTGCCTTTTGGCGATGACAATATCATCTATTACCGTGACTTTCAGGATTATCACCGCCTTCGCACGGCAACCGAGCATGGCGAGCGTTTTCTTGTCATCGGCGGCGGCTTCATCGGTTCAGAGCTGGCCGCGGCATTGACGATGGCCGGCAAGAAAGTCGTCATGGTTTTTCCTGAAACATCCATTGGCGCAAAAACCTATCCGCCTGATTTGTCGTCATTCCTAAACGACTTATACCGTGCAAAAGGTGTGGATGTCATCACAGGTGATGTCGTAGTTGGCCTTGAAAAGATAGGAGATCGTTTCGCAGTCCGCACCGAAGGATCGCGTTCTTTTGAAGTCGACGGCGTTGTAGCCGGAATCGGGATTCGTCCAAACGTAGAGTTGGCGCTGCAGGCTGGACTGCAAGTGGATAACGGAATCATCGTCGACGAGCACTTGCTCACCTCTGTCCCTGACATTTACGCGGCAGGCGATGTCGCCCGATTCTTCCATTCGACGTTGCGAAAGAGCGTACGCGTAGAGCATGAAGACAACGCGCTCCGGATGGGAAAACTGGCGGGCCGAAATATGGCAGGTGCCCTTGAGTCCTACACTCATATACCAATGTTCTACTCAGACCTGTTCGAATTGGGGTATGAGGCTGTAGGAGAATTGAGCAGCCAGCTGGAAACGGTAGCCGATTGGGAGGAACCCTTCAGAAAAGGTGTGGTCTATTACCTGAACGAAGGTCGTGTGAAAGGCGTTCTGTTGTGGAATTTGTGGGATGCGGTGCCCGAAGCACGTGCCCTTCTCAGTGCGATGGGACCATTTACGGCGGCTGACCTGCGAGGTAGGTTATCCAACAAGAATGGGCAGGTCCTATCTCTGGTTTCTTCGGGATCGAACCAATGAGACGCGGCATCCATGCATCTCGGAGCCATTTACGCAAAACGTATGGTTGAGATGAATATTACGCTCTCACTCCAGATAAGTTCTGCGGATGCACTCGGGTGCAGAGCGCATCAGTATGTTTCTCAACAGATCAATGTTTGATCTTGGAGCATAATGTTCAGATGAGGCAAAATTCATGAAAGTAACAAATCTCTTTGAAAACTTGAAGTTTGATAGTAAAGGACCTCATGCAGATCCCCTGCATGTTGACAGGAATGGCAGGGCCATCCTTTTCACGTTCAAGCCTGGGCGAACGATGCGAGAACATAATGCACCAAGTTCTCCATTTTATGTGGTTATCCTCGGCGGGCGAGGTTCCTTCACAGGAAGCGATGGCATTGAGCAGGCGGTTAAGCCGAACACCCTACTTGTTTTTGACCCCGGTGAACCACACATTGTGCGGGCCATCGAAGAACTAGTCTTCATTGGTTTCCTCCGCGGCGCGCCTGGCGCTCAAATAGATCCACAAACGCCTATCAAAACGGAGGCAGGGCTAAGGTAGGAACGCCTTGCCAGCCCGGATTTGCGGCGAAATGAGAGGTAACTACAATGCAAGATGAACATCTCCCAGAACTCTGGGAATGGGCTGAGTATTTTGGAAATCTGGCTAGCGGCATTGCAGGAGCCCGAGGCAGTCTTTAAGCCTTTCAGAGAGGATTGGCCGTCGACTACTTTACCAGCTTTTGAAGGCGCATAGTGTACTTTTCAGCAAAGTGAGAGCATTGGCCATCAGTTTGACCTTCGCATCCACCAGGCGTTTTTTACCGAGGCTCGCAATATCGGTGAACGCAGGATCATCTTGGATCTTGCGCAGGAAGTTGGATTAGACAGATTGTCACCGCAGCCAGGTGATTTATCGCCCCGCTGGCAGTTCTTTCAGGCATCCTGCTCCTTCGTCACAGCGTCTGGGGCTATCTTCTAACGTCCGTCTTTGTGCTGAAAGCCATTGCCCTCGGGCTGGCTGTCTCGGCAATGGTGGTAAACATGACCCTGGCGGGTACACCCGAAGGTGCAGGGATCGCCATTCCATTTCTCGTGATCACGGTTATAAATTTCATGGCGGCAGTTTCCATATGGAAGAATGTTCAGGAATGAATCGAATTATTGGTTCCTGCGAAGGTAAAACGAGTACAAGTTCCTTAATGTGTTGAAGAAAATTACCTCAGGAAAACATTGGAGAGTCAAAATTCATCTGGTTGAAAACTCCCGAAAGACAGAATACTCTCTGCCGCATACGTTACTACCTACGCTCG
>CAZGFR010000038.1:0-17304 GCA_964524485.1 uncultured Anaerolineaceae bacterium | reverse complement strand
GAAAACTCCCGAAAGACAGAATACTCTCTGCCGCATACGTTACTACCTACGCTCGCCTGCGAAATTTATACCCGTATACCAGATATGTACCTCGCCGGACAGCTCCGATTACTGCTCTGAAATCTAGGATACCTGCTTTTCCTTCAGTGCAGACATCAGCCGGTCAAAAGCCGTGCTAAATTTATCCACACCTTCCTGCTCCAATCGTTGTGTGACTGCGTTCAAGTCAAACCCAAGTGATGGAAGGTCATGTAGTATCTGATGAGCCTCAGATAGATTCTGAGACAAACTCGATTTTGGGTTTCCATGATTGCGATAGGCATTCAGTGTTTCAATAGGTAAAGTGTTAATAGTATTCGCACCGATCAGCGGTTCGATATATTTGGTATCAGCATAGGTGGGGTTTTTTGTACTTGTACTCGCCCACAATAAACGCTGAGTACGTGCGCCTATCCTGGTAAGTTTTCTAAAACGATCACCACTAAAAATCTCATCATATATCTGATAAGCAACTTTGGCGCTGGCAACGGCTACTTGTCCCTGTAAGCGTGCGGCAATCTCAGCCTGTGGGGCGCCCTCCAGTATCTTCTTTTCAAGAAGCGGGTCTAGAAGAACGTCAATACGGCTGAGAAAGAAACTGGCAACCGATGCAACCTGCTTGAGATTTTCTCCTTTGGTTGCGAGAGTTTCCAAACCAGTGATATATGCTTCTGCAACTTCTCGATAGCGAGGCAAGCCGAATAACAAGGTAATGTTGACGTTGATCCCCTCCCCGATAAGTTGTTGGATCGCTGGAATCCCTTCCAAGGTTGCTGGAACTTTGATCATTGCATTTGGACGGTCAACGAGCGACCAAAGCTGGCGCGCTTCCTCGATTGTGCCCACAGTGTCGTGAGCTAACCCTGGAGAAACCTCCAGGCTTACAAATCCATCCTGTCCATTTGTTCGATCATAGGTTGGTCGCAATAGGTTGGCCACATTTTGGATATCTTCCACTGTCAGCGCCTGATAAATCTCATCGCTTGTCTTTCCCTTCAGGGTTAAAGAGCGGATCGCCTCGTCATAATCATGGCTTTCCACAATCGCCTTTTCGAAGATCGAGGGATTTGAAGTGACACCGCTTATGCCATCCTTCTCGATCAACTGTTGGAGTTCACCGGAGGTTATCATTCCTCGGCGAATAAAATCCATCCAAATGCTCTGACCAAATGTTTCAAGTTGTAATAAAGGATTGTTCTTCATTCGTATGGCTCCTCATCTATCGCTCATTTCGCTGCAATCCGCAGGCAGTAAAGAACTCCGATCACAGGGAGGCATCATTGGCAAAGTTGCTGCGCCAGACAGTGGTGCGGGCTATCATAGATGTTCATTACGACAACCTGCCTTTCAAATCCGCTGCTTTAAATGGCCCCGCCTCCATCAACAGAGCACGGGCGTTATTGGTTTGTTTCCAAACATTCCATAATAGTACGCCGCGTACGCGACCGCCCAAAGGATCCAGATAATAAATCACGCCTTTATTGAATGTATCCTGCCAGTCGGTCACGATCCGCATCCTACTGCTGATTTCACCGACAGCCTCATATCCCAGCTCGAACAAGTCTGAATAGAACATGGGCACATGGGTGTAAGACTCGTTTGCGCCAGCCATATTGCGCCCCGCCAGTTTGCCCATCATGACGGCGTTATCTTCATGTTCTACTCGCACATGCTTGCCTAGCACCGAATGGAAGAAGTTCGCTACATCGCCTGCTGCAAAGACATCCGGGGCAGATGTCTGTAAATGCTCGTCAACGATGATCCCGTTATCCACTTGCAGACCGGACCTTTTTGCAAGATCGAGATTCGGACGGATTCCGATCCCAGCCACGACTCCATCCACCTCGAAGCTGCACCCGCTTCGGGTCCGGACCGTGAGGCGACTCCCGTTTTTTTCGAGACTCAACACCACATCATTGGTCACAAGCTCCACACCCTTCTGACGATAATAATCGTTCAGGTGATAAGAAAGATCATTCGGGAAGATACTTGCGCCAATCGTTTCTTCAGGAAAGACCATAACAACTTTTTTTCCAATCATCGTTAATGCTGCGGCGATTTCCGAACCAATAAAGCCGCCGCCGATGACAAGAAATTTTTCACCTTGCTCACTCAATGCGCGCAGACGTTGGTAATCCTGCATGTCGCGATAATAAATAATGTTGTCCTCCCCATAAGGTAAACGGTTCGGTGAACCGCCCAGTGCGAGCAGAATTTTATCGAAGGTATATTCATCTCCATTATCAGCGCGGATGCATTTTTTCAGCAGATCGAGTTGGACTATCTTACAACTTAAATGCAATTCAACGCCGAGGCTCTGGGTGTTACGCCAAATCTTTTCCAGCGGACGACCCTTCCACAAACCCTTTGACAGACTGGGGCGCGAATATGGTGGGTCTGGCTCCATACTAAACATGCCAATCGAACCTTCCGAATCTAATTCACGGATGCCGCGTACAGCCGCATCGCCCGTCAACCCGCCGCCGATAATCAGATATTTATAATGTGTCATAACTTTCTCCTTTTATTATGAGTTGCACACAAGCAGCCTTTCTTACCAAAATAAAAAAAACGGCGCTTCCAATTCTTCGGAAGCGCCGTCAAAGTGTACATAACGATCAAAATCTAGGGAATCAAATCCTGTAAATCATTGGATGAGGGCAACCCACATTCATTTTCAAGACGTTCGAGGTCGCGCAGGGTCTCATATTCCTGCTGGCAGGCGGCACATTGATCCAAGTGTTGCTTTAGTTGAGGCATTTTGGCTACGACGTTTTCACCCGACAACTCCACTTCAACAAAATGGGACACTAAATCAAAGCACTCGGAGCAGGAAATCTCCTGGTCCTGCGTATTATAGATATTTTGTAACCAGTGTTCAAGACGATCACTTTTCATAGGTATTCCTCAATAGTACGTTGCAGAGCCAGCAAGAATCTTACCTTGAGGTACCAAACAGGGCGAGTGTTTCGCCGACCTCAAAACCACGCGACTGCAAACCATCCTTAATCTTGCGGCGGGCATCGTGCAGCATTTTATAGATGGCATTCCGATTAACACCCAAATGTCGTACAACTTCATCCATCGGGACATCATTGAAGACCATCATAAATAAGACCTGGCGCTGTTTCTCCGTGAGATCGTTCTCGATCACGCCCTGGATGATCCCGCGAATCTCAACCTGCATACTGGATTCTTCTGGAGTGACAACCTCTGATTTATCTCGCATCATCCATTCAGAAAAGGTGCTTTCGCCAGAAGAAATTAACTCGTCGAGAGAGACCCCCTTCCAACGTTCATGTCGGGCAGCCATCAGGGCGATATTGATGGCAAATTTGTAAGCCCAGGTGGTGAATTTGCTGTCACCTCGGAAATCTGAAAGGTGATTCATTATGGCGATCAAGGCATCCTGCGCGCAATCTTCCGCCCGTTGCAAAATTTCGTCCCGGTTCGATCCAGCAAAATCGTTCAGATTCCGGCTGAAAAAATATAGTGCAGCGCGTAATAAAAGATCACGTAAGTCGGCGATGGCAGACTCTTGCAGTGAGTCGCTGGCAGTCAAATCGTGCAACCATTCCTGATTTGTACGTGGTTTGGACATTTAAAAAGATTATAACAAGAAGACTATTAAAAAGAAACGGGATAGATGTTTGATGAATTTGCTCGCAATGAATCATCCTTTACTTTTAGCACAAATCCTGCGTTTAATAACACAAGCACGCTCCATGAAAGGTTAACATTCCCGCGCGGGGGACTTAGCCCAAAGTACAGCAAGCAATAAAAATGGCAAAGGGAAGCGATTGGGAAATGAGTTCATGAATTCATGACTTCATTCTATCGCTTGTTGCAAAATTTACTAAACATACTGGGAAGCATAAGTGTGAAAATTTATGTGATAATCACTCTTGAATGGCCGTCAACCTTGTCGAAGACAATGTAATACACAAGTTCGATGCGCGGCGTATGTCTAAATTTTAAGGAAAGGAAAACATCGTGCCTCGTCAAAAATCTCCCGTTCGTCTTGATTGGATGGACCCCGAAGTGTGTTCGCTGGACTATCGTTTGAAGATCATCGGTCGCCTGCCGTTCTTCAAACATTTGCCTGCCGAAGCGATTTCAAAGGTCAATGCTTTATTTCATGACCGTGATGTTTCCGCTGATGAGCGGATTTATTTTGAGGGGGATGAGGCTGGTCACTTATATCTCGTGGCAATGGGAAAAGTAAAACTGGTACGGAATACCGCCTCGGGGCGCAACGTACTGCTGGACATTTTACACGGCGGAGATTACTTTGGCTCTCTCTCGACTTTTGGCGGGCGCGTTCACACAGAAACTGCCATCGCTCAGACGGATTGTTGCATCCTTCAAATTTCCTCTGAGGATTTTGATACGATTCTTGCTGAGTACCCCGATGTAACTCGCAAAGTACTTGAAGCGGTCAGCAAGCGGCTGACGGAATCGCAGGAGATTGTCAAGCAGTTGAGCGCCTACACAGTCGAACAACGGATCGCGTCCGCGCTGCTGCGTTTGGCGGGAAAACTGGGTGAAACGCGCGGACAGGGCGTGTTGATTCAGTTGCCATTTTCGCGTCAGGATCTGGCGGCAATGACCGGGTCCACAACAGAGACGGTCAGCCGCGTCATGAGTCGCTTTGCCGAGGATGGACTGGTCAAGTCGGGACGCAAATGGGTGACGATTACGGATAAAAAACGGTTGGAAGAATTGGTGAATAAGGGTGCAGTAAATTGATCTGCATCATGTAAGTTTTTACAAGGGAGGAGTACATTCAGGGTGTAAATATTCATACTCAAAAAGGAGACAAACCATGAATACCCTGACCCAACCCCTACGCGATGAGCATAAAGAATTATTCCCACACGTGGACCAAATCCGCCAGGTTGCGGAACTGATCGGTGATGCACCGATTGCTGAGATCCGAAGCGGCGTGGAGCAAGTATACGACTTCCTTGCCAATCATCTTAAACCACATGCGGAGGCAGAAGAAGCGGCGCTCTATCCTGTCGTGCAAAAAGTGCTTGGTAGTCCTGACGCGACGAAGACGATGAGCCGTGACCATGTGGAAGTTGGTTTCTATATCGAGGAACTGGCGTCTTTGCGCAATGGATTGACAAGCGATGTGTTGACGACAGTGCAGATCAAGTCCTTGCGGCGCGTACTCTATGGTGTGTATGGGCTCGTCAAAGTCCACTTTGCCAAGGAGGAGGAGGTCTACCTGCCTATCCTTGACCAGCGTCTCACACCCGAATCTGCACAAGAGATGTTTGAAGCAATGGAAGCCGCGGCACACACAGCCAAGCATGCAACTCATGCCTGATCCACGAAGAAGCCCTGATGTCACATCAGGGCTTCTTCGTGGATGGGACCGGGATGGGAATCTCATCAACAGAAAGCTGTTCAATGAGCTGCCGAAGCTTGGGCAACATGCGGCGCAGTTCTTCCTTATGGACAGCAGATAGTTGTTCGAGGGTGGCTAGTCCTTTTGATGAAAGTGTTACATACACCTGCCGACGGTCGGTGAGTGATTGTTCGCGCACGAGGAATCCCTGCATCATTAGCCTGTCAGCCAGACCGACTGCGCTTTGATGGCGGATCTGCAACTGTTCAGCCAATTCCTTGATAGTAATCTTATCGCGACCCGGAAAGCCCTTGATCGATAATAAAGCCTGATGCTGCTGAGGCGCCAAACCTACTGAGTGAGCAGCTTCCTCGCTGAAATGTAGAAATTGCCGCAAAGAATACCGGAAAGCAGCCAGAGTTTCATACTCCGATTTTGTGATGCGCGTCATCTACCTCTCCTTGATTGTAGTTTCAAATCCATTCAAAATAATAATACCATTGAATTATATCGTAATACGATATATAATCTGACAATCAAATTTAACAATTGAGGTATAAAAATGGTTGAACGAAACAGTCTGGATTACAAACATATAAACATTAATCCGCCGGGGGAGTTCCGAATGTTATTAGTTTCTCTGCTGGCGGCATTGATCGGAATTCTTGCTGGTCTTGTAGCATATGGTCTTTATTCGCTAATTTCCATCATAACGAACCTGGTATTCTTCCAACGTTTTGGACTCACCCTCCCGAGCCTTAAAGACAACCCATTGGGATTGTGGATAATTATTGTTCCAGCGATTGGCGGATTGATTATCGGTGTGATGGCAAAGTATGGGTCATCGAAGATCAAGGGACATGGAATTCCTGAAGCGATGGAGGCTGTGTTAGTCAATCGCAGCCGCATTCAACCGCGCGTCGCAATACTCAAACCGCTCTCGGCTGCCATCGCAATTGGCACGGGCGGTCCTTTTGGTGCAGAGGGGCCAATCATCCAAACTGGAGGCGCACTGGGTTCACTGATAGGTCAATTAATCCATACGACTGCATCAGAACGCAAAGTCTTATTGGCATGTGGAGCTGCAGCTGGTATGGCGGCTACCTTCAGTACCCCAATCGCAGCGGTTATTCTTGCCATTGAACTATTGCTCTTCGAATTTAAATCACGCTCATTTATTCCACTTGTGATCGCCAGTACGTTGGCAACAACCATTCACCTTTGGCTGATGGGTGCTGGTCCTATGTTCACGGTCACGGTTGTGGATTTCGGTATTCCGGGCGCGTTGCCTTATTACATCTTGCTTGGGCTTTTATGCGGCTTGGCGGCTGCCGGTTTCAGCAATTTACTTTATTGGGTCGAAGATCTATTCGAGCGACTGCCCTTTGACTCGATGTGGTATCCCGCGCTTGGCGCTCTCGGTTTGGGTGTCATTGGTTATTTTTTCCCGCGCGTGATTGGCGTCGGTTATGACACCATATCCGACATATTAAATGCACGTCTGGCATTGAATGTTCTCCTTGCTGTCATGCTATTCAAGAGTCTGGCGTTGGTCATCTCACTCGGGTCCGGGACATCGGGTGGTCTGCTTGCTCCAATGTTCATGGCCGGGGCAGCCCTGGGTGGGGCGTTCGCCATGATTGTCAATCAAATCATACCTGACGCGCATCTATCACCGGCAGCTTTTGCGCTGGTGGGAATGGCTGCCGTATTCGGATCAGCGGCACGTGCCACCTTCACACTGATCATCTTTGCCTTCGAGATCACCCACGACTACAATGCCATTCTGCCGCTCATGTTGGTTTGTGTCATTGCGGACGGTGTGGCGATCTCGTTGATGCGCAATTCGATCATGACCGAAAAATTGGTACGACGCGGACTACACATTCATCTTGAATATGAACCGGATGTTTTGCAACAGGTGCGAGTCGGCGAAGTCATGGATTCTAAACCAGACGTCATCCCGCCCACGATGACGATAAAAGAACTGGCTGATCATGTCACGCGAGGCGACCCGGCCTTTATTCGCCATCAAGCATTTCCAATTGTGGATAAGCACCATCTGGTTGGAATTGTTACCCGGGGCGATATCTTCCAAGCATTGGCTGGGGAAAGTGACGAGACTAAAACCGTACTCGAAGCCGGTAATGATGAACCGATTGTTACTTATCCAGATGAATTGCTCCATGACGCGGTCAGTAAAATGTTGCGCAATGATGTAGGTCGTCTGCTGGTTGTAGATCGTCAAACCCCGCATACAGTAGTAGGGTATCTGGGCCGCGCTGCAATCATGGAAGCGCGCTTGCATCGTTTGCATGAAGAGCATATTGTTGAACCCGGTTGGCTGAAACGGATGGCTCTCCCCAAATCATCAAAGATCTCCGATGCTGAGCGTGATGATTAAAGTGGGTTACTGTTCTTGCCCATAGAGATAATTATGAAAAGCACATTGAAACCCATCTTGTTATTGATCCATTATTGGTTTCCTATCGCACTTGGCTGGTCCATTGCATTAGTTGTTCATCGGGCTACTGGTTTACCGATCTTATCTTCAGGGATATTTCTATATCTTTTAGGCATCCTGGCAGCTTATAGTCTGGATCGGTGGTTGGATCCCTCTGAAGAGATTCGCCCAACCTGGCTAACTGCCATGCTCTTCGTTGGTTTTCTGATTTCAGCCACACTCGGAGCACTCATCGTCGTCCGGCTTTCGGTCAAAACCATTTCAGTAATCGTACTCTTCTCAATCATCACCGTTTTTTATCGTCAGACTAAAAAAATCCCTTTTCTCAAAGCAGGGCTGGTGGCCATCATCTGGGCGTGGGCAGGCGTAGCACTGCCATTCCAAAACCAAAATTGGTTTGCCTGGCAGTTTTGGACAATGCAGACATCATTGCCGCTGGTCATTTTGATCGCTGCGGGTGTTATCCTATGTGATTTCAAAGACTTGAAACTTGATAGCATCGATGACGTTCAAAGTCTGCCAGTCATATTAGGTCTGCGTAATACAATTTGGGTCACATCCGCCCTATTATTGATCGCAGCAACGATTTCGTATGAACAGGGGAGAATGGGTCTGGTGATCAGCAGCGCAGCACTTATTGGATTGGCTCAATTCCCCTTTCTCCTCTCACAGGAGGCGATTGGGCCTTTGCTGGTTGATGCTGCCCTCACCCTCCCTGGATTTTTGATTTTCTTACATTTGGTCTAGAACCGGTAGGGCACAATTACATGGTCTGTCCACTGAATTCCAAAAGCAGAATCAAAGCGAATTAGGCGACAATCCAAACGTCTGGGACCCGTCCCGAGGCATACAGCTTTTCATAATCCACACGTGGCACTTTGATATGGATGTCAATGCGGTCTAACAATGGTCCCAAGATCCGTTTCTGATATTTGGTAACTACAGCAGTTGCACAGGTGCAAGGCTTTTGAGAATCTCTATGATAGCCGCATGGGCAGGGATTCATGACAGCGGTATTGACTGATTTCTTAGCGATACTTTGGTACCACCCATTCAGTATCTCCTGTATAGTTGTAATGGCAGGTTCTTTTTTTTATGAAGGGTTTTCAAATGTCTCGCAGAGCAGTGATTTACATCCGCACCTCTTCAGAATCGCAAGGGGAAAATTCCAGCCCAATTGAGCAGTAAACAGATTGTCGCTGTCTGGTAGGAGAAAAAGACTTGCAAGTCGTTCATGTTTATCGCGATCTAGAAAAGTACCGGGTGGGCAACAAATTGATCGAACCATCGGGCAGCCGCTCAGATCGTCCTGCCTTGCAATCCATGCTCAAAACTGCCGCCAGAGATGAGTTCGATGTCATTCTCGCCTGGCGCGAAGACAGGTTGTATCGTGGATTGCGCTCAATGTTGACGGTATTGGAGACAATCCAGGACCATAAATCGGAGGCCGCAGTGAGGCGAGCTGCCGCAAGTTGTGGGAGCAAATCCCGCCGGCCTACAGAGGTTGCCAGAGTTACAGTGACTTCTGGGAGGCCTATCAACTAGTTTTTCCTGTGGAAACGCATGAATGTGTTGGCAAGGGCAGCGGACAAACCAATCACATGGAACATTGGTATTGTACTTTGAGACAATCGTGTGCGCGCTTTGTCAGAAAAACGCTCTCCTTTTCAAAGTCAGATGTTATGCATGAAACTGTAACCAGGCTCTTTATCATCCGCTACAACCTGTCACTTGTTACTTGACCGCTACTGGAATTTATACCCATATACATGATATATGTCATACTAGGCATATCGTTTTGATTGTGTGACAGTTATTTGAGAAGATTAAGCAAATTCTCTCTTGTTAGTAGTTCAAGATCATCTGGCAATGCGATAAATGGACGGACGTCATCCACAGCCTGTTCCCAAGGTGTGGATTCGATTTTCTTGCGCACTACTTTACGCCAGTTTTGTAACGATAAAGGTTCTCCAGACCAATTGGTTTGTTTCAACGCATTGTTGAGCAAGTCCAAATTAGGAACAGGCCATTCCTTGTCGCTTAAATACCACATCATATCGTACAGGTCACGCCCTTTGAAATAAGGTCTCTGCAAAATCGCATGGAGTTTGCCAGCCAGCAGGGATGATTGATTGTGATGCTGTAGATTAAGTAATACATGGCGGCGGACCAGCGAAGTTGCCAGTCTGGCTCCAACAGGCGGGTTGGTGTCAACTTCGATTTTCACAGCCAGAATTTCATCCTGATGGGGAGATAGGCTCAAGTCAAACAAAAGATTGGGGAAACGTACAAAGGCACTGTGGACCGTTTTTCCATCATTCACTTTGAACGTGATGGTATATCCCTGCACCTCCAAATCTTTCCGAATGGATTGCAGATATGCGCGGAAATCGTAAGTAGAAGGGTTTCCTTCAAGCGCAAAATCCAGATCTTCGGAAAATCGTGGGAGCGAGAAAAGAAATCGCAGTGCTGTGCCACCATGAAAAGCAAGTGCGGTCATAGCGCCTGCTCGCTGCAAGCTTTGTAAGATCAGTGCCTGTAAATATTCCCGTGTCAGGTTGCGCGCCTCGTTTGGATTCTGAACTGGTCGAATCAATGCGGCCAGATATTCCTTCACAGTAACTCCTTGTATTCAGCTTCTTCCTGTAATGCCAATGATGCAACTTGACTGGCAACTCGTCTCCACTTGGGTTTATCTGCACGCTCTGCAAATTCCCGTAACCGTTTCAAATCCAGCCTTTCCAGATTTTGCAGTCGGAGTTGTGTAAGATATTCTTTCGAATCTGAGTTCGGCGTTAAGTGTGCGAGATCCAGAATCGCCTTTTCAGGTTGGGCAATGAAAGCAAACTGTCCTTTGGCAACTTCAATCGACTGATAACCAAAAAATAAGTGGGGAGCAAGGTGCTGAAAGACGAACCCACCGTCCCATTGCGAAGGACGCGATAATGTCACACTGAATGCGCGGGGTACATATTCAGGGATCAAGCCATAATGTGCTAGGGCTGATGTCCCGCTGACATATGAACCAGGGACCAGTGCATTGGCAACTAAAAATGGATGTGGTACGACTTTGTTGTGGGGTGATGCAAAGGCATAAAGTCCGCGACGCAGTTGACGAATCTTCCCTGCATGCGTCCAGCGTGAAAGTTGGCGGCGTACGTCGTTGGGATCCACATTCCCAACAAGCAATAAACCCGTTTCAAAAAGCGGCTGATCTCCCACTAAGGAAAGGAAATCATCAAATTTCATGCAATTATTATGCCATAAATGGCAAATTGATGCAATGATAATTGCATGTTAGACGATTTCAACCCAACGCATCCTTATGGATCTCGACTTAATTCTCCAACCTTCCCGCCAACATGCTGCCCTATTACGACTCCTCTTATATATCTTTAAATGCTATTTGAATCGCTTTTCGGCTGATTGCCTGATACGCGGCAGATAACATGCTTTGCAGCCCAGGCTCAGGGACAAAATTCGCCTCACCCAGTCGTTTGAGTAATGGCATTTCAATAACGGGCGGACGAATCGACACGGCGAATCCCTCCAGCGGCGCGCGCAAACCCCAGAAGTTTTCGATCTGTTCTTCGAGCGGAATGACTACTTCTGTTCCTTCCATTTCATCTTCGGTTTCATCGCTTCCCGCGCGACGTTTGCGGAGTTCCAGCATGACTTGTTCCTGCGTCCGCCCACGCAGGCGGAAGATCAGGAAGGGGTCTTCGTTGAAGCGTTCGCCCAAAATGTAATGCGCTGCGGCGATATGCTTGCACGGATTGGAATAATCGGGGCACGAACAATCGGTTTGTAAGTCGCTGCGGTGAGAGGGAAACAAACTCACCTTTGCCCTCTCGAATGCCTGCTCGATGTCCTGCGGCATTTCGCCTGCCAGTAGTTGCGCGGTGAAGATGGCCTGCTCCGCCAGCGCGTCGATCACCTTGTCCCATTCCGCGTTGGTCAGGTGGTTGATCTTGATGCTGATTTTGTACGGCGTTGGTCTTGAGCCTTGCACGCGTGCCGCGACCCCATCCTTGGTCTCGTCAATCGAAAGTACCTGACCTTTGCGCGCATAACTTCGTCCGCGCGAGAGGCGACCCGAATCCACAAGCCGTTCCAATGCGGTGATCCATCTCTGCGCCCACCAGCTTTTGGCAAATGTCCCGCGTTTACTCTGGGCTTTGATTCCATCTTTGGTCTTGATGGCTTTATTTGGTTTGAACCAATAATCGTATGGCATTATTCCCTCCTTAATGTGACCACGCGGCGGAGTGCATCTGTGCTCATTTCCGTCAACCAGTTCTCACCGCTGCCGACAATCGCCTGCGCCAGACCCTTTTTGGATTCGATCATATCGTCAATCATCTCTTCCAATGTGCCCGTGGTGACAAACTTATGCACCTGCACGTTGCGTTTTTGCCCAATGCGGAAGGCGCGGTCGGTGGCTTGATTTTCCACTGCGGGATTCCACCAGCGGTCGAAGTGGAAAACATGATTGGCGCGAGTCAGGTTCAAGCCCGTGCCGCCCGCTTTCAGCGACAGGATAAAAATCGGCGGCGCGTGTTCGTCCTCCTGAAAACGCCTCACCATTTGATCGCGCATCTTCGCGGACGTGCCGCCGTGCAAAAACTGTGTCGCCGCGCCAAATGCCTTCGGTAAATGATCCGCCAGCATTTCGCCCATCTCCGCAAATTGTGTGAAGATCAAAGCGCGGTCATTGTCTGCTAGTACTTCCTCCAACAATTCGCCGAGACGTTCCAGCTTTCCACTTCGGTTGTCGAGTGAAACATCCGCGCCAGCCTTGCTCTTTTGATGAAGATACTGCACGGGATGATTGCAAATCTGCTTCAATTGAGTCATCATGCTCAATACCAGCCCGCGCCGCTTCATCCCTTCCTTCTCTTCGATCTGCTTCATCACATCCTGCACCACCGCCTCGTACAGCGTAGCCTGCTCTTCGGTCAGCGTGCAGTAAACCTTCGTTTCCACCTTGTCGGGCAAATCTGAAATCACGCGCGGATCAGTCTTGACGCGCCGCAAAATGAACGGCGTGGTCAATTGCTTCAACTGCTTGGTCGCTTCCTCATCGTTATAGCGTTCGATAGGCAGCGCAAAATTCTCGCGGAATGATTTTCTCGCGCCGAGATAACCAGGGTTCAAAAAGTGCATAATCGACCATAACTCGGACAGGCGGTTTTCCACAGGCGTGCCTGTCAGCGCGATGCGGAACTCTGCGCCGATTTTGCGGATGGCTTGCGTCTGTTTCGCTTCGGGATTTTTTATGTTCTGCGCCTCGTCCAAAATCACAGCCAGCCAGTTCACGGATTGAAAAGTTTCCGCATCAAGCCGCGCGACGGGATAACTGGTCAGCACCACATCCTGACCTTTGACCGCGTCCCGCATGTCATCGCCTTTAAGTCTGCTCGCCCCTCGATGGACGTAAGTTTTCAACCCTGGAGCGAATTTGCCAATCTCCCGCTCCCAGTTTGTCACCACCGATGTGGGCGCGATCAGCAACGCGGGTGCGGGTAATTTTTTCTTCGACCCCTTTTCGTTCAACAAAAGAGAAATCGTTTGAATCGTTTTTCCAAGCCCCATGTCGTCGGCGAGACATGCGCCCATGCCCCACTTGCGGAGAAAAGCCAGCCATGAAAATCCATACAGTTGATAAGGTCTCAGTTGACCATCCAAACCTTTGGGCTGTGCCAGTTGTTCGAGTTTGTCGGCTTGCTCGAATTTCTTCAACCACTCGGATAACCAGTTATCGGATTCGATTCCGTCGATGGGCAATCCACCTGCTGACGTTTCTCCGCCCAAGCCAAGTTTCATCGCGTCGAGCAGGGACATCTCACCTTCGAGTTGACTCTTCTCCCAAAACTTGATCGCTGCTTCGATCTGTTCCGCGTCGAGCGTGACCCACTGTCCGCGGATTTGAACCAGCGGCGATTTCAACTTTGCCAGCGCCTTGAACTCGGCTTCAGTTAACTCGGTCTCGCCCAACGACAATTTCCACTGATACTTGACCAAACTTTCGAAGGACATGTGCCCCTTGACGGCATCCTTGCCCTGCGATTTCATCTTTACCTTGACGCCCAGCCGCGTGCCCTTTTTGTTCCACCACGGCGGGACGAGAATTCCAAAGCCTGCGCCTTCGAGCAGGGGAGCGGTCTCGCGCAGGAAAGTGTATGCGCCGTTGGTGTCTATTGTCAATTCGGTGGGGCGTTTGCTTCTCAGGCTTTCGGTGACGGGCGGGAACAGGCGCGCCGCGTAGCCCAAGCCCGTCAGCAGTTTTTCCTGCGGCTGCTCGAAGCGATGACCGAGATGAGTCAACGCGCCTTTGGTATTCTTCCAGACTTCATCGGCGGGAATCAACAGGCTGGGATCATCCTTTGCCTGGATCAGAAAATGTAATTGCCAGGGCTGTTGCTGCAAGGCAGGCGCTTGTAGGCGAAACGTAATTCGGAACGCGGCGTCACCCGCGACGTGCAAATTCCGCATCCATGCCTTGTGGCTCGTGGCGAGATTTTGCGCCTGCGCGGAAGATAACTGGACGCGGGCGTTTTCGCTGAACAGCGCTTTTATCCAACCGGACGCGGGTGAATCTTCATAATACTTCGGCGCAGCGGATTTTCCCCATTCCCTTGCCAGCGCGTCACAAAAGGTATCGAGGAAACTGGTCAATAGTTTTTTTGGCGAAACATCATTGAGGTTGGCGCGGCACACAGCGGGCATTGCCTCTTCGAGTTGTTTCAAGCGCGCCGCATCTTTGGGTGAGTCCAATACGGGAAGCCAGCGGGTGTAATAATCCTTGCCTTCGTTGACGATGATGGGAAGGAGTTTATGAGCGGCGAGAATTTCCAAACCCAATGCGCTGGCCATGCTCCAGAAACGGGTATCCGCTGCGGGCGAGAGTAAAGCATCTGCTGGTTGGGCGGAAAAAGCCAGCAGCGTGGATATCGCTTCGAGCGGACGCATCCAGATCCCATTCACAAGAAACGGGGTGAGTTTTGGCTTTTTGGAATCCAAATCCCAATTGTGAATCAACTGTGGGGATGGGAGCGGAATCCCTTTGACAGCGGGCAGGCGCAGTGTGATGGTTTTAGACGCGCCATCGATGTTGAGCAGGTGTTGGAGCGTGGCAGCATCGGCGCAAAACGGGTGCAGGCGCGATTTTTCTTTTTTCGCGGCGCGTCCGCTTTTGGGCGCGGGGAGGTCGGATGTCTCCATCCAAAATAAAATGCCGCCCGTTTGGTTGGATACTTGAGGGGGGTGGTAATGTGCATGAAGAGTGTTCATGATTATCTGTTTGCTATTTATTGTACAATAAATTTGTGCCAGTTCGTTCAGATTATGGAAGTAACAAAACGGGAATTGCTGCGATTTATTTGTTGAGAGATTAATTGGCTGAGTCACTGTAATACCCACGTGCGCAAGGCTTAATTGCGGCGCCACTCGGGAATTTCTTAGTGAAACTTTGGTACCACCCATTCAGTATCTCCTGTATAGTTGAATTGGCAGGTTCAACTATACTTATTATTGAGGTTACCCAAATGTCTCGCAAAGCAGTGATCTACATCCGTACATCGTCAGAAACGCAAGGGGCAAATTCCAGCCCTGTTGAGCAGGAAACAGATTGCTTGCATCTGGCTCAGGAAAAGGGATTGCAAGTAATGCGTGTTTATCGCGATGTAGAAAAATATCGCGCGGGCAACAAACTGGTCGAACCATCAGGCAGCCGTTCAGATCGTCCTGGTTTGTTGGCCATGCTCCAAGATGCTGCCAGAGATGAGTTCGATGCCATTCTCGCCTGGCGAGAGGACAGACTGTATCGTGGATTGCGCTCCATGTTGACGGTCTTGGAGATCGTCCAAGATTACAAGATCGAAATCCTTCTGGCAAAAGAAAATTTCGATTCCAAGATCGCTCCGGTCCGTGCCTGGGCTGCCCAGATGGAATTGGATGGAATGAAAGAGCGATCGGGAATGGGGGTCAAAGTACGACTAAAAGCGGGCAAAGCCAACACAGGGCAAGATCGCTATGGATACATTCGTGTAGGTGAAAATATCCACATTGTCGAAGAAGAAGCAAACTGGGTCAGGAAAATCTTCGAATGGTAGAACCAGGGCGTTTCCCTGTTACAGATCCGTGAAAGACTGATTGCCGGCAACGCTCCCCAGAAGGGGAGCAGTACACCAAGACATATCCAATGGGCACGCTCCAGCATCCAGGGGATTTTGGAATCCGCTAAGGAGTATGCTCATGGCTACAAGGAACAGTCACGTGATGGCGAAACTTCCAAATCCCGGTGGAGCCAATTCTTGATATCCCCATCTATGAGTTGTTCAAAGCCCAACGAGAAAAGAACAAAACCAATTCACCCCAACAAATCGGCCATGACTATCTGCTTTCCGGACATTTAAAATGCTCATGTAACCTGACCTGGCAAGCAAAAACGGCAACCCACCGTCGCAGCAGACAGGGGGAGTGGATCGAGCGTAAGACGCCCATCGGGACTTATTTCTGCCCGCAGACTCATAAGGAGTTACGAACCTCAAATTGTCCCAAGTCGATCAGCGCCAAACAAGCCGAAGCCCAAGTCTGGGAGAAGGTAAGCGAATTTATTACCAACCCAGCTTACCTTCTGGCTGAAGCGGAGGCTAAAGTTTCCCGGTTGCAGAAAGACTATGAACAAATGCAGCGAGAGGAGCTACGTCTGCATAAGGAACTCAAAAGGCTAAACGATGAACGTCAGGAATTCATCACTAAAGCTTGCAAAGAACAAATGTCTGATGAAGAACTCACTCCCCAGATGAACGTACTGTATGAGAAGGAGCGAGGAGTGCAACGCAGGCTGACAACGATAGAGCGAACGAAGGATGATTTAACACAACTTGACTTGGAAGAACAAATAAAGAAATAAGTGGCTGAATTGCAGTCAAAGAGGATTGAGCTGATTCATGCCGATCCACAAACCCCAGAGGAGAGACATCAAGTGTTTGTGTTGAAAAAGCGGGTGGTGGATACAGTTTTGGAGGAAGCACGAATTGATCAGAACCGACAGATACATATGAAGTTCCGTTCAGACTTTACAACCGGAACAAATCCTCAATAAGTCAATTCAGAAAATAACAACAAGGCGACTCAATTTCGAGTCGCCTTGTTGCGTTAAAAGATCACTCCCTTGCACTGAAAGGCAGGGAGTGAGGCATGATCGTTTATGGGATTTGAAGCGAATACCCGTAAACGAGTATTCCGCAATATAGAGAAATTTATTCTTGTTTTTGCAGCTTCATCCCACATCTGGGGGTCAGGCTGTGGTATGTAGTGAAGTAGGACGGAATTTATACCTGTATACCAGATATGTACCCCGCCGGACAGATCCGATTGCGGTTATGATGCTGCAAATATTTGAAGGTAGTCAATTATAAACAGAATGCTGATGCAATTG
>CAZGFR010000037.1:24882-26975 GCA_964524485.1 uncultured Anaerolineaceae bacterium | reverse complement strand
ACCGCGACGTGGAAAGAGTTTGGTGTGGAAGATGTAAGAGGAAAGAAGAAAGAAGAAAGCCTTCTTTCCTCTTTCCTTCTTTCCTGCCTCGACCTCCGCGAACGATACGCCGAAGCCATCCAACATCATTACCCCACCACCTGGCGCAACTCGGCAGGCTATCGACTCAACTACCTGCTTCCCTGGTCTCCTTCCACCCCGTCGCAATGGACCAACAACTCCGACCGCTGGACCGTTTACCAATCCCCGATCCCCGATTCCCAATCTCCAATTACCAATTACCAATCCCCCTCCACCATCAATCTTGCTCCGCTGTTGGCTGGCTCCGAAGGCACGCTGGCCGTCATCCGCCGTGCCACGCTCAACCTGGTGCCCAAGCCGAAGCACACCATCCTGGCCGTTTTGAACTATGACTCGAGCGCCGCCGCCTGCGACGACGTGCCGCGTCTGCTTGAACATCGTCCCAGCGCCATTGAACTGATCTCGCGCAACATCGTCCGTTTGGCGATGGCTGTCCCTGCGTATGCGGCTCAGGCGCAGATTTTGGCGGGTGACTCGGAGGCGTTGTTAGTCGTCGAGTTTAGCGGCGACCAGCCCGAGGCGTTGAAAGAGCGGGCGCTGGCGCTGCATCCCGACGTGCTGGCCGAGTCCGCTCAGGACCAGTCGCGCATCTGGAACATCCGCAAGATGGGGCTGGGTATCCTGGCCTCGCACACAGGCGACGCCAAGACCGTGGCCTTCATCGAAGACTGCGCCATCCCCGTCGAGCGCCTCGGCGGATTCGTGCGCGGCGTGCAGCACATCCTCGACGAGTTCCACACGCAGGCCGAGTTTTACGCCCACGCCTCGGCGGGCTGCCTGCATATTCGGCCCATCCTCAACCTCAAGACGCAGGTGCGCGAGCTGCGCGCCATCTCGGAGGCTGTGCTGGCGCTGACCATTTCGCTGGGCGGGTCGATGAGCAGCGAACACGGCGACGGGCTCTCGCATTCGGAATGGCTGGGAAATATCTACGGCGACGAAGTGCAGAGCGCCTTTCGGACCCTCAAGCTGGCCGCCGACCCCGAGCGGATCCTCAACCCTGGCAAGCTGATCGACGCCCCGCGCATGGACGCCAACCTGCGCTACGGCCTGGACTACCGCACCAGGGTCTGGCCGACCCCGCTCGACTTCTCGCATCAGGACGGCCTGGCCAACGCCATCGAACAATGCAATGGACAGGGCGTCTGCCGCAAGTTTGACGGCGTGATGTGCCCGTCCTTCCAAGCCACGCGCGAGGAGCAGAATGCCACGCGCGGAAGGGCCAATCTGTTGCGGGCGATGATTTCGGGTTATGGGACGCGGATCCACGCGGAAAACGCTGAAGAGAAAAAAGAATCCGCGTTCATCCGCGCTCGTCAGCGTCCCATTGAAAATGAGACCTTCGCCTCCCTCGACCTTTGCCTGGCCTGCAAAGGCTGCAAAGCCGAATGTCCCTCAGGCGTGGATATGGCCAAACTGAAGTTCGCCTTCATGGACGAGTATTACAAATCTCATCCTCGTCAATTGCGCGATTACCTGTTCGGCTACTTTCACACCGTCTCGGCGCTGATGTCGCCCATCGCGCCGCTGGCGAATGCCCTCATGGGCTTCGACCCCACCCGCAAGTTGATCGCGAAGATCACAGGCATCACGACCGAGCGTCCCTTCCCGAAATATTCGACCAAGCGCGCTCATGTCGGCCGAGTTGTCAACTCGACCCGTCGCATCCTCTTCCTCTCCGACGCCTTCACGCGCTACATTGAACCGCAAGTGGAGCAGGCCGCCTTCGATGTGCTTTCCCGCCTGGGTGTGGACGTGCGGGTCATTCCCGTGGTGGGGGCGGGGGCGTCCCTGCTCTCGAAAGGCTTCATCGACGCTGCCCGTCATCACGCCGAACGGGTGCTGACCGCCATTCAGCGCCTCGATCCGCACGGAGAAGCCGACATCGTCGGCCTCGAACCGCCCGACCTGTACTGCCTCAAACACGACTACCGCGACCTGCTCCCAGCCCGCGCCGCCGAATTGGAGAAACTCTCTCACCGCACCTGGCTGCTCGAAGAATGGCTCCTGCG